>DATFWW010000123.1:0-21774 GCA_035258825.1 Myxococcota bacterium
GAACTTCGCGATCGTGAATGCATCGACCGCGACGGCGCCGGGCTTGGCGCCCACGTAGTTCAGGACCGCGAACAGCGCGATCGCGGCCGCCGCGATCGCGCGCGGCCCGAGCGCCGACCCGAGCCACGGCACGAGCGGTACCGCATAGGACGCGGCCGCCGACGCCACGGCCGCAAACGAGAACAGCGCGTTGACGAAGCACATCCAGACGACGGCGAAGCCGATTCGGTGCCCGAACGCGTCCCGCGCGTAGAGGTAGGGACCACCCGTCTCCTCGGTGTAGCTCGCCGCCTCCGCGTAGCACAGCGCCACGGGCAGCAGGCCCACCGCGCACAACAGGAACGCGAGCGGCGAGAGCGCGCCCATCTCGCGGTAGAGGTCGTCGGGCAAGAGGAAGATGCCCGATCCAACGATCGCATTGAGACCGAGGCAGGTGACGTCGAATCGCGTGAGCGAGCGGCGCATGCGTTGCGCGGCAGTGTAACGGCCGCGCGCAAAGTCCACTTCAGCGGGCGGCGAAGCCGTTCGAGATCGTATCGACGCTGGGCCTGATCACGCGCTTCACCGCGACGCGATAGTCTTCGGCTCCTCGACCGCAGAGGTGCCGTTGGCCTCGATCGCCCCCACAGCCGCGACGCCGTTCCGGGAGCGGCTGTATCGATTGTTCCCGGCGTTCGACGCGCTGCGGAGCTACCCGGCCACCGCTCTGCGCGCCGATGGTCTCGCCGGGCTCACGGTGGCCGCGGTCGCGGTTCCACAGGCGATGGCCTACGCGCAGGTCGCGGGTCTGCCGGCCGAATACGGCCTCTACTCCGCGATCGTGGTGACGGCCGTGGGCGCGGTGTTCTCCTCCTCGCGCCAGCTGATCAACGGCCCGACCAACGCGCTCTCGATCGCGCTGCTCTCGGTGATCGGCGCTGTCGCCGCGGATCAGCGGTTGCAGGTCGCCGTGTTGCTCGCGTTCCTGGTCGGCGCGATCCAGCTCGGCATCACGCTGCTCCGGCTCGGCGACCTCACCCGCTACATCTCGAATTCCGTGATCGTGGGCTTCACCGCAGGCGCCGGCACGCTGCTCGTGCTCGATCAGATCAAGAACCTGCTCGGCTTGAAGGCGATGGGCGACGTCCACGACCACTTCCTCTATCGGCTGTGGCAGACGCTCGTCTACGGCGGCGGGATCCACGCGGAGACGGCGTCGATCGGCATCGGCTCCATCGCGCTGGTCGCCGCGCTGCGCCGGGCGAAGCGCCGGCTCGGCCTGCCGCTGCTCCCCGATCTCCTGATCGTCGTGGCGCTGGCGGCGGCTCTCGTCTCCGCATTCGACCTCGACGCGCGCGGCGTGAAGGTGGTGGGCGAGATCCCCGCTCGGTTGCCCGCGTTCGAGGTGCCCCAGCTCGCGCCGTCCGCGATCCGCGACTTCGCCGGCGGCGCGCTCGCGCTCGCGCTGCTCGGGCTGCTGGAGGCGATCTCGATGTCGAAGGCGATGGCCGCGATCACGGGCCAGAAGATCGACATGAATCAGCTGTGCCTGTCCGAGGGGCTCGCGAACTTCTCCGGCAGCTTCTTCCAGTGCTTCCCGGGCTCGGGCTCGCTCACGCGCTCGGCGATCAACCAGCAGGCGGGCGCGGTCACGCAGTGGTCGGGCGTGGTCTCGGCGGCCGCCGTGGCGCTGATCATGCTCGCGTTCGCGCCGTTCGCGCGCTTCATCCCGCGCGCAGCGCTGGCCGGGATCCTGATGGTGTCGGCGTGGAAGATGGTGGACTGGCGGGCGCTCGCCTATCACCTGCGCGCGACGCGCTTCGACGCGGCAATCGTCGCCGCAACGGCGTTCGCCGCCGTGTTCATCTCGATCGAGTTCTGCGTCCTGATCGGCGTGACGATGTCGTTTCTGCTCGCGGTCCCGCGCGCGGGGCGGATGCTGCTCACCGAGTTCGTGCTGACCGACGAGGGCTCGTTGCACGAGCGCCTGCCCGACGACACGCCGTGCGAGCGCACGCTGATCTACGGCCTCGAGGGCGAGATGTTCTTCGGCGCCACCGCGGCGCTCGAGCAGCACTTCGCGGCGATCGAGGCGCGCGTGACCCCGTCTACGCAGGTACTCGTGCTGCGCGTGAAGCGCGCGCGCAACCCCGATGCGGTCGGCCTGTCGCTGCTCGAGGGCTTCCTCGACCGGATGAAGGCGCACGGCGTGCGCGTGCTGCTGTGCGGCGTGCGGCCGGAGTTCGCCGACAAGATGGAGAGGACCGGCCTCACCGGCCGGCTCGGCGAGCGCGTGTTCCTCGAGCAGCCCGTCCGGCAGACCAGCACGCTGCTCGCGATCCGGTACGCCTACGAGATCATCACCTCGCGCTGTGACCACTGCCCGCGGCGCAGCGGACTCGGCGAGCAGAAGCTCTACTACGAGATCTGATCGCGCGCACCGCCGTCAGCCGCGCTGGCCGTGTCCGCCATCGTGCTGGTCCTGTTGGTCACCCTGCGGCGGGGGCTCTTCTTGGTGCGGAGGTCCGCCCCGGCCTCTGTGCGGCGGCGGGCCGGCGGGGTGCGGCTCGCGGTCCGGTCCGGCGCCAGGTGCTTCGCGCGGATGCTCGGGCTCGGGTCCCGTGCCGGTCGGACCCGGCTCGCCGCCTCGGCCCTCGCGCGGTCGCTCGGCCGCGGGCTCGTGCTCGCGCGGATACTCGACCGCGGGTCCGCGCTGACGCGGCGGCGCAGGTTGCTCGGCTGCGGGTGCGCGCTCGCGCGAATGCCGCGCGGCGGGCGCGTGCGGCTCGGACGGCTGCTCGAACACGGGCTCGGGCTCGCGCGGTTGCTCGATCGCCGGACCGCGGTCGCGTCCGTGCCGGACTTCGCTCGGCGCTCGCTCGGGCGCAGGCACGCCCTCGGCGGGGGCGGGCGCCGCTGCGCGCACGCTGCCGCGGTCGATCCGCCGCGGGTCGACGCGCAGATCCTCGCGCGTCACGCGGTCGCCGGGTGCGACCCGCGGCACGCGCTCGATCGGCTCGCGCGGAAGCGGTGCGCGCGCGACGCGTTCGAACCGCTGCACGTCGAGCCCGCGGTTCACGACCACGTCGTTCTCGATCCGGATCCGGTTCACGACCCGCGTGTCGTTGTAGATCGCGCGCGTGCGCTCGATCGGCACGGCGTAGCGGTGCACTTCGGGGGCGAGGAAGTCGGCCTCGCGAACGAACACGAAGTGGTCGGGCGCGTAGTCGCCGAACTCGAACGACACGCCTACCGAGAAGCTGGGCGGCACGGGCGCCCAGCCGACATAGCTCGGCCCGGTGCGGAACACGACCCACGAGGGGGCCCAGACATAACCCGGCACCCAGACCCAGCCGAGCTCCGGATCGAGCGCCCAGGTTCCGTAGTGGTACGGAATCGCGCCCCATTCGTAGTCGGAGACCCAGGCCCAGCCGAGATCCGAGTACACCCAGTGACCGTCGGCGTACGGGTGCCACTCGATCACGTGCATGTGTGGGATCCAGACCCGCCCGTAGCTCGCCGACACGTGCCAGTTCCCGTACGGAGCCAGGGTCGAGTGGAAGAATTCGAACGACACCTCGGTATGCGCCGCCGAAGCGGGCGCAGACCTGCCGATCACCGCGAGCAACGCGATCAGGGCGATTGCGGCACCAGTCCAGATCCGGGCACCAGTCCGGATCCGAATGGGGAGATTCCGACCTGCCGCTCGTTCCATGCCGCGATCCTCGCTTCGATCGATCCGTCGGGCGTCCGGTACGTGGATCTATCCGACCGCCGCCTCGTATTCCGCCCGGTCGAGCCGACCGTCCTTGTTGATGTCGGCCTTGGCGAAGTCGAGCCCCTTCACCGACGCCGCCTCGGCGCGCGTCAGCATTCCGTCGTGGTCCTTGTCGAGCTCGTTGAATGCGGGGGCCACGGCCTGGGATGCGCTCGCAAGCGCGAACATGCCCATGAGCGCCAGCGCACTTCGTACCTTGAACATGAACGACCTCCTGTGACCGCAGCGGCAGGACGCGGAACGCCGCGCGCGCCGCCGCGCTCTCTGCGCGCAGCGCTCCCGCGAGCGCTGCAAGCAGAGAGATCGGTTGCAACCGATGTGCCGGCGGTCGGCGTGATGATCGTCACGCCCTGGCGACGTGGAGCCGGCGGTCGGAGCCGCGGGTGCGAACGCTCCGGCGGCGGCGCGGACCTTTCTACAAAATTCTCACTCGAGCACGTGCCGGATGATCGTCTCCGCCGCGTCGCCCGCGGCTTCGCCGAGTTCCTTCTCCACCGCGCGACCGAGCTGGTGGCCCGCAGTGGCCGCGATCACGCGCCGCGTGAACGCGAGCGCGATCTGCTGGCCGATCTCACCGCCCGTTGCACCGGCGGCGCCGCCGACGTCGCGGAGCTCGAGGCCGGGCAGATGGACGCGCTCGAGATTCTCGGCGCCTTCGCGGGCGAGGAAGATCTCGCCGCCCGCGAACGCGAGCTCGCCGATCGCGAAGCGCGTGGGCTCTGCGTGCGGGACGGGCTCGCCGCCCTCGCGATCCGACCCGCGGATGTGGCGCACGATGCGCTCGATGTTCGAGCCGCCGTCTTCGTGGATCTCGAAGTTCACCACCGAATCGCCGACGCGGACGCGCTTGACGTGGAACGCCTTTCCGCCGAGTGATCGCTCGTCGATCGCGATCTCGATCGCCGCTAGCGCGATCACGTCACTCGCGGAATAACCCTCCGGATTCGCGACGCGCACACCGCGGATCGTGCCCTTGCCGGCCGCGAGGTCGATGTCGACCGAATGCACGCGCACGCGCGTCCCGACGATCCGGGTGCCCTCGTCTTCGATCGCACGCGCGACGCGCGCGTCGAGCGACCACAGCAGATAGGCGGCCGCACCGACGAGCAGCGCGAATCCGGCGGCGACGGCCGCGAGCGCGAGTCGCTTCATGGCTCGCCCAGGATGCCACGTTCGGGACGAGCCATCATTCCCGACTGCTACACGGGGCGCAGGTGGCGCGATGTGTTGTTCGAGGAACGCGCCGATCGCCTCGGCCGCGAGCTGGTGGGCGAACCGGTTCGGATGCGGAAGTACACGAGCGGCGCGCCCGGTGTACTCTGCGCGGCCGGAGGCCCCGTGCAACGACACGCCGCACGTCCACACGGAGCGAACGGGCTCGCTCGGCACTGGACGCTCGACCCGGACATCATCTACCTGAACCACGGCTCGTACGGCGCGTGTCCGCGGCCCGTGCTCGCGGCGCAGCAGGCGCTGCGCGATCAGCTCGAGCGCGAGCCAGCCGTGTTCTTCAACCGCGAGGGTCCGCTGCTGCTCCTGGCAGCGCGCAAGGAGCTCGCGCGCTTCGTGAACGCCCCGGCCTCCGGGCTCGCATTCGTGCCCAACGTGACCACCGCGATCAACTCGGTGCTGCGCTCGGTTCCGCTGCCGGCCGGATCCGAGCTGCTCGTCACCGACCACGAGTACAACGCCACGCGCAACATCCTGGAATACGCGGCCGCAGAACGCGGCTGCCGCGTGGTGGTGGCGCAGGTGCCGTTCCCGATCCGAGGGCCCGAAGCCGTGATCGAGGCGGTGCTCGCGAGCGTCACGAGCCGCACGCGGCTCGCCGTGATCGACCACGTCACGAGCCAGACCGCGCTCGTGTTCCCGATCGCCGAGCTCGTGCGCGAGCTCGAGGCGCGCGGCGTCGACGTGCTGGTCGACGGCGCCCATGCGCCCGGCATGGTCGACGTCGACGTCGCGGCGATCGCCCCCGCCTACTACGCGGCGAACTGCCACAAGTGGATCTGCGCGCCGAAGGGCGTCGGATTCCTGTGGGTCCGCGAGGACCGCCGCCGCGACGTCCGGCCGGCGGTGATCAGCCACGGCGCCAACGCGCCCGTGCCCCCCGAGCGGCGCTACGACATCGAATTCCTCTGGATGGGCACGGACGACTACACGCCCGCGCTCGCGGTGCCCGCCGCGCTGCGCTTCCTCGCGGACCTGCTGCCCGGGGGGGTTGCCGCGCTGCGCGCGCGCAATCGCGAGCTCGCTCTCGCGGGCCGGCGCCTCGTGGCCGACGCGCTCGGAGCCGCGCTGCCGTGCCCCGACGCGATGATCGGCGCGATGGCGTCGATCCCGGTCCCGCGGCTGCCGAACCATCCACCGCCGAGCGCGATGTCGGCGCTCGACCTCGACCCACTCCACGATGCGCTGTTCGGCGAGCACCGCATCGAGGTGCCCGTGCTCACGTGCCCCGCACACCCGGGCCGCCTGCTGCGGATCTCCGCGCAGGCGTACAACGCGATTGGCGACTACGAGCGCCTCGCTGCAGCGCTGCGCGAGATGACCGCCTAACCACCGACCTGGTACATCTCGATCTTGCGCCGCGGCGCGACGTGACCGGACGCGTCGGTGAGCGCGGCGCGCTCCTCGGAATAGCGGTCGGTGCGGCGCGACCAAACCCGCGCGATCTGCCCGCGCAGCTCGGCGTCGCTCGCGCCCTCGCGCAGAGGCACGCGCAGATCGGCCCCCCCGGCCGCGAACAGACAGGTCACCAGCTGGCCCTCGATCGTGAGGCGCGCGCGCGTACAGCCTCGGCAGAACGGCTGCGAGACCGACGCGATCACGCCGATCTCGCCCGCCCCGTCTGCATAGCGCCAGCGCTCGGCGACCTCGCCGGCGTAGTTCGGATCGATCGGCTCGAGGGCGTATTCGCTCGCGATGCGGTCGACGATTTCGCGCGCGGACACGACCTGCGAGAGGTCCCAGTGGTTCAGCGTGCCGACGTCCATGAACTCGATGAAGCGCACGATGTGGCCGGTGCCGCGAAAATGGCGCGCGAGATCGACGATCTGGTGGTCGTTCACGCCCCTCTGCACCACGCAGTTGATCTTGATCGGCGCGAGGCCGGCGGCGGCCGCCGCCGCGATCCCCTCGAGCACGCGCGCGGGGCCGAAGTCGCGGCCGCTCATGCGGCGAAAGACCCGCTCGTTGTGGCTGTCGAGGCTCACCGTGATGCGGCGCAGGCCGGCGCGCGCGAGCGGCGCGGCCTGCTTCGCCAGCAGATAGCCGTTCGTGGTGAGCGTGAGGTCGGCGAGGCCGGGGATCTTGGCGAGTGCCTCGATCAGGCGCGGCAGGCCGTGGCGCAGCAACGGCTCGCCGCCCGTGATGCGGATCTTCTCGACGCCGAGCTCGACGAAGATCCGCGCGAGGCGCACGATCTCCTCGAAGGAGAGCAGCTGGGGCCGCGGCAGGAATTCGTAGTGCTCGCCGTAGACCTCGGCGGGCATGCAATAGGGGCAGCGGAAGTTGCAGCGGTCGGTGACCGAGATGCGCAGATCGTGGAGCCGGCGTCCCAATCGATCGCGAACGGGATCGCGCGCGGGACGGGCGGAGGATTGCTCGGGAGTCACCGGCGTCTCAATGTTGACTCGCGGGTATAGTATCACGTAGCCTCACGGCGATGCAGCTCCTCGCGAGCGAAGAATACGGCCTGCGCTGCCTGCTCCAGGTGTCGCGCGGCGCGAGTGGTGCGCCCGTCTCGATCTCGCAGATCGCCGACGCCGAGGGCCTCTCGCCCGAATACACCGCGAAGCTGATGCGCGAGCTGCGGCTCGGCGGGCTCGTGGAGAGCGTGCGCGGCGCCGACGGCGGCTACCGGCTCACGCGCCCGGCCGACGAGATCAGCGTCTGGAGCGCGCTCGAGGTGCTCGGCGGCGCGTTCTTCTCCGAGCAGTTCTGCGAGTGCCACGGCGGCCAGCAGCGCAAGTGCGTGCGCTCGAGCGACTGCGGCCTGCGCGCGCTGTGGCGCGCCGTGCAGGCGGCGCTCCGCCAGACGCTCGCGGGCATCCAACTCTCCGATCTCCAGCGCGACGAGCACGCGATGACCGCCTGGCTCGACCCGGTCCGCCTCGCCCCGCTCGCTTCCCCCACCGCACTTTCGGAGGATTCCCGATGAACGATTCGACCCGCGCGCGCATCGACGGCCTGGTCAAGGACCACGACGTGCTCCTGTTCATGAAGGGCAACCGCCAGCGGCCGCAGTGCGGCTTCTCGGCAACGGTCGTCCAGATCCTCGATTCGCTCCTGTCCGAGTACGGGACCGTGGACGTGCTCGCCGACCCGGAGATCCGCGAGGGCATCAAAGAGTACTCGTCCTGGCCGACGATCCCGCAGCTCTACCTGGGAGGCGAATTCCAGGGCGGCTGCGACATCGTCGTGGAGATGTACGAGAACGGGGAGCTGCAGGAGAAGCTCCGCTCGATCGGCTGATCGCTCGAGAACGCGGTTCAGGCTTCGCCGCGGCGCGCCGATCACTCGGGACGCGATGGAAGCCGAGATTCCGCGGGTCGCCCTGCTCGACGACGGCGAGCTCGACGACGTGCGCGCCGCGCTGCGTGCGATTGGCGTGGCCCACTGCGACGCGCGCCGTGCGACGATCGGCGAGGCGGTCCCGATCCTGCTCTCGACGCCCGCGCAGGCGCTCGCGCTCGCGGAGGGCAGCGGGGAGGCGCCGCCCCATCATCTGCACGCCGTGATCGCGGGCGGCCACCGGGCGAGCGGAGCCCCGTGCGATCTGGAGCTCGTGCGCCCGATCGAGAACTCAGTGCTGCGGCTGCTCACGCGCCGGCCCGACATCGCGGCGAGCCGCGAGCGCCGGCTCTCCACGCGCGTCGCGCTCGGGTCGCCAGTGTGGGTGAGCGTTGGCGACGACCGGCGCGAAGTGACCGTATCGCGGATCTCGATCGGAGGCTGCGGGTTGATCAGCCCGGCGCTGCTGCGCACGGGTGCCCGCGTGCAGATCGAGCTGCCGCCCGAGCTCAGCGCTCCGCGCCGCCTCGCGCTGTCGGGCGAGGTGCTCGGCTCGCGCGAGGTCACGACGGGCGACGGCAGGGCGTTCGACGTCTCGATCGCGTTTCGCACGCTCGACCTCGTCGACCGCGTGACACTGCGCGCGCTGATGGCCCGCCACGCGATCGACTTCCGCCCCGCTGTCGAGGGCAGCTCGGGCCGCGGCGACCGCGGGCTGCGCGAGCGCGCAGAGCTGCCCGCGCGCGACCGCCGACGAACCCAGCGGCGCCGGTTCCAGCAGCGCGTGATGGGCGTGCTCGGCGGGATCGCGTACGTGCTGCTCGCGCGCGATCTGTCGCGCGGCGGGCTCCGGATCGAATGGAACGAGCGCCTGTCGGTGGGCGACGCGATCAAGGTCGCGGTGTTCGGCGCGTTCGACACGGCGCCGCTGCTCGCGCCTGCCGTGGTCGAGCGCTGCGACGACGCGGACGGCTGGTTCCTGCGCTTCTGCGCGCTCGATCCGGCGGTCGAGGATCGCCTCGACGCGCTGATCGATTCGCTCGCGCCGGTCGATCTCGACGCGTGACTCCAACCGGCCGAAGCGTCGATACGCCGATTCGCAATCGGAAAGGATTGGGCGAGTCGCGTCAGTACTCGGCGTTCGCAAGAGGTGCAGCCTGGGTGCCGCAGCGGCAGCTCGGCTCCGCACACGAGCCTCGCCAACCTTCCCGCGCTTCTCTTCGGGCGACCGTCCCCGGGCCTTGACCGCGAACTTCCGGCGCGGAACGGTTCCGCGTCGCGCCGTCAGGAGAGCTGCGTCCGATGACCACTTCCGAAGCACCCGCGTGGTTCCGGCGCGCGATCGGCCTCGAGCCCCGACACGCCGAAGTGAAGGTCGAGGGGGCGCGGATCCACTACCTCTGCTGGGGGGAGGAGGGCGGGCCCGGAATCGTGTTCGTCCACGGCGGCGCCGCCCACGCCCACTGGTGGAGCTTCATCGCGCCGCTGTTCGTGCCCGAATACCGCGTGGCCGCGATCGACCTCTCGGGTCACGGCGACAGCGAGCGGCGCGCGGAATATCCGCGCGATCTGTGGGCGCGCGAGGTGATGGCGGTGGCGCACAGCGCGGGCTTCGCGGGTCCGCCGGTGGTGGTCGGGCACAGCATGGGCGGCTTCGTCACGGTCGCCGCGTGTGCGGAGTTCGGCGACCAGCTCGCGGGAGCCGTGATCCTCGCCTCGGCCGTGCGCCGGCCCGACCCCGAGGAGGAGGAGGGCGCGTTCGGCAAGGCGTTCCGCAATCCCAAGATCTATCCCGACGTCGAGACGGCGCTGCGCCACTTCCGCACCGTGCCCGACCAGCCCTCCTCGCTGCCGTACGTGATCGACCACATCTCGCGTGAGTCGCTCGTGCGGGTCGCGGATCCCGCCACGGGTGCTCCCGGATTCACCTGGAAGTTCGATCCGGTCGTGTTCCGGAGGGTGACGCCGCGCGCCATCCACGAGCTGTTCGCGCGCGTGCGCTGCCGCGTGGCGCTGTTCCGCGCCGAGAACGGGCTCGTGACGCCCGACATCGGCGAGTACATGTACGAGCTGCTCGGGCGCAGCGCGCCCGTGATCGAGATTCCCGAGGCCTATCACCACATGATGCTCGACCAGCCGCTGCTGCTCGTGACGGGCCTGCGCACGCTGCTCGCGGACTGGGATCACTCGGTGCCGCGCGCGCGGAGCTGAAGCCTAGGGCTCGAACGGCAGTCCCTTTGCCACGCGGTGCGCCTGCTCGAGGATCGCGCTCTGCACCACCGCAGCCTGGGGCCAGCCGGCGTGGATCGCGAACTGCAGCACGAACTCGAGCAGCTCTTCGCGGGTCGCGTCGCCACTCGCCAGAGTGGAGTAGCAGTGCGAGCGGATCGGCAGGTCGGCGGCGGAGTGCGCGACGCAGGTGACGGTGAGCCAGCGCCGCGCGCGCTGATCGAGCGCGGGCCGCGTCCACAGCTCGCCGAACACGAACGCGAGCACACCGACCTCGATGTAGGCGGAGAACGGCGGCGGGCTCGGCGTGCACGCGACTCTCTCGAAGACCTTCCGGGCTGCCGCGATGCGCGCCGCCGGTTCCCAGGATTCGGGGGCGAGCGGCGCATGGCCGGCGGCGGGCAGATCGAGGGCGTCCGCCACACTCGTCACGCACTCGTCGAGCAGCGCACCGCTGGACCAGCCCCCGTAGACCGCCACCTGCAGTGCGCCTTCGCGCAGCTCGGCCAGCGTCAGCTCGCCGTTCACGAGCGCGCCGCGCACGTAGGATTCCAGCACGTGCGCCGGCCCCCCCGCGCAGGCGGCGCCGGCCATCGCGACGAGATAGCGCGCCCGGCGATCGAGCCCGGGGCGGCTCCAGATTTCCGCGAACACGAAATCGCGCCACGAGGCCTCGAGCAGCGTCGCGGGCTCGCCTGCCGGCTGCGCCCAGACCGCGCTCTGCTCGATGATGCCGCGCCGGCTGCGCTCGCGCGCGCCCTGCGCGGTCATCGACCTTCCGGAGCTTCGAGCACGGGCAATCCGGTGTCGCCGCGTGCGAAGGCGGCGAGCTTCGCGTGGATGAATCGATCGGGCGACGCGGCGTGCTCGCGCATCACGTCGAACACCTCGTCGTGCGTGGGGATGACTACTCTGCCGTCGCGCATGCCGTCGGCGAGCGTCTTCGCAACCTCCTCGGGTGTGAGCAGCCTGAACTGTGAGCCTGGCCCGCGCATCACCGCATCCGCCGACCAGCTCTTCATGCCCTCCGCCACGCGGGTCGCCACGGGCCCGGGGCAGAGGCAGCTCACGCGCACACCCTTGGGCAGCAGGTGGAGCGCCAGGCCTTCCGAGAGCGCGACGACGGCTGCCTTCGCCGCGGCGTAGGGGAGACGATTGGTGGCGTAGGGATACAGACCGGCGAAGGACGCCGTATTCACGATGTATCCGCGACCGCGCGCCACCATCTTCGGCACGAACACGGCGAGGCTGCGCACCGCCGACATCAGGTTCAGATCCACGATGCGTTCCCATTCGGCGATCGGGATGTCCTCGGGATGGCCGCTCAGGATCACGCCGACGTTGTTCATCGCGATGTCGATATCGCCGAATTGGCGCTCGGCGGCGGCGGCGGCGGCGCGCACCGAATCGTCGCGACGCACGTCGCACTCGATGCCGATCGCCTGGCCGCCACCCGCAGCGATCGCCTGTGCCGTCTCCTCGGCCCCGGCGCGGTCGATGTCGGCGATCGCCACCGCGGCGCCGCGGCGGGCGAACTCCAGGGCGACGGCGCGCCCGATGCCGCGCGCCGCGCCGTAGATGAGCGCGCGCTGATCTTCGAACGGCGGCTCGGGATGGGACGGCGTCGCGGTCATGCTGCCCTCCGCACTCCGCTTCGAACGGAGTCGTCGCATCGCCTAACGATTGTTCCGGAACCCTCCGGAACTCGCGATGCTCTACTCGCCGAGACTCTACTCGATCCCGTCGATGGGGTAGAATCGGGCGCGCGATGTGGAGACCTCCCCGCGCCACTCGCCCGCTAGGCCTCGTGGCCGCGCTCGCGGCACTCGGCTGCGCGACGCCGGCCTCCCAACCCGGCGAGGAGAAGAGTCCGGACGGACTGGTCGCGATCCCCTCGCATCCGGGCGAAGGCAAGCTGTTCGTCGATCCGAACCATCCGATCGGTGCCTACGACGACTGGTTCCTGGCCGAGATCGGCATCAGCTATGCCAAGGGGCAGCAGCATCTCTCCAAGGACGACGAGACGATCATCTACCAGATGATGGCCGACACGGTACGCGACAACGTCGGCGCGTACGGCCAGGCACTCGCCAAGGGACCCGGCCCGTGCACGCTCGCGATGGCGCTCTATCTGACGAACCTCACGCTCTACCGATCCGGTGGAACGATCGGTTCGCAGGAGATCTACCTGCGCTCCTACGGATCCGTACAGGTCGTCGCGGAGTTCCGCGACTCACTCACGAAGACTCCGCTCCTCCGCTACGGCGAGCGCCGCATCCTCGGTGGCGGGGTCCAGGAGGGAGCGGTGAAGCGGCCCGACCTCCTGCGCCTCGGCGAGACGCTGCAGGGGATCGTGAAGAACCTGGCCCAGCACATCGGCGAATCGTACTCGGCGATCCGCAGCGCGAGCCGCGCCGACCAGGGGTGCGAGGGGCGGGCGGGCGTGCCCGAGCAGGCACAGAAGCCAGCGGAGACGAAAGCACCGTTGACGCCATAGATCCTCGCCGGAACACTGACCCGAGGTCATGGCCCGCAGCCCGTCGATTTCCGATTCCCACGGTCTTCGCTCGCCTTCGGCTCGCCGCGCGGAACCTGCACCCGCGCTCCCGAAGCCGCCCTGGCTGCGCGTCCACGTGCGCGAGACGCCCGAGGTGCGCGAGACGCGCGCGCTGATGCGGCGCCTGGGACTCGGCACGGTCTGCGAGGAGGCGGCGTGCCCGAACCTGCACGAGTGCTGGTCGCACCGACACGCGACGGTGATGGTGCTCGGCACGGTGTGCACGCGCGCCTGTGCGTTCTGCAACGTGAAGACGGGCCTGCCCGACCGCGTGGACCACGACGAGCCGGACCGGCTCGCCGAGGCGGTCGCCGAGCTGGGCCTGCGCCACGTGGTGATCACCTCGGTCGACCGCGACGATCTCGCGGACGGCGGCGCGGGTCACTTCGTGCGCTGCATCGAGCGCATCCGAGCGCGCACGCCGGGCACCACGGTCGAGATCCTCACGCCCGACTTCCGGCACAAGGACGGCGCGATCGAGCGCACGGCCCGCGCGCGGCCCGACGTCTACAACCACAACGTCGAGACCGTGCCGCGCCTGTACCGGCGGATCCGGCCCGGCGCGAGCTTCGCGCATTCGGTCGACCTGCTGCGCCGCGTGAAGCGCTGTGAGCCCGCAACCTTCACCAAGTCCGGGCTGATGGTGGGGCTCGGCGAGGAGCCGGGCGAGGTGCTCGAGGTGATGGACGCGCTGCGCGAGGCCGACGTCGACTTCCTCACGATCGGGCAGTACCTGCGCCCCACGCCGCAGCACGCGCCGGTCGCACGCTACGTCGATCCAGCTGAGTTCGCGAGCTATCGCGAGCAGGCGCTCGCGCGCGGCTTCCTGCTCGTCGCGTCGTCTCCACTCACGCGCTCGTCCTACCATGCCGATGCAGATTTCGAGAAGCTGCGCGCGCAAGTTTCGCGCAGCCTGCAAGACCGCGAAGCGGTCGCGCAGCGAGGCGAGGCCGAGCGAAGCGTGGACCCGCGCGAGGAATTGCAGGCGAGGGAAGCCCAGCAGGAGGGCGCCGCAGCGGCCGCGCCCTCTCCCGGAGCGATCTGATGGCCGATCTGCCGCACGACAGCGACCCCCAGGAAACCCAGGAGTGGCTCGAAGCGCTCGAGTCCGCGCTCCAGCGCGAAGGTGCAGATCGCGCGCACTTCCTGATCGAGCAGCTGATCGACAAGGCGCGCCGCTCGGGCGCGCATCTTCCGTACAAGGCGACGACCGCCTATCTCAACACGATCCACCCCGGCGACGAGAAGAAATCGCCCGGCGAGCCGGGCCTCGAGCACCGGATCCGCTCGATCATCCGCTGGAACGCGCTCGCGCTCGTGGTACAGACCAACCGCGAGCACGAGGGGCTCGGCGGCCACATCGCGAGCTTCGCGAGCGCGGCGACCCTCTACGACGTCGGCTTCAACCACTTCTTCCACGCGCCCACGGACGACTTCATGGGCGACCTGCTCTACGTCCAGGGCCACAGCTCGCCGGGCTTCTACGCGCGCGCATTCCTGGAGGGCCGGATCACCGAGCAACAGATGCACCGCTTCCGCCAGGAGGCGGGCGAGCGCGGGCTCTCATCGTATCCGCACCCGTGGCTGATGCCCGACTTCTGGCAGTTCCCGACCGTCTCGATGGGGCTGGGCCCGATCCTGGCGATCTACCAGGCGCGACTCATGAAGTACCTCGAGCACCGCGGCCTGATCGACGCGAACGAGCGCAAGGTCTGGGCATTCATGGGTGACGGAGAAATGGACGAGCCCGAGTCGCTCGGCGCGATCGGCCTCGCTGCGCGCGAGAAGCTCGACAACCTGATCTTCGTGGTGAACTGCAACCTGCAGCGCCTCGACGGCCCCGTGCGCGGAAACGGGAAGATCATCCAGGAGCTCGAGGGGACGTTCCGCGGCGCGGGCTGGAACGTGATCAAGGTGATCTGGGGCGACCGTTGGGACCCGCTGCTCGCGCGCGACCGCAAGGGCCTGCTGCTCAAGCGCATGGAGGAGGCGGTCGACGGCGACTATCAGAACTACAAGGTCCGCGGCGGCGCCTACACACGGCAGCACTTCTTCGGGAAGTACCCGGAGCTGCTCGAGATGGTCGCGAACATGACCGACGACGACATCTGGCAGCTCAACCGCGGTGGGCACGACCCGCAGAAGATCTACGCGGCCTACGCCTCCGCCACCGAACACATCGGCCAGCCGACCGTGATCCTCGCCAAGACCGTGAAGGGCTACGGGATGGGC
This sequence comes from Myxococcota bacterium, assembly GCA_035258825.1. GTDB lineage: Bacteria > Myxococcota_A > UBA9160 > UBA9160 > SMWR01 > JAHEJV01. Next base: position 15,291 of record DATFWW010000123.1, read on the forward strand.
GAGGCGGGCGAGGGCCAGAACATCACCCATCAGCAGAAGAAGATGGGCGAGAACGCCCTGCGCGTCTTCCGGGATCGCTACCGCATCCCCATCCCCGACGACCGCATCGCCGAGGCGCCGTTCTACAAGCCCGCCGACGACAGCCCCGAGCTCCGCTATATGCACGAGCGCCGCCAGGCGCTCGGCGGATACCTCCCGGCGCGCCGGCCGCGCGTACAGCCGATCGAAGCGCCCGCGCTCGAGACGTTCGAGGCCGCGCTGAAGGGCTCGGGGCAGCGCGAGATCTCCACGACGATGGCGTTCGTGCGGATCCTCACCACGCTCTCGCGCCACCCGGAGCTCGGCAAGCGCGTGGTGCCGATCGTCGCCGACGAGGCGCGCACGTTCGGCATGGAGGGATTGTTCCGCCAGCTCGGCATCTACGCGTCGGAGGGTCAGCTCTACGAGCCGGTCGACCACGAGCAGGTGATGTACTACCGCGAGGACCGCGAAGGTCAGATCCTCGAGGAGGGGATCAACGAGGCCGGCGCGATCTCGTCGTGGATCGCCGCGGGTACCGCCTACGCCAATCACGGCGTGCAGCTGATCCCGTTCTACATCTTCTACTCGATGTTCGGCTTCCAGCGCGTCGGCGACCTCGCGTGGGCAGCCGGCGATTCGCGCACGCGCGGCTTCCTGCTCGGCGGCACGTCGGGCCGCACCACGCTCGCGGGCGAAGGGCTCCAGCACCAGGACGGCCACAGCCACGTGCTCGCGTCCGCGTTCCCGAACTGTGTCGCCTACGACCCGACCTACGCGTACGAGCTCGCCACGATCATCCAGGACGGCCTGCGGCGCATGCTGACGGACCAGGAAGACGTCTTCTACTACATCACGGTGCTGAACGAGAACTACGAGCAGCCGCCGATGCCTGAGGGCGTCCGTGAGGGAATCGTGCGCGGCATGTATCTGCTGGAGCAGGGTGGCGCGGCCGGCAAGGAGCTGCGCGTTCAGCTGCTCGGCAGCGGCGCGATCCTGCGCGAGGTGCGCGCGGCGGCGGAGCTCCTGCGCAACGACTGGGGAGTCGAGGCCGATGTCTGGAGCGTGACGAGCTTCAACGAGTTGCGCCGCGAAGGGCTCTCCGCCGAGCGCTGGAACATGCTGCACCCCGCGGAGGCACCGAAGAGCTCGGTGGTCTACCGCGAGCTGTCGGACCGGCGCGGGCCCGTGGTCGCCGCCACCGACTACATGAAGTCGCACGCCGACCAGATCCGCGCGTTCGTGCCGGGGCGCTATGTCGTGCTCGGTACCGACGGCTTCGGCCGATCCGACACGCGCGAGCGCCTGCGCGATTTCTTCGAGGTCAATCGCTACTACGTTGCGCTCGCGGCGCTGAAGGCGCTGATGGACGACGGCGAGATCCCTCCCGCGACGGTGGGGAAGGCGATCGAGAAGTACGGGATCGATCAGGGCAAGCCGCCGCCCGCGAGGTCGTGAGGATGGCGTCCCAGCAGAAGGTGCTGCTGCCCGACATCGGAGACTTCGCCGACGTCGACGTCGCCGAGGTGCTCGTCGCGAAGGGGCAGCGCGTCGAAGCCGAGCAGTCGCTGATCGTGCTCGAGACCGACAAGGCGAGCATGGAGATCCCGTCGCCGTTCGCGGGCACCGTCGTCGAGATGAAGGTCTCGGTGGGCGACAAGGTCAGCGAGGGCACGCTGATCGCGATCATCGAGGTCGAGGAGGCGGCCACCGCTGCATCGCCGCCGGAGCCCGCTGCGAAGCCGGCGGGGGAGCCCGCTGTCGCCCCGCGGACGGAGGCCGCTGCGCCGAAGCCCAGACCGGTGCCGGAGACGCATAAGCCGCCTGCAGAGACGCCGAGACCGGTCGATCCGGCCCTGCTGGTGCCGCGCGAACCCGCCGCCGCCCGGGCGGAGGATGAGATCCAGCCGGCGCCGCTCGCGCACGCGAGCCCTTCGGTGCGCCGCCTCGCGCGAGAGATGGGCGTCGATCTGCGGCTCGTGCCCGGCACCGGCCCGAAGGCTCGCATCACGCCCGACGACGTGCGGCGTTATGTGAAGAGCATGATCGAGAAGGGCACCGCGGCGGGTGTGCCGATCGCGGGCGTCTCGGTGGCGGCGCCGCCGCAGATCGACTTCGCCGCATTCGGCCCTACCGACACCGTGCCTCTCCATCGCATCCGCAAGCTCTCGGCCGCGAATCTGCACCGGAGCTGGGTCACGATCCCGCACGTCACCCAGCACGACGAGGGCGACATCACCGACCTCGACGAGTTCCGCAAGCAGATGAGGCCGGAGGCCGAATCGCGCGGTGTGAAGCTCACGTTCCTGCCGTTCGTGATCAAGGCGTGCACGTACGCGCTCAAGGAGTACCCGCAGTTCAACGCCTCGCTCGACCACACCGGCGAGAACCTGATTCTCAAGCGCTACTACCACGTGGGCGTGGCGGTCGACACCGAGAACGGCCTCGTCGTGCCGGTGCTGCGCGACGCCGATCGCAAGGGCCTCTACGAGATCGCCGCGGAGCTCTCGGACATCTCGGCGCGCGCGCGCAGCCGCAAACTCGCGCCGGGCGACCTGCGGGGCGCCTCGTTCTCGATCTCGAGCCTCGGCGGCATCGGCGGCACGTTCTTCACCCCGATCGTGAACCACCCCGAGGTGGCGATCCTCGGCGTCGGCAAGATGAGCTGGCGCCCCGTGCACAGCGACGGCGCGTTCGTACCGCGTCTGATCCTGCCGCTATCGCTCTCGTACGACCACCGCGTGATCGACGGCGCCGACGCCGCGCGCTTCACCACGCGCCTGTCGGAGCTGCTCTCCGACCTGCGCCGGCTGATCCTATAGGATGGCGGAAGGAACTCGCGACGCCGAGGTCCTCGTGCTCGGCGCAGGGCCGGCTGGGTACACCGCTGCGTTTCGCGCCGCCGATCTGGGCAAACGCGTGGTGCTCGTAGAGCGCTACCCCGCACTCGGGGGAGTGTGCCTGAACGTGGGCTGCATCCCCTCGAAGGCGCTGCTGCACGTGGCGTTCGCGATCGGCGAAGCCGCTGCACTCGCGGAACAGGGCGTGTCGTTCGGCGCTCCCGCGATCGATTTCGCGAAATTGCGCGCGCACAAGGACGCGGTGGTGAAGAAGCTCTCGGCTGGCCTCGGCCAGCTCGCGAAGCAGCGCAAGGTGGAGGTGGTGACGGGAACCGCGCGCCTCGTCTCGCCGCACCAGGTGGACGTGGAGACCGCCTCGGGCAAGCGGAGGATCTCGTTCGACGCCGCGATCCTCGCCGCCGGCTCGCGCAACGCGGCGCTGCCGAATCTTCCCGACGACCCGCGCATCCTCGACTCGACCTCCGCGCTCGAGGTGACCGGCGAAGCGCGCCGCCTGCTCGTGATCGGCGGCGGGATCATCGGGCTCGAGATGGCCGCGGTGTACCACGCGCTCGGCAGCGAGGTGACGGTGGTGGAGCTCCTGCCCGCACTGCTCACGGGTGTCGATCCCGACCTCGTGCGACCGCTCCAGCGGCGCATCGCGCAGCGCTATGCGGGCATCCATCTCCAGACGAAGGTGACCGAGGTGCGCGCCGAGGCCGCCGGGCTGCGCGTGCGCTTCGAGGGCCCGAATGCGCCCGCTGAAGGGTCGTACGAACGCGTGCTCGTCGCAGTCGGGCGGCGCCCGAACGGCGATCGGATCGGCGCGGAGGCAGCCGGCGTGCGCGTCGACGCGCGCGGGTTCGTGCCGGTCGACGCACAGCAGCGGACCAACGTCGCGAACATCCATGCAATCGGAGATCTCTGCCGCGCGCCGATGCTCGCCCACAAGGCGATGCACGAGGGAAAGGTGGCTGCCGAAGTGATCGCAGGTCTGCCGGCGGCGTTCGACGCGCGCGCGATCCCGTCGGTCGCCTACACGGATCCGGAGGTCGCCTGGGCCGGCCTGACCGAGGTGGAGGCGGCGCAGCGCGGCGTCGCCGTCGAGAAGGCGGTCTACCCGTGGGCCGCGAGCGGGCGTGCGCTCGGCATCGCGCGCAGCGAAGGACTGACGAAAATACTGCTCGAGCCCGAATCGCGGCGCGTGGTCGGGGCGGGGATCGTCGGTGTCCACGCAGGCGAGCTGATCGCGGAGCTCGCACTCGCGATCGAGCTCGGTGCCGACGTCTGGGACGTCGCGCTCACGGTCCATCCCCACCCGAGCCTCTCGGAAACGGTCGGGCTCGCGGCGGAGGTGGCTTCCGGCACCGTCACCGACATCTTGAAGCGCTGACGTTTGCGAGTGACATTATGGGTCCGCACTAGCAATGCCCCCGGAGGCGGCCCGGAGTGGACGAACAGCGGCGATCGCGGCGCGAGTTGATCGACGAACTGAGGGTCCTGCGCACGCGGCTGGCCCATTTCGAGCGCCTCGACGACGCGGAGCTGTTGAAAGTGCGGCCGATGATCGAGGACGTTCCGGCCTATCTCTGGTCGGCCGACCGCGATCTGCGCCTGATGTGGTCGCGGCCGACCTACACGTCGATCGTGGGCTTCGATGCCCAGCCCGACATGGGCACCACGGTCTACCAGCTGTTCAGCGGAAACGACGAGCATCCGTCGATCCAGGCGCATCGCGCCGCGCTCGAGGGGGAAGCGCGCAACTTCGAGGTCTGGGTGGAGGTGCGCGGCGAGCGGCGGCTGTTACGCGGCCACGTCGAGCCGCTGCGCGACGAGAGCCAGGCGATTCGCGGCGTGGTCGGCGTGGCGCTCGACCTCACCGAGCGAGTGCGCGCAGAGGCCGACCGCGAACGCCTGATCGAGGAGCTCCAGCAGGCGCTCGACCGCGTCAAGGTGCTCACGGGATTGATCCCGATCTGCTCCCATTGCAAGGCGGTGCGCGACGACAAGGGCTACTGGCAGCAGCTCGACGCGTTCATGCGCGAGCACTCCGACGCCAAGCTCTCGCACGCGATCTGCCCCGAGTGCGCTCAGAAGCTGATGCCAGCTTGAACGGCGCGGCTGCCTAACCGAACGCGCGCGTCACGAACCAGAACAGCCCGAGCCCGCAGACCACGGCGGAGCCGACCTCCGCGACGCGCGGCGCCCATCGCAGCGGGCTCGCGCGCGCGATCGCCGCGAGCGCAGGCCACACCAGCACCACGGCCGCGAGCTGACCGAGCTCCACGCCCACGTTGAAGCCGAACAGCGCCGGGGCGAGCCGCGCCGTGGGCAGCTCCATTTGGGCGAGCACGCCGGCGAAGCCGAATCCGTGCACGAGGCCGAACACGAACGCCACCGCCGCGCGCAGGCGCGCGGGCCGCTCGGCGCGTGCGAGCAGCGCGAAGTGACAGCCCGTGAACACCGCGAGGCCCGCGAGCACGAGCGGTCCCACGGCGCCGGTTCCCATAGCGGCGAGCCCCGCGAGCAGCGCCGTGCCGAGCGCCGCCGCCGCCGGAACCGCCGCGCCGCGACCGCCGAGCAGCCAGGCGTTCTCCGCGGCGACCAGTGCGATCGAATAGCCGATCAGCGCCTCGATCGCGGCGCCGTTCGGCCGCACCAGGCCGAGCACCGCGAGCGCTAGCGTCACGCTGTGCGCGGCCGTGAACGCCGTGACGAGCACGGTCACCTCGCGCAGGCGACGCGCGAGCAGGAGCAGCGCGAGCACGAATGCGAGGTGGTCCCAACCCGTGGCGATGTGGCGGATGCCGAGCGCGACATAGCCGGCGAGCGTGGTGCCGCGCGCCGCGGCCGGGCCCGCGCCGGGCGCGGCCTCGAGCGTCCAGACCGGCTCCGCCTCGGTGAGCACGCGCTCGCGCGCGCCCTCGCGCGCACCGGCCTGTGCGACGCGCGCGAAGTGGAGATGCGACGGCGCGACATCGAGCAGCACACTGGTCTCCAGGGAGCGCGCACCGCTCGCGCTGCACGCGATCCGCCAGCGGAAGTGCGCCCAGCCCTTTGGCGCGGGCTCCGCCGCGATCGGCGGGGCCACCGCGCACGGCTCATCGCCCGCGCGCAGCGCGAGGTGGTTGGCCATGTACTGCGCGGCAGGGCCGCCGGCGCCGACATCGAGTACCGGGTCGAACGCGAGGCGCGAGAGCTCTAGCAGCGAAATGCGCGCCTGCACGGTCGCGCCCGACGCGTCGAGCTGCCAGCTCGAATAGGAGACGCTGCGCGTGTGCGCAGCGGCGGGCGCCGCGCCTGCCAGCGCGAGGGCGAGTGCGATGGCGGCGCGCCTCAAGGCTGCTCCGCGCGCAGTCGCACGTCGGCGCGCGCGCGCAGGTCGTCGAGGTAGCTGCGCAGCGCGCGCTCGCTCGCGCGTCGGCGCAGCTCGGCGCGCACCTGCTCCGACACCTCGGAAAGCGGGGGTGCTCCGCCGGGCGAGCGGTCGAGCAGCACGAGCACGTGGTAACCGCTTGCGGATCGCTGTGGATCGCTGGCAGCGCCCACGTCGAGCGACTCCGCGGCGTGCGCGGCAGTCGGCCCGAGGTACTCGCGCAGCTTCGCGATCGGCAGGAGGTCGCGCG
>DATFWW010000124.1:0-2722 GCA_035258825.1 Myxococcota bacterium
GCCGAGGAGAGTCTCAGCGCGGAGGAGCTGCGCGAGGTCTGGGGCCTCGCCAACCCGGAGGAGCGGGTGGAGGGCTTCCGCGCGCTGTCTTCCACCGAAGCCGAGGCGATGTTCCTGTCGCTCGATTCCCGCTCGCAGAGCGAGCTGCTCGCGTCGCTGCCCGCCACCGAGCGCCAGCTCTGGGTCCGACAGCTCCCCCCGGACGACGCGGCCGACGTCTGCCAGAGGGCGACGCCGGAGACCCGCGAATCGCTGTTGAAGCTGCTCGACGATCCCACGCGCAAGGAGGTCTCCGCGCTGCTCGCCTACGCGGAGGACGAGGCGGGCGGGCTGATGAGCCCGCGCTACGTGCGGCTGCGGCCCGACATGAGCGTCGACGAGGCGATCAAATATCTGCGCCGCGCCGCGCGCGAGCGCGCGGAGACGATCTACTACATCTACGTGCTCGACGCCGACCAGCGCCTGATCGGCGTGATCTCGTTCCGCGAGCTGTTCGGGGCTCCGTCCGATCGCACCGTGCGCGACGTGATGCGCCAAGACGTGACGTCCGTGCGCGAAGACCTCGACCAGGAGGCCGTCGCCAACGTGATGGCCGAGAGCAAGCTGATGGCGGTGCCGGTGGTCGATGCGCAGGGCCGCATCAAGGGCATCGTGACAGTCGACGACATCGTCGACGTCGTGCGCGAGGAGGCCACCGAGGACATCCAGAAGATCGGCGGCATGGAAGCGCTCGACGCGCCCTACCTGCAGATCGCCTTCTCGCGCATGGTGCGCAAGCGCGCCGGGTGGCTCGCGGCGCTGTTCCTCGGCGAGATGTTGACTGCCACGGCGATGGCCTACTACGAGGACGAGATCGCGCGCGCGGTAGTGCTCGCCCTGTTCGTGCCCCTGATCATCTCGAGTGGCGGGAACTCGGGATCCCAGGCTTCGACGCTGGTGATCCGGGCGATGGCGCTCGGCGAGGTGAATCTGCGCGACTGGTGGCGCGTGATCCGGCGCGAGCTCGCAGCGGGCGTGGCGCTGGGCGGCGTGCTCGGCGCGATCGGGTTCCTGCGGGTCGCGATCTGGGGAGCCGCGACCTCGCTCTACGGACAGCACTATCTGCTGGTGGCGCTCACGATCTTCGGCAGCCTGATCGGCGTCGTCACCTTCGGCACGCTCGCGGGGTCGCTGCTGCCGTTCGTGCTGCGCAGGCTCGGCTTCGACCCGGCGAGCGCGTCCGCGCCGTTCGTCGCGACACTCGTCGACGTATCCGGCCTGGTGATCTACTTCACGGTCGCGACGCTGCTGCTGTCGGGGACCGTGCTCTAGGCCGAGCGCGGCGCGCCGGGCGCGGCCGTCTTCACCCAGCGGTAGATCCGCATCGGCGGCACGTTGAGCAGCTCGGTCTGGACGCGTGCGCGCCCGAACACCTCGCGGCCCAGCGTGTGTACGCGATCGCGCACCTGATAGGCGACGAACGCGCCGCCGTAGTCGAGCGCGTCGTAGACGGAGCGCAGGATGTCGCGGCCGATCGGCATCGTCATCGTGGAGAACGGGATGCCCGACACGATCACGTCTGGCGCCGAGAAGCCGTGCTTGGCGAGGATCGCGCCGATGTCGACCGCGCTGCCCTGTTCGACGATCAGCCGCTTGTCGGGCCAGCGGTCGAGCACCTCGACGAAATGCGGATTGATCTCGATCGCGAGCAGCCGCGCCTGGGGCTGCATCGCGCGCAGCAGCGCGCGCGTGGTGCCGCCGGTGCCCGGGCCGAGCTCGACGATCAGCTTGGCGCGATCGGCGTGCGTGGCGCGCGTGAGGCGCCGCTCGAGGAAGCGCGAGCTCGGGATGATCGATCCCACCTGCTTCGGCCGCTTGAGGAAGCCGCGGAAGAAGGCGAGCCGATCATCGGGCTGGAGTCGCAGCGAGCGATTCTGCTCGGGCACGAGGGGATCCTCCAAAGCACCCGGCACGGGCGCGAAGTCGCGCACTGTATAGCGGATCCGACTTTGGTTTTTAATCGTAGACGGCGTCGATCTGCCACTCGCGGCGGATGTGGTCGAAGCGCAGCCGAACCACCACACCGTCTTCGCTTTGGACGTCGAACTGGTCGAAAGCGAAGCGCTCTTCCGGCGACCACCACCCGCCGGTGGTGCGCCAGGGGCCGGCGCAGCGCACCACGCGCCCGTTCGCGATCGCGCTGCGGATCCAATCGGGGTTCTGCTGATGCAGGCGCACCTGGGCGGGGACGGGCGGCCGCAGCGCCCGCAGCGCGAGTGCAGCCGTGAACGGCCGGCGCTCGGGAGCGCCGCGCGGAAGTGTCACCGCGAAGGGGGCGAGCGCGAACGCGTCCGGGTGATGGGTGTCGACGGCCACTGGCGCTCCCACGCGCTCGTCACCGCACAGGCTCTGGAGCGCGGCGAGTGTCTCGCCGAGCACCGCGGGCGCCGGCCCGGCGGGGCGGAACAGGTCGAGCTGATCGCGGCGCAACGGGGCGGCGCGGGTCGCGACGCGCACGCATACCACCGGTGCCGAGAGCGTGTGCGCTTCGAGCGCGTGGCGCGCGAGGCGCACCAGCACGCGCAGCTCGCCGCACGGCGCGGCCACGCCGATTCGGCGGGCATCGCGCGCACCGTCGGCGAGGTCGAGCGCGAGATCGAGATCGCCGCAGCCCAGATGTCGCGCGCCGAGCCGCTCGAGCAGACGCGAGAGCAGGCCCTGGAGCACGAAAAGGATCGGCTCG
>DATFWW010000125.1:0-9753 GCA_035258825.1 Myxococcota bacterium
GTGATCCCCTATTTCTCCCCCGTCGTCGATCTCTACCTGCAGCACATGATCGCGTGGGACGAGTACTTCGATCTGCGCGGGGGCGCGCAGGCCGACCCGCGCGCCGAGCGGGAGACGCTCGAGACCGTGCTGCAGACGGCCGCCCAGATCTGCACCGAGCTCGAGCCATCGCTGCGTGCGTCGTGGCACGCGGAGGCAAAGCTGGTTGGCGGCGAGGTCCAGTACCCGCCGGCGATCCGCGCCGCCTACGACACGCTGGCGAAGGCCGGGCTGGTCAGCTTCGGCGTCGCCGAGGCCTACGGCGGCTACGGCCTGCCGAGCTGGGTCGCCAACGTGATCCTCCAGATGATCGCGCGCGCCGACGCTGGGCTGATGACGATCGTGGGCCTCCAGGCCGGCGTGGCCGAGGACATCCAGCTCTACGGCACTCCGGAGCTGAAGCAGCGCTACCTGCCGGGCTTCGCGACCGGCGAGCTGATGGGCGCGATGGACCTGACCGAGCCGCAGGCGGGCTCGGACCTCGGCGCGATCCGCACGCGCGCCGCCGAGCGGGACGGTCGGATCCATCTCGACGGCGAGAAGATCTTCATCACCAACGGCGGCTCGCACGTGCATCTCGTGCTCGCGCGCGACGACGACACCTACGACAAGAGTCTGGGCACCACCAACGGCCTCTCGCTCTATGTGTGCCCGCGCACGCTGCCCGACGGCAAGCCGAACGGGGTGAAGATCGTGCGGCTCGAGCAGAAGCTCGGGATCCACGGCTCGCCGACCGCCGCGATCGCATTCGATGAGGCGATCGCCTACCGGATCGGCGAGAAGGGGCGCGGCTTTCGCGCGATGCTCTCGCTGATGAACAACGCGCGGCTCGGCGTCGCGGCGCAGGCCGTAGGCATCGCCGAGGCGGCGGTCGACTCCGCGGTGCGCTATGCGCGCGAGCGCGTGCAGTTCGGCTCCCCGATCTCGGAGCAGCCGCTGATCAAGAACCAGCTGGCGCGCATGATCACCGCGCTGGAGGCGAGCCGCGCGCTGCTCTACCGCACCTGCGCGCTCGTGGATCGCAACCACTCGATCCGCGCATACCTCGACCGCGGCGATGCGCCGGCGGCGGTCCGCGCGCGGTGGGAGGGGATCTACGAGCGCAACGACGTGCGCATCCGACTGATGACGCCGCTCGCGAAGTATCTCGCGACCGAGGGCTGCGTCGAAGTCACGCGCAACGCAATCCAGGTGCACGGCGGGCTCGGCTTCATGGCCGAATCGGTGCCGGGCAAGCTCCACGCCGACGCGATGATCACGACGATCTACGAGGGGACGTCGCAGATCCAGGTGTCGTTCGCGCTGAAGGAGGTGGGGAAGGGCGCGCTCGACGTCGTGTTCGACGAGGTCCGCCGGGACCTCGACAGCCTCGATCGGCCCGAGCTCGGGCCCTACGCCGATCGCGTGCGCAAGGGGATCGACCTCGTGCTCGCGGCAGGGGGTGCACTGGCGGCCGATCTGGGTTATGCGCTGCTGTCGGCGCAGTCGCTGGCCGAGAATCTCGCGAGCATCCTGGTCTCCGCGGAGCTCCTGTTGCAGGCGAATCGCGACCCGGTGCGCTTCGACGTCGCCGCGTCGTGGGTCGAGCGCCGCATGGTGGACCTCGAGGGGCGCGCGGAGCGGATCCGGCGCGGATCCTCGGACCTGATCGCGCGGTGTGCGCGGATGATCGAGGCGGCGGTCCCGGTCTGACGCAAGGAGGCCGACGGAGTCGGCCCCGCAAGTTTCGCGCAGCGAGCCGCAGGCGAGCGAAGACGATCAGGTGGGCAAGGCCGGAGCCCGAGCGCGAGCGATCAGCGAGCGCGAAGGCCCGGCAGGGTGGGGTAACTTGTGCGCCCCATGAAGAATGGCGGCGTCTTCGAGCGCGTAGCGCCGGTCGTGGACTTCCCCGCGGCCGAGGCGCATGTGCGCGCGTTCTGGCGCGAGCGGGACATCTTCGCCAGGTCGCTCGCGCTGCGCCGCGACGGTCCGCACTTCGTGTTCTACGAAGGTCCGCCGACCGCGAACGGGCTGCCCCACAATGGCCACGCGCTCACGCGCGTGATGAAGGACGTGATCCCGCGCTACAAGGCGATGCGCGGCTGTCACGTGCCACGCCGCGCGGGATGGGACACCCACGGCCTGCCGGTCGAGATCGAGGTGGAGAAGGAGCTCCGCATCTCGGGCAAGGATGCGATCGAGGCCTACGGCGTGGAGCCGTTCGTGCGCCGCTGCCTCGACAGCGTGTTCCGCTACACCGAAGAGTGGCAGAGCTTCACCGAGAAGCTCGGCTTCTGGCTCGACATGGGCGACGCCTACGTCACCTACCACCAGTCCTACGTCGAGAGCGTCTGGTGGGCGCTGTCGCAGCTGTTCGAGCGCGGGCTGCTCTATCGCGGGCACAAGGTGGTGTGGTGGTGGGCGCAGGGCGGCACCGTGCTCTCGGCGGCCGAGGTGGGTGAGGGCTACCGAACGGTCGACGATCCCTCGATCTACGTGCGGTTTCCGCTCGCCGACGAACCGGGCACGTCGCTGCTCGTCTGGACGACGACGCCCTGGACGCTGCCGTCGAACAGCTTCGCTGCCATCAACCCATCGGAAGACTACGTGGTCGTGCTCGACGGCGAGCACCGCCTCGTGGTCGCGACGGCGCTGCGGGCGGCGCTCGCGGAGAAGGTCGGCCGCGATCTGCCAGTGGAACGAACGCTGCGCGGCGCCGATCTGGTCGGCCGGCGCTATGTGCCGCCGTTCGATTGGTATCGCGCACGCGACTCGCAGGTGGATCTCTGGCGCGTGTGTGCGGCCGACTTCGTCGAGCTCGACGCGGGCACCGGGGTCGTCCACATCGCGCCCGCGTTCGGCGAATCGGACTTCGAGCTGCTGCGCCGCGAGCAGCAGCGCGACCCCGCGCTGCCGCTCCTGTGCGCCGTGCGCCCCGACGGTGCGTTCGACCCGGCGATCGCGGATCCCGCCTACGCCGGACGCTGGGTGAAGGAGACCGATCGCGACCTCACACGCGCGCTGCGCGATCGCGGCCTGCTCTGGCACGCGGAGCAGATCCGACACGAATACCCGTTCTGCGTGCGCTCCGATTCCGATCCGCTGATCCAGTACGCGCGGCCCGCCTGGTACATCCGCACCACCGCTCACGTCGACGACGCGCTCGAGAACAACGCGGCGATCCATTGGCTGCCCGAGCACATCCGCGACGGTCGCTTCGGCGACTTTCTGCGCAACAACGTCGACTGGGCGCTGTCGCGCGAGCGCTATTGGGGCACACCGCTCAACATCTGGGTTAACGACGTCACGGGGCGCATGGAGGCGCCTGCATCGGTCGCGGAGATCCGCGAGCGCAATCCCGACGCGTTTGCGGCGTTCGAGCGCGCGCGCAAGCAGGATCCGACGCTCTCGCCGCACCTGCTCGTGCACAAGCCGTGGATCGACGACGTCACGTGGACGCGTGCGGGCGAGCCCGGCGTGTACCGGCGAGTGCCCGAGGTGATCGACGCGTGGTTCGACTCGGGCTCGATGCCGTTCGCGCAGTGGGGCTACCCGCAGCGCCACCGCGCGGAGTTCGAGGCGAGCTTCCCGGCCGACTTCATCTCGGAGGCGATCGATCAGACGCGCGGATGGTTCAACTCGCTGCTCTGGATCTCGACGCTTCTGTTCCCCGAACGCGCGAAACCCCATCCCTACAAGACCTGTATCGTATTGGGTCACGTGGCCGACCGGCACGGCAAGAAGGAGTCGAAGAGCAAGGGCAACTATACGCCGCCCGAGGTGATCCTCGACCGCGTGCGGCTCGAGTTCGCCGCAGTGGCGCCCGAGGAGGGCGAGCTTGCGCCGGGCACCGCCGCGATCGCGCGCGAGGACTACGAGGGCCTCGATCTCACGGGCGACTCCGCGCTCGTGAACGTCTACCGCGGCGACCGGCCCGAACGCGCGGTCGCGATCTCGCTGCGCCCAGCTGCGCTGCCGCGCCGCGTGATCCACCTGGCACCCGAGGACATGGAACACCTCGGCGTCGCCGCGGCGCCGCACGGCGCCGCGATCCTCCCGCGCGAGGTGCCCGGCATCGGTGTCACGGCGAAGGTCTGGGTCGACGACCCGAGCTCGCCCGCGCCCGGCGCCGACGCGTTCCGCTGGTTCTTCTATTCGTCGAATCCGCCCTGGAATCCCACGCGCCACTCGCTCGCGGGTGTGCGCGCGGCGCAGCGCGAGCTGCCGCTCAAGGTGCGCAACGTGTACGCGTTCTTCACGATCTACGCCGAGATCGACGGATTCGACCCGTCGAGCGCCTCGGCTGGCGCGGGCCGCCGCCCCGCACGCGAGCGGGCGCTGATCGACCGCTGGATCCTCTCCGAGCTCGCGCTCGTGACGCGCGCGGCGCGCGCGCACATGGACGCCTACCTCGTGTACGAGGCGACCGGCGCGCTCACCGAGTTCGCCGACGCGCTTTCGAACTGGTACGTGCGTCGCTCGCGCGACCGGTTCTGGGCGCCCGGGCTCGGACCGGACAAGCTCGACGCTCACTGGACGCTCTACGAATGCCTCACCGATCTCGCGCGCCTGCTTGCGCCGTTCCTGCCGTTCGCCGCCGAGGAAATGTGGCGCAACCTCGTGGCGCGGCCGTTCGGGGATGCGCAGTCCGAGAGCGTGCATCTCGCCGACTACCCGGAGCCCGACCTCGCCGCGATCGACGAGCCGCTCTCGCGCGAGATGCGCGCGGTGCGCGAGATCGTGTCGCTCGGGCTCCAGGTGCGCACGGCGAACAAGCTGCGTGTGCGGCAGCCGCTCGCGGCGGCCGAGGTGGTGCTGGCCGACGCCGAGCTCGCGCCGCGCGTGTTCGCGCACGAGGGCCTCGTGCGCGACGAGCTGAACGTGCACGAGCTCCACCTCGCTCGCGACGCGGGTGCGTACGTGACCTATCAGGTCAAGCCGAACTTCCGCGCGCTCGGGCCGCGCGTGGGCAAGCGCATGCCCAAGCTCAAGGCCGCGCTCGCGGCCGCGGACGGCGCGGCGCTCCTGCGCGAGCTCGAGGCGAACGGCCGCGTGACGCTCGCGGTGGACGGCGAGGCGCTCGAGCTGGGGCGCGACGAAATCGCGGTGAGCCTCGAGGCGCGCGAGGGCTTCGCGGCTGCTGCGGGCGCCTCGGGCGTGGTCGTGCTGCACACGGCGCTCTCCGACGCGCTGATCGAGGAGGGCCTGTTCCGCGAGGTGCTCAACCGCGTGCAGGTGTTCCGCAAGGAGCTCAACCTCGAGTACACCGGACGCATTCGGCTCACGCTCGACGGCGCCGACCGGCTGCTCTCCGCGGTGCGGCCGCGGGCGCAGGTGCTAGGCCGCGAGACGCTCGCGGTCGACGTGCAGGTGGGCGCCCCGCCACCCGCGGGCGCTCACGTGCGCGAGGCGGTGATCGAAGGCGAGTCGCTGAGATTGGGGTTGGTGCGCGCCTGATGAGGATCGCGGCGCTCGGCGCGGTGGCGTTGTTCGCACTCGGCTGTGCGACGCGGCCGCCGCCCGCGGTCGCGTCGTTCACGCCGCTGCCCGGGTTCGAGCCGAACGAGGAGTTCGTCGAGCAAGCCAATCGCAAGCTCGCGATCATGGCCGAAGGCTACGGCGAGCTGACCACCGGCGAGCGCTTCTACTACATCGCCTACCTGACGCGCGAGGATCTGCCTGATCCTGAGCCGCGCGGCCACTACCCGCTGTGGGCCGAGACGCAGACGCTCTGGCACAAGCGGAGCCTCGCATTGGACCCCGCCCGATACGAGCTCGCTTTCATCGACGCGCGCGTCTTTCCGGGAACGCCGGGATCCAAGACGCGCCGCGCCGTGTACGAATCCAAGGGCGGCCACTGGAGCTGGGAAGAGATCGACAGCTCCGTGCTCGAGGAGACGGAACGCGCGGGTCCGTAGCGCGGTATGGGCGCGAGTCTACTTCAGATCGAACAGCAGGAACTCCGCGCCCGGGCCGCTTGCGATCTCGATCGCGTCGCTATCCTCGATCGCGGCGCCGTCGCCGGGCTCGAGCGTCTCGCCGCCGACGTTCAGGCTTCCCGCGATCGCGTGCAGCCAGACCCCTCGCCCGCGCGCCGGCCGGTGCGCCACGCGCTGCCCGGCGTCGAGCTTGCCGACGTACACGTCCGCGTCTGCGCGGATCCCGACCGCGCCGTCGCGCGCCCGGCCCGCGAACAGCAGCGTGAGCGCGTTCGGCTTCGCCTCCGTGCCCAGTGTCTTCTCGGCATAGCGCGGGGCTCCACCGCTCCGGTCGGGGAGGATCCAGATCTGCAGCAGGTGCGTGCGCTCGTCGCGCGAGGGGTTGAACTCGCTGTGCGTGACGCCGTTGCCGGCGCTCATGTACTGGAGATCGCCGGCCTCGATCACGCTGCCGTTGCCCATCGAGTCGCGGTGCTGGAGCCGTCCCTCGAGCACGTACGAGAGGATCTCGGCGTCGCGGTGGGGGTGTTGCCCGAAGCCCTTGCCGGGCTCGATCCAGTCGTCGTTGATCACGCGCAGGGCGCGGAACCCCATGTGGGCGGGGTCCCGGTAGTCGGCGAACGAGAACGTGTGGCGGCTGTCGAGCCAGTCGAACCGGGTGGCGCCGCGCGCCTCGGCGGGGCGTTTCGAGATCTTCATCGCATCCTCCATTTCGCGGTCCACCGATAGGATGCCAGCGGGTTACGCCGGGCGAGTTCACTCCGATACAATGCCGCCGATGCAAGCGTTTTCATCCGACCTGCTGCTCCGGCTCGCCGCCGAACACGGTACGCCCTACTACCTCTACGACGCCGAAGTGATCCTCGCCCAGCTCGCCAAGCTGCGCGGGTTCGACGTGGTGCGCTACGCGCAGAAGGCGTGCTCGAACGTACACCTGCTGCGGCTCCTGCGCGGCGCGGGCGCGCTCGTCGACGCCGTGTCGCTCGGCGAGATCGAGCGCGCGCTGCGCGCGGGGTGGGACGGCCGCGGTGAGCCCGCGGGACTCGTCTACACCGCGGACCTGATCGACGAGGCGACGCTCGACCGTGTGGCGGATGAGGGCATCCCCGTCAACGCGGGGTCGGCCGACGTGCTCGAGCAGCTCGGCCGGCGGCAACCCGGCCACCGCGTCTGGCTGCGCGTGAATCCGGGCTTCGGTCACGGCCACAGCCGAAAGACCAACACGGGCGGCGAGTGGAGCAAGCACGGCATCTGGCACGAATATCTCGACGAGGCGGTGCGCCATGTCGAGAAGTACCGGCTCGACCTGATCGGCCTGCACATGCACATCGGCTCGGGCGCAGACTTCGAGCACCTGCGCCGCCTGTGCGATGCGATGGTCGCGCAGGTGCGCGCGCTCGGCGTGGACGTGCGCGCGATCTCGGGCGGCGGCGGGCTACCCGTTCCGTATCGCCCCGGCGATCCGGCGTTCGACACGGGTCCGCTGCACGCGCTCTGGCACGGCGCGCGCCAGCGCGTGGAGGAGCTGGTCGGCCACCCCGTGAGTCTCGAGATCGAGCCGGGCCGCTTCCTCGTGGCGCAGTCCGGCGCGCTCGTGGCGCGCGTGCGCGCGACCAAGCGCGAGGGCGCGAACCGCTTCGTGGTGGTCGACGCCGGCTTCAACGACCTTGCGCGCCCGGTCATGTACGGTGCCTATCACGCGATCGAGGTGGTTCCGCAGAGCGGCGGCGCCGCGCAGGGTCCGGCCCAGCCCGCGGTCGTCGCGGGGCCGCTGTGCGAGTCGGGCGACGTGTTCACCCAGGACGCGGGCGGCGTGGTAGTGCCGCGCGACCTACCCGACACCGCGGTCGGCGATCTCGTGGTGATCCGCGACGCGGGCGCCTACGCCTCGTCGATGGCGAGCAACTACAACACGCGGCCGCTCGCGCCCGAGTTCCTGCTCGAGCGCGGCGCGGTGCGCCAGATCCGGCGGCGGCAGACCATTGCGGAGCTACTCGCACTCGA
Source organism: Myxococcota bacterium (assembly GCA_035258825.1). Lineage (GTDB taxonomy): Bacteria > Myxococcota_A > UBA9160 > UBA9160 > SMWR01 > JAHEJV01. The sequence continues at coordinate 7,962 of DATFWW010000125.1, forward strand.
GGAGTAGGCGGGGTCCCTGCCGGCGGATCGCGGTCCTCGCGCTCGCCGCCGCAGCGGTCGGCTGCGGCACCTACTTCCACGTGAACGACCCGCTCGAGCAGTGGGACCGCCACCGCGGCTATCGCAGCGAGCTGCACGAGCGCGCAGAGGCATCCGACGAGCTCCAGCTCCTGCTCGCGTTCTCGGGCGGCGGCACGCGCGCGGCGGCGTTCGCGTACGGTGTGCTCGAAGAGCTCGCGGTCACGCACGTGGCGTTCGACGGCCGCGTGCGCAGCCTCGTCGACGAGATCGACCAGGTCTCCAGCGTCTCGGGCGGCAGCTTCACCGCCGCCTACCTCGGGCTCCACGGCCGCGAGGCGTTCAAGGACTTTCCCGAGCGCTTCCTCGAGCGCAACGTGCAGTCGGAACTGCTGCTCAGCCTGCTCTCGCCGATCAACTGGCTCAAGCTCTTCTCGCCCTACTGGGAGCGCAGCGACCTCGCCGCGGAGTACTACGACCGGGCGATCTTCGAGGGCGCCCGCTTTCGGGACCTCGAGAACGTGGACGGCCCGTTCGTGGTGATCCTGGCCACCGACCTCACCACGGGCAGCCCGTTCGCATTCGTGCAGGAGATGTTCGACTTCCTCTGCTCGGATCTATGGAACTACCCGCTGTCGCGCGCGGTGGCGTCGTCTTCGGCAGTGCCGATCGTGCTCTCGCCGATCACGCTGCGCAACTACGACGGGTGCGGGTTCCAGGCGCCGAAGTGGGTGACGGGGGCGCAGGCTCCGGGCCGCGAGCTCGACCGGCAGTACGTGAACGCGCGCAACCTGAGCGGCTACCTCGCCAAGAAGCGCCGCTATGTGCGGCTCGTCGACGGCGTGATCTCGGACAACCTGGGCGTGCGCGGGCCGTTCGAGAAATGGTCGTCTTTCGAGGTGCCGAAGCAGCGGCCGATGGGGAACCGCACGCGCGAGGTGGCGCTCGTGATCGTGAACGCGCAGACCACGCCCGACGAGCGGTGGGACACGCTCGATCTGCTGCCCTCGCTGGCCGTGATCCTCGACGCGGCGACGAGCGCCCAGGTGAACCGCTACAACTTCGAGACGATCGACCTCATGAAGCAGAAGTTCAAGTCGTGGAACCAGCGCACCGATGGCTGGGACCCGCCCGAGCACTACACGCTGATCGAGACGAGCTTCGTCGACGTGAAGGATCCGAACGAGCGCGCGTACCTGAACGGCCTCGGCACGAGCCTCCACCTGCCCGTCGAGGACGTCACGAGGTTGCGCCGCGCAGCGCGGCAGGCCCTGCGCGAGGATCCGCGGTTCCAGGCTCTGGTGGCGCGACTCGCCAGGATCGACGGTTAGTGCGATGCGACCGGCACCGCGACGTGCGCGAGCACGCGCAGCGGCCCCTCGCGGCGCACCACCTCGAGCTCCTCGCGGCCGAGCACCAGGAGCGCGCCGGCGAAGCCGAGCCCGTTCACCGAGATGCCGCGCCATTGCCCGCGCGAGCGCGGCACGATCATCATCCAGTCCGGGCATACCAGCAGGTTGTAGGGCTGGCCGTGGCGATGGCAGCCGAATGCGCGCGCGAGCTGTCGGTAGAGGCCGACCAGCGCCTCGGCCGCCTCCACGGGCGGCTGATTCGCGATCGCGCTCAGCCTGGCGATGCCGTGCAGGAACGGCAGCGAGGCAACCCGCCCGATGCCGGTGTCGAAGTGGGCGTCCGGCTGCACGGCGTCGAGCGGAGTCGCGAGCGGCGGATCCGCGATCGGCGTGCGCACGAGCTGGAAATGGCGGTGGCGCTC
>DATFWW010000126.1:0-10293 GCA_035258825.1 Myxococcota bacterium
TCGATGCTCGCGATCCGCAGGTTCGGGAAGCGCTCGAACAGCCGGTGCGAGATCAGCGCGGCGAACAGGTCGAACGGCGCCTTCGCGGGCAGCGAGATGCTGCGGAACGGCGAGCCCTTGAAGCTCTCGGTGGTGCCGCCCTCGCCCCAGTCGCCGGCGTAGTCGCCATACCCCGAGTCGCCGCCGTGGTAGACGACCACGACGCCCGAGTCGTTGACCAGCTTCCAGAACGGGTCGTAGTAGGGGTCGGCCGGCGAGCGGCTGCCGCCTGCGTTGTACACGAACGACGGCCGCATCACGACGAAGCGCGCGTCGTTCGAGAGTGCCCAGTCGAGCTCGCGGATGCCGCGGTCGCGGTCCATGATCGAGATGTAGGGCGCGGCGTAGATGCGCTCCTGGTACGCGAAGCCCCAGTCGTCGAGCAGCCAGCGGTTGAACGCCTCGAACGCGGCGTGGACCGCCTCGGTGTCGCGCTTGAGCGCCTCCTCCATGCCGACGCCGAGCGTCGGGAAGAAGAGCGCGCGCTCGATACGCTGCTTCGTCATCACGTCGAGGCGCGTGTCGCGGTCGCGGTACTCGCGACGGATCGGCTCGAGCTCGCCGAACGCCTCGCGGATCGTGTGCCCCTTCGGATTGTTGCCGCGGTAGTACTGGTCGAGACAACCGGGACGAGCCACCGGGTTGAACGTGGGATTCGGGATGAAGCGGTTGATCGCGCCCGCGACCAGCAGCTCCTTGCGCCCCTTCACCACCGCCCAGTCCATGCAGCGCCGGCGCATCTTCGGGTCGAGGTGGCGCGTGAACGCGTCCTCGGCCTCGTAGTAGTGGTTGTCGGCGTCGAAGATCTCGAACGGGAGGTCGGCCATCCGGGGGGTCTCCAGGCAGGGCGCGCGGGTATTCTACGCGCGATGACGCGGGTCGCGCACGCGCAGAAGAACCCGGCGAAGGGCGCCGCTCCCGAGCGGATCGACCTCGGCGACGGCGCGTGGCTCGAGTGGTGGCCGCGCTTCCTCGCGCCGGCGCAGCGCCCGGACGCGGAAGCGCTCGCCGCCGAGCTGCCGCTGCGCACCGACACGTTCTCGATGTTCGGCCGCACCGTGCGCGTCCCGCGCTTGATCTCCTGGCACGGCGATCCGGGCTGCCGCTACCGCTACTCGGGCCAGACCTACGAGCCCGCGCCCTGGACGCCCGGGCTCGCGCGGCTCCGCGCGGAGCTCACCGCGCGCACGGGCGTTCCCTGGAATGCCGTGCTCGCGAACTACTACCGCGACGGAAGCGATTCGGTCGGCTGGCACTCCGACGACGAGCGCGAGCTCGGGCCCACGCGCGACGACGTCGCGATCGGGTCGGTCTCGCTCGGCGCCACGCGCCGCTTCGTCATGCGCCACCGCGCGCGCGGCGAGCGCCGCGTGCTCGAGCTCGCCGACGGCAGCCTGCTCGTGATGCGCGGGACCACGCAGCGGCACTGGGGGCATGCGCTGCCGAAGATGGCGGCGGCGGTCGGGGCTCGGCTGAACCTGACGTTCCGCGTGATCGTTCGGAGATCGTGACGGCCGGGTCATTCCGCCCTGCGCGCCAGGTTCGACCCGCCGCGGCGCTTGTCGGTGAAGAAGCGCCAGATTTCGGCCGCCCCATCGAGGTCGGCGTTGGTCGCGCCGATGAAGCGCGGGAAGCGGTGGAACGGGTGCGGGAAGGTGTGGCCACCGCCCTCGACCGAGAGGAGCACCACCTCCGGACCGGGGCCGTCGCTCCAGGTGCGCAGCTCGGCGCGCGAGTGGTCGTGCTTGTTCACGTCGGGATACTCGACGATGTGCGGCGGGTCGTGGTGGCCGGCGAGGTGCGCGAAGTACTCGACGGTGTCGTCGGTGGACATCACTCTGCCGCGGCTGCCCCAGATGCCGTAGAGCGCGACCTCGCCGCCCTGGTACGGGTTCATCGGGTCCGCGGTGCCGTTCAGGATCATGATCGCCACGGGCTTGCCCGATTTCACGCAATCGAAATTGCTCTCCTCGGGCAGCGACGCGGCCACGGGCGCCACAGCGGCGATCTTGTCCGGCAGCTCGAGCGCGAGGCGGTAGGCGAGCTGGCCGCCGTTCGAGATGCCCGTGGCGTAGACGCGGTCCGGATTCGCGTGCTGCTCGGCGACGAAGAAGTCGATCATCGCGGAGAAGAAGCCGATGTCGTCGATGTTCTTCGTGTTGGCGGAGTACGTCGCCGCCTTGCGGCAGTCGTTCCAGTACTGCTCGTAGCCGTCCGGGTAGACGGCGAGGAAGCCGTGACGGTCCGCGAGCCGATCGAACTCGTAGTAGGTCATCCGGCGCGCCTCGCGCCCGTCGCCCATCGACGCGTGCAGCACGAACACGAGCGGCGGCGATGCGGCGGGCTTGGCCGGCCGGTACCAGCGGAAGTGGCGCTCGAGCCCGCCCACCGACAGCGATCCGTCGAGCAGCTCGCCCGTGAGCGCGGGCACCGGCTCGATCGACGGCGTGTAGAACCAGTATCCCCAAGCCGCTGCGATCGCGAGCACCAGCAGGCCCAGCACGGCGCCGGCCACCTCGAGGAAGCGCGGCATCAGAGCACCGCCACCACGCGGCCGCGGGTGCGCCGGGCGTGGAGATCCGCGAGCGCGGCGGGCACGTCGCGCATCTCGATCACCCGCGTCGTGGCGGCGCGGTAGCGACCTTCGGCGAACAGCTTCATCACGTGCGCGTGCGCGGCTGCTTCGAGCTCTGCGCCCCTTGCACCGTAGCCCGCGCCCATGCAAGTGCCCACGAGCGTCCAGTTCTGGAGATAGAACTCGTTCGGGTGGATCGCGATCAGCCCCGCGGCGTGCCCGGCGAGCACGTGTCGGCCCTCCACGGCGAGCAGCGGCCGCGCGCGGCGGCCCGGATCGCCCTGCACGAAATCGATGATCACGTCCACCGCGGCTGGCCCGACCTCGCGCTCCACCGCCGCGACGAAGTCCCCGCGCTGATGGTCGATCGCGATCCGAGCGCCGAGCTCGCGGCAGAACGCCACCTTCTCGGCGCCGCCGGCCACCGCGATCACGCGGCATCCCGCCGCGGACGCGAGCTGCACCGCGGACGACGGGACGCCGCCCGCCGCACCGAGCACGAGCACGGTCTCGCCGGCGCGCACCTGCCCGCGGCGGTGGACCGCGTGATAGGCGGTATGCGACGGGATCACGAAGCCCGCGGCGTCGGCGTCGGAGAGCGCGTCCGGCACCGCGTAGAGCACGGGCGGGAACATCACGGCGCGCGGCGCGAAGCTTCCGAACGGCTGCGGCGTGAAGCCCATCACGCGCTTGCCGATCCACTGCGAGAGGCCCTGCGACGCCTGTTCGACGATGCCGACGGCCTCCTGACCCGACACGTACGGCCGGTCGATCGGCACCGGGTACTCGCCGGTCGCCATCGTCACGTCGGGCGTGGCCAGCGCGGCCGCGAGCACGCGCACGAACACGTACGCCTCGGCCGGCGGCTCGTCGCCGACGCGTCGGCGCAGGCCGGCGAGGTCGACCGTGAGCGCGCGCATCGCCTCGTGGCTCGGCTCCGGCGCCTCGCGCCATTCGAACACCTCGCTCGGGCTACCGATGCCGCGCACGACCCACGCCTGCATTCGGCCTCCCGCTGTGCTGCGCTGCGCGGATTCGCGCGCTCGCGGCCGGCAGCTTACCTTGAACTCATGCGAAGGGTGGTGTGGGTGGCCCTGGTGCTCTTCGCCACGGCCTGTTCCCCCGTCCCCCGGCCCGAGTCCGCCTTGATCATCGTGGTGGATACACTGCGCGCCGACCACCTCGGATTCTACGGCTATTCCCGCGCGACGAGCCCCGCGCTCGACGCCCTGGCGGCGCGCGGGCTCGTCTTCGACCGCGCGTACAGCACCTCGCCGTGGACGCTGCCGTCGTTCGGATCGCTGCTGACCGGCCACCCGCCGTCCGAGCACCTCGCGGGGCTGCGCGTGACGGTGGACGGCACGCCCAGCTTCACGCCGCTGTCGAACGCGATGCCCACGCTCGCCGAGCTGCTGAGCGTCCGCTATTGGGCGACGGGCGCCGTGGTGAACAACCCGTTCCTGACCGCGCGCTCGGGAATTGCGCGCGGCTTCGATCGATACGACTACCGCGAGTCCGAGCGCAGGGCCGACGCGTCGGTCGACGCGGCGCTCGCGTGGATCGCGGGCCGCGGTGATCAGCGCTTCTTCGCGATGCTCCACCTATTCGACCCGCACCTGCCCTACGACGCGCCAGCACCGTTCCGCGAGCGCTTCACGGGGCCGCGACCGCCCGGCGAGCAGCGCCCCGACGCCGCACAGATCCGCGCGGCGCACGGCCGCGGCGAGCCGATCGACGTCGAGTTCCTGCGCGGCGCCTACGACGAGGAGATCGCGTTCGTCGATCGCGAACTCGGCCGCCTCTTCGCCGAGCTCGAGTCGCGCGGCCTGCTCGCGAAGACGCTCGTGATCTTCACCGCCGACCACGGCGAGGAGTTCCTCGACCACGGCGGGTTCGAGCACGGACACGCGGTGTTCGACGAGGTGGTGCGCGTGCCGCTCGTGATCTGGGGGCCGGGCGTGGCGCCCGGGCGCTCGGACGCCGTGGTGTCGCTGCGCGACGTGCCCGCCACCGTGCTCGGCGCATTTGCGATCGCGCCGCCGCCCGGGTTTCCGGGCCGGTCGCTGCTCGACGCCGAGGCCGAGACGATCGTCGCCGAGCACACCCTATACGGCGGCGAGCGCAAGGCGGCGCTGGCCTGGCCGTGGAAGCTGCACTGGGCGAACGGCGGCGCGGAGCTCGCGCTGTTCGATCTCGCGCGCGATCCCGGCGAGCGCACGGACGTGCTCGCCGATCACCGCAGCGATGCGCAGCCGCTGCTCGACGCGCTGCGCGCGAGCGCCGAGCGCGACGCCGCCACCGCGAAGCGCGCGGATGCCGCGATCGACGAGCGGACGCGCGCGCGGCTGCGCCAGCTCGGCTACATCGAATGAGCGCCGGCGCCGCCTACTGAGTCAGTCGAGCCCGCGCGCAGCCACGGCCGCTGCGATCTCGTCGACGCCCCACGGCGCCGCCCCGCGGTCGCGATAGGCGAGCATCTTCTCGGAGCCCTGAGCGAACACGCCCACGTAGCCGCCCGTCGCCGTGAACACACGGCCCGTGATGCCGCGCGCGCGGCCGCTCGCGAGGAACGCGTAGATCGGCGCGGCGAAACGCGGCTCGGGCGGCTCGAGCGAGATATCGCGCACGGCGTCCGAGAGGATCCCGCGCGCGTGGAGGTCGCGGATGCGCCGCTCGTACGCGGCCCCGGTCGAGAGCCGCGTCTTCGCGCCCGGGCAGACCGCATTGACGCGCACGCCGTGCTCGCGCAGCTCGGTGGCGAGCGCGAACGTGAGGCTGTTCACGGCGCCCTTGGCCGCGGGATACGCAACGCCCGCATAGCTGCCGAGGAACGAGTGCGAGCTCGTGTTGATGATCGCGCCCGCGCGCTGCGCCACCATGCGCGGGGCCGCGTGGCGGCAGCAGTAGAAGGTGCCGCCGAGGTGCACGTCGAGCACGGCGCGGAAGTCGCGCTCCGACAGGTCGAGGATCGACGCGCCGTCGGGCTCGGGCACGCCGGCGCAGTTCACGAGCACGTCGATCGACCCGAACTCGGCAGCGCAGCGCTCCACGAGCGCGCCCGCCGCGGCGAAGTCCGCGACCGACGCCGCGCACGCCACCGCGGTGCCGCCGCGCGCCGCGATCTCGTCGGCCACCGCCTCGGCGGCCGGGGAGCGGCCCTCGCCGCCGGGTGTGCCGTTCACGACTACGCGCGCGCCCGCGGCCGCGAGCGCGAGCGCCACCTCGCGCCCGATGCCGTGGCTCGAGCCCGTGACGAGTGCGGCGAGCCCGGCGAGCTCACCGGCCAAGCGGGTCCGCTCCGGCCGACAGGAAGAAGATCGGCTCTTCGCCGCGCGCCATCTCCGACCGCACGGCTTCGGGGAACAGATCGATCCATTCCTGCGGCAGCGGCAGACCCTCCGTGCGCGCGCGCGCGTGGGCCGTCACCCGGCACAGCGCGCGTTCGACGTCGCGGTACATCGCGTCGAAGCGCTCCGATTCGGGCAGATCGCTGCGCGGCCAGATCGGCCCCGAGAAGACGTGCGCGATGTGGTTGAACGGCAGTGGCACGAGCGTGCGGTCCCAGGTCGGCAGCCGGAAATAGCGCTTGCACCAGGTCTTCTCGACGATGACGGGCGCCGCGCCCTCGATCGCGATGCGGACCGCTCCCCTCTTCATCCGGTACACGGGCCCTTTCGACCCGTCGGTCGTGATGCCGTAGACCACGCCCGGCCAGCGCCGGAGGTGGTCGATCATGTCCCGGACCACCTCGGTCGAGCGCCTCTGGTCGCCGGAGGAGGATCCGCCGCGAAACACGTTGAAGTGACACACCTCGAGCATGCGCGCGATGATCGCGCCCGAGTCCCCCTGGCTCGCGAGCGTGTCGGGTCGGTATTTCCCGAACGAGTAGGCGACGAAGAACACCTCGTCGTGCCAGAGCGCGAACACGCCGCGGCCGAACTCGCGCCGCGCGATCGCCGGGTTCGGCCCGAGCTCCTCCACATGGCTCGTGCGATAGACGAGCCACATGTAGGCGACGTAGAGATAGGGGACCGTGCGCAGACCGAGCGCCATCAGCGCTCGGCGCACCGCCTTCTTCGCGCGGCGTCGGAAGCCGCGCTTGCGCTCGATCGGGGGCGCCGGCTCGGCTCTCGCGGACATGGGTGTTTCTCCGGCGCGCGACCAGCGCCATTCAGGCGTTCGTGAGGCGCATGCCGATCTCGCTGTAGCGCTCCCCCGCGGCGGCGCCCGGCGGCAGCGCCTCGTCGATCCGCGCGAGATCCGCGGCGGTCAGGCGCACGTCAACGGCGCCCGCGTTGTCCTCGAGATACTTGCGCCGCTTGGTGCCGGGGATCGGCGCGATGAAGTCGCCCTGCACGAGCAGCCACGCGAGCGCGAGCTGACCGGGCGAGCAGCGCTTGTCGGCGGCGATCGCCTCCACCTCCGCCACCAGGCGCAGATTGCGCTCGAAGTTCTCGCGCGCGAACCGCGGCGTGGTGTGGCGGAAGTCGTCGGCTCCGAGATCCTCGAGCCGCTTCACCTTGCCCGTGAGGAAGCCGCGCCCGAGCGGGCTGTACGGCACGAAGCCCACGCCGAGCTCGCGACACGCCTCGAGGATGCCGCCCTTCCGCTCGGGGTCGCGGGTCCACAGCGAATACTCGCTCTGCACGGCGGCGATCGGGTGCACGGCGTGCGCGCGCCGCAGCGACTCCGCGGAGCACTCGGAGAGACCGAGGTGGCGCACCTTGCCCGCCTTCACGAGCTCCGCCATCGCGCCGACCGTGTCCTCGATCGGCACCGCAGGATCGACGCGGTGCTGGTAATACAGATCGATCGGCTCGAAGCCGAGCCGCTCCAAGCTCGCGTCGCACGCGCTGCGCACGTAGTCGGGCTTGCCCGAGACGCCCACTGCGCGCCCGCCCTCGCGCACGAAGCCGAACTTGGTCGCGAGGACGATGCGGTCGCGCCATCCGCGCGCCGCGAGGAAGCGGCCGATCATCGTCTCGTTGTGGCCGCTCCCGTACGCGTCGGCCGTGTCCCAGAAGGTCACCCCGATCTCGACGGCGCGCGCGAGCGTCGCCTCGTTCTCGGCCTCATCGGGCTTGCCGTAGAACTCCGACATGCCCATCACGCCGAGGCCGATCGCGGAAACCTGCAATCCGGTATTGCCGAGTCTTCGGGCTTCCATCGCACCTCCCTTGCTTGCGCGAGCTACTGTCACAGATCTCCGACGCGAAAGGAAGCCAAAGCCATGAAGGCCGCCGTGATGCGCGCGTACCACGCTCCGCTCGAACTCGAGGAAGTGACGATCGACGTACCCGGTCCGGGGGAGGTGCTCGTGCGCACCGCGGCCTCCGGCATCTGCCATAGCGATCTGCACGTCGTCGACGCCGCGTTGCCGATGCCTCCGCCGTGCATCCTCGGACACGAGCCCGCCGGCGTGGTGGAGGCCGTGGGCGAGGGCGTCACGGGCTTCGCGCCCGGCGACCACGTGATCGGCTGCATCTCGGCGTGGTGCGGCAGCTGCGAGATGTGCCTGCGCGGCAAGCCGCACCTGTGTGGTGGCGCCAGCCTGCAGCGGCCGGCCGGCGCGCGCGCTCGGCTCTCTAAGAACGGCGACACCGTGCTCCAGTTCGCGAACCTCTCCTCGTTCGCCGAGCAGATGCTCACGCACGAGCGCTCGCTCGTGAAGATCCGCAAGGACATGCCGCTCGACCGCGCCGCGCTGATCGGCTGCGGCGTCACGACGGGTGTCGGCGCCGCGCTCAACACCGCGCGCATCGAACCCGGCAGCACCTGCGCGGTGATCGCGTGCGGCGGCGTCGGGCTCTCCGCGCTGCAGGGCTGCCGGATCGCGGGTGCGTCGCGGATCGTCGCGGTCGACAACCAGCCCTGGAAGCTCGAGCTCGCGCGCAAGCTCGGCGCGACTGACACCGTCGACGCCTCGGCCGGAGACGCCGCGGCGCAGGTGATGGAGCTGACGGCCGGAGGCGTCGACTACGCTTTCGAGTGTCTCGGCACCGCGCCCACGGTGAAGTCTTCGGTCGACATGCTCAAGCGCGGCGGCACCGCGGTGTTCGTGGGTATCGTGCCGATCGGCCAGCGCGTCGACTTCCACATCGCCGACATCACGTTCCAGGAGAAGCGCCTGATCGGCTCGTTGATGGGCTCGAACCGGTTCCGGATCGACATGCCGCGCTATGTCGACTTCTACCTCGACGGGCGGCTGCGGCTCGACGAGATGATCTCGGCGCGGATCGGGCTCGACGGCGTAAACGACGCGTTCGACCGGCTGCGCAAGGGCGACGCGGCGCGCCAGGTGATCGTGTTCGACGCGTGAGCGCCGGATCCCTGCCAGGCGAGCGGGCGCGTAGCCGGTGTCGCAGCCGCCCACACCCGCGGCGCCTCAGAAGTGGAGCAACCCGTCGATCACGGCGACCGCCTGTCCGCCGATCTCGCTGCGGCCGCGGTCGTCGAGCACGCGCACGTGCACGCGTCCGTCGCGGCCCAGCTCGGTTCCCTGCGTCGCGAGGAAGTCGCGGCCGACGCGGTCGAGCAGCCCGTGATGTGCGAGATAGGCGGGCAACGCGGCGTTCGCGCTGCCCGTCACGGGGTCCTCGGGTACGCCGAACGCCGGGGCGAAACAGCGGATGTGCACCGCGAACTGGCCCGCGTCGACGAACGCAAATGCGGCGATCCCGGACACCGCGTGCTGCAGCGAGAGGTCGGCCACCGCGGAGAGGTCCGGCGCGAGCGCGGCGACGTCCGACTCCTTCTCGAAGCGCGCGAACAACCAGCTCGGGCCGTTGCGGAACGCGGTCGGCGACGGCCCGTCGGCAATCGGCGCGCCGAGCGCCGCGGAGATCTCGCGCACCAGCTCGGGGAGCTCGCGCACCAGCACTGCTTCGGGCGTCTCCACGTGGATCCAGCGCTCGCTCCCCGCGCCCGTGATGCGCAGCGGGAGGTTTCCCGCGCCGCACTCCTGCACGAGCCGCCCCCCGTCGGGCGTCGCCATCCCCGCCGCGACGACGGCATGGCACGACCCGATCGTCGGATGACCCGCGAACGGCAACTCGTGCCCGGGCGTGAAGATGCGCAGCCGGTAGGCCGGGCCGGCAATCGTGGGCTCCAGCACGAACGTCGTCTCGGAGAGGTTCGTCCAGGCGGCGATCCGCTGCATCTCCTGGCTCGTGAGCCCGTCTGCGCCTAGCACGACCGCCACCGGATTGCCGAAGAACGGCCGCGCGGTGAACGCATCCACCTGCACGAAGCGAAGTGTCCGCATGCGGAGACACTAACGATCGCGCTCCCGGACAATCAATCCCGACGCGGCGCCGCAGGCGACCGGACAATCACCGGCCCGAGAAACGCGCCTCACCACGTCTCGCCATGGGGCCGCAGGTCCAGCTCGAAGGTCCACGCGTCGCGCGTCTGGTGGTGGAGCATCCAGTAGGCCTCGCTGATCGAGGCGGGGTTCATCAGCGCATCCACCGGCAGCTCGGAGAGGTCGCGCCCGGCGGCCCGGATGCGCTCGCGCACGAAGGCGGTGTCCACGCCCGCGTCGATCACGAGGTGCGCGACGTGGATGTTCTCGGGCCCGAGCTCGCGCGCCATGCTCTGCGCCAGCGCGCGCAGCCCGAACTTCGCCGACGCGAACGCCGCATAGCCCTTGCCGCCGCGCACGCTCGCGGTGGCACCCG
>DATFWW010000127.1:0-9038 GCA_035258825.1 Myxococcota bacterium
GTCGGTGAACAGGAACGTGACGGTGCCCGTCGGCAGCGACGGGTTCTCGGGCGGGATCTCCGGCACGGTACCTCGCTCGAGGCAGAAGCTACCGGGAAGCTCCCGCGAACGCCTGATGCCTCCGGCTAGCGCTCGCGCCTCCCCGGCTTCCTCGCAAATCGTCATCGTGCGTCTTTCGAGTGTCGAGTTCTCGGCTGTCAGCAACCGAGATCACAGAAGTTCTGCATTGCAAACCAACCTCGACCCCGTCCCGGAACGACTGCTCGCTGCCCAACTCAGCTGATGCTGTGCGTAGCCCGCTAGCGACGCGTAATTTCGCACGATCGCCTCACGCTGCTCGGCGTAGCTCGGTGTCCCGCTCGATTCTGCGTCGCGGTCTGGCGCGCACGAACCAAGCTCGAACACCCGTCGCCCCTTTGCGGACCAAAAGGCACCGTCACACTCGGGGGTGCGCGGATGAATAATGGGTACAGACAACCCAGCGCCGCGCATATTATGCAATACCGCACGAGCACGGCTCTCCTCGCGCTACGCGTTGCCACGCCGCCAGACGCCCAGAGCCGCCGGCGAGCGAAGCGAGCCAGTGCGGCGTTTCCCAAACGAGCTACCGACGCTCGTCGGCTGCAGCGCCCTGTTAGGCCGCCTGCTTGTCTTGGTGGATCGCGCTTCATCACCTCACTCGCCGAACACGACTGAGATACCAGGCAATGCAATGCAGTCGAGAACCGTGCTCCAGGTTTCGCCACTACGAATCGGCAGCGCCACGGTCAACGTTCCAGTCGTTACCAGTTCACCAGCCTGTAACGCCCTCGCCTGCGGCTGTTTCGCTAGCAGCGCAATCAAGTGCGCCGCGGCGTCCAGCGGACTACCGAGTACGTTGGAACCACACCCGGTGTCGCGGACGTTGCCGTCGCACGACAAAAGAGATCGTGAAGCGCTCGAGACGCGATACAACATCGCGCCCGATCCGCTCGACGCTCTGCGGTTCGCCCACGAGCAGCGTGCCGTGCAGCGCCGAATCGGCGATGGTGTCCGCGGCCTGGAACTTCCAGCTGGGAAAATGCGACTGCACGATCTCGATCCCGTGGGCAATCCAGTCGATGCACGCGAGGACGTCCATGGGGTCGTTGCTCACCGGTGGCGCCGATCGGAAGTGCAGGACGATTTCCGGCTCAATGAGCGGCTCCGCAAATCGCCCGAGACGGCACGCACCGCGGGAGCCGGACAGATGCACGATGGTCGTATCGTAGACGAAAGCCCAAATCGGCTCGTGGACTCCGTACACCCGCCACATGTCTCGGTTCGTGAAGCCGATCTTTCGACCGATCGGCGAGGCGCCTTCGCGGATCCGCGCCTCGTGGACCAGGCGCGCCACTTCGTAGGCCTGGGCAATGTCGAATCCGCTCACTCGCCCGCTGAGCGGCTCAATCTGCTTGCACAGGTCTTGAGCGGCCTTCATCTCGTGCGCGATGGCTTCGAGGTCCGATGCGGATTTCATCCTGGCGGCCTTCTATGTAGGCGCTGCTGTCAACTCCAGTAGTTGACGCGATCGATTCTACATCGGTGATGGTCCTCGTCGTGTCGTCTGTCCGGTTGGCTTCGTTGAAAGTCCGAGCTCGTGCCCGGGACAACCTTCTATCCGTGCCGGCGTCGTATCGCGCCGAAGCACCTAATCCTGCGTACTCCGGTGGGCGGCTGAGAAGCCCCGGGGTGGGCGACTCCTTCTAACGGGCGGTGTCACGAGGACACCCGGCAGCAAAGGCGAGCCACCCGGATCCGGTCAGACGATCGAGTCGTGTCCTCTCTCCTCTTTGTTGCGATCGATTCAGCGGATTCGTGCTTCTGTCTTGAACAGCGCTCCCTCGGGCGGCACTCCGGTCTCGAGGTAGCGCCACAATGCGATCAAGAGCTTGCGCGCCAGCGCCACGATCCCGATCTTGCGCAGGCGCTTGCTCCCGTGGCCGAAGCGACGTTCGTACCATTGAGTCAGCACGCTCCGCGGCTGGAAGCGCCGCCATCCCCAAGCGATCTCGATCGCCATCGCGCGCACGTGGCGGTTGCCCGTCTTGCTCATCCCCTGCTCGCGCTCCGATTCCCCGCTCTGGAACGGCGTCGGTGCAAAGCCGGCCAGCGCGCCCACTTCCTTGCCATTGCGAAACCGCCGCCAGCCGAAGAACTCCATCGCGTACAGCCACGCACTGTTGATCCCGACCCCCCGCAGCGTGTTCAATTGCCGCACCTGCCTCATGACCGGATCCGGCGAGGTGCGCAGCTGCTCGCGGCGCGCGGACTCCAGGCGATCGATCAACCCGTCGTAGAACAACACGCGCTCCAACTCGCGCGCGAGGCGGGCCCGCAGACCGCTCGGAAGGATCGATCCATCCCACTGCCGCAGCGCGGCGAGCTGAGCGGCGACATCCTTCTTCAGATCCAGCGTCAGTCCCTGATTCGCGAGCAGTCCCTTCATCCGATTGGTCACCCGCGTGCGGTCGCGCTTCGCACTCAAAAGCTCCCGGTGCAAGTGGCGGCGATCCTCCTCCTCCACGGTGGGAACCCGCACCACGCTGAACACCTTCCTGGAGCTGCCCGCGAGGTGACGGTGCAGCAGGTCCAATAGCCCTTCGAGGTCCAGCCGATCCGTCTTCGCGCGCCGTTTCCGCCGATCGACCTGCAGGCTCGAGGAGTCGATCACGTGATTCTCGATGCCACTCGCGACCAGGAAGCGATGCAGCCAGAAGCCATCGCGGCCGGCCTCGTACAAGCTCACGACCCGAGCCGATTCTCCCAACGCGAGCTTCTCCCTCGCCCACGTGATCGCCGCGAGCAAACCGCTTCGATCGCGGGCGATCACCTGGCGCCGGAGCACTCTGCCTCCGAAGCCGCGCGCAAACCCCACCTTCCACCGTCCCTCGCCGAGCTCGAGTGCGATGCAGAGCGTGTCATGAAGTGCGGTAGGATCGAAACTGCGGGTCGTTGCTGTCATCGTGTAACTCCTCCGTTGGGTGATTACTTCGAAGGAGTTGTACAGCAGCGGCCCGCTGAGCACTTACATAGGATCTAACGGACCGGCGCTCAGCTGCGCGCCGCCGTGCATCGGTTCTTGATCTTCGACAACGATTCGATCTTCTCGGCCGACGTCGCCCGCTCGATTCTGGGATTTGGAGTCTGTCCCCGACGAACAGCATTCCGGAGTCCTTGGCAGAACGGGACGGCCGAGCGCTTCGTGGGTACGGTTCGGCGAGAGCTGCTCGATCACGTCGTCGTACTGAGCGAAGACCACTTGAGACGACTGCTTCGAGACTACGTCGCTTACTACAACGCGGAACGCGTCCACACATCGATCGGTGATGCGCCGGCCGGTCGAGCCGCCGAGGTCAGGCCCTCGCTCCGCGCCAGCGTCGTCGGCTCGCGTCGCATCGGAGGCCTTCACCACCGCTACGCGTGGCGCGAGGCTGCCTGATCGTGACCATCAACGCTCGTGTCGCTCGAGCTTGGGCCCGCGGATGGATTTTGATGACACACAACTCCTGTCCGCGAGCGATGGACCTTGCGCGGTCACTTCGGCCCGAGGCCGGAGCCCTTGAGCTCCACCTGCATCTCACCGGTTGCACACGGTCGAGCGCTCCCTGCGCACACGTTGCCATTGCCGTTCCACCGTTCCATACGTATTCTGCGTGCGCTCGACAACACGCAACGGCGGGCAACAGGCTGGCGCGATTACGCTTTTTCTGGTGAGCGCGGAAGGGCTCGAACCTTCGACCTAGGGATTAAGAGTCCCTTGCTCTACCAACTGAGCTACGCGCCCCGAGGGCCGACCTTAGAGAGCCCTCGCCATCGGGGCAAGAGGCTCACGCGCTGTCGGGCACGCCGTAGCCGCCGCCGCCGGGCGTCTCGATCACGAGCTCGTCGCCGGGTCGGAGTGCGACCGTCGCGCGCGACGGCAGCTCTTCGACGGCGCCGCCGCACCGCACGACCGCGTTGCGGCCGCGCGCACCCGGCGCGCCGCCCGCGAGCCCGTAGGGCGCACACGCTCGGCGCTCGGTGAGCAGCGACGCGGTGAGCGGCGCGAGGAAACGGTAGCGGCGGACGAGCCCGTCGCCGCCGCGGAAGCGCCCCGCGCCGCCCGAACCGCGGCGCAGCGCGAACGCGATCAGGCGTACCGGATGGCGCGCCTCGAGGATCTCCGGGTCGGTGATCCGCGTGTTGGTCATGTGCGTGTGCACGCCCGACGCGCCGTCGAAGCCCGGTCCCGCACCCGCGCCGCCGCCGATCGTCTCGTAGTACCCGAACGTCTCGTCGCCGAACGCGACGTTGTTCATCGTGCCCTGGCTCGCGGCCGCGCGACCGATCGCGCCGAGCAGCACGTCGACGATGCGCTGCGACGTCTCGACGTTGCCGCCCACGACGGCGGACCCGCGCGGCGGGTCGAGCAGCGAGCCGGGCGGGACCGCGATCGCCACGGGCGCGAGGCAGCCGCCGTTCAGCGGAATGCGCTCGGCGACGAGGCTGCGCAGCACGTAGATCACGGCCGCCTGTACCACGGCGCGCGGCGCGTTCAGGTTGCCGGCCACTGCGCCACCCGTGCCCGCGAAGTCGATCGCCATGCGGTCGCCGTCCACGGCGAGCCGCACCGCCACGGGCGTCCCGTCGTCCATGCGATCGGCGAAGCGGTGCTCGCCATCGGGCAGACGAGCGAGCTCGCGCCGCACCTTGCCGGCCGCGGCGATCTGAAGCTCGCGCATCGTCGCGGCGATCGGCGCAATCCCCTCCTCTGCGGCCCAGCGCTCGAGCAGCCGCGCGCCCGCGCGGTTCGCCGCGATCATCGCGTTGAGCTCCGCCACGTTGTCGTCGGGTCGGCGCGCCGGGTAACGCGCGCCGGTGAGGAGCGCGCGCACTCGCGCCTCGTCGAACCGCCCCGCGCACACGGCGCGGACCGGCTCGATCAGCACGCCCTCCTCCTCGAGCGTGCGCGAATCGGCCGGCATCGAGCCGGGGCTCGTGCCGCCGATGTCGGCGTGATGGCCGCGGCTCGCCACGAAGAAGCTCGGCGCCGCGGCGCCCGCGAACACGGGCGTGACGACCGTGACGTCGGGCAGGTGCGATCCGCCCGCGTAGGGGTCGTTGGTGACGACGGCGTCGCCGTCCGCGAAGTCGGGGAACCGGCTGCGCACCACGGCCACCGTCTCGGCCATCGCGCCGAGGTGCACCGGGATGTGCGGCGCGTTCGCCACGAGTCCGCCGTCCGCGTCGAACACCGCGCACGAGTAGTCGAGCCGCTCCTTGATGTTGGTCGAGACCGACGTGTTGCGCAGCACGGCGCCCATCTGCTCCGCGATCGCCATGCAGCGGTTGCCGAACACCTCGAGCCGCACGGGATCCGCCGCATCGCGCGCATCGTCGGGCGCCCTAGCGCCCGGCTCGTCGTGCACGCGCAGCACGCCCTCCTCGTCGACGCGCAGCGAGAAGCCGGGGTCGAGCACCACCGTGCCGGTCGCCTCGAGGATCAGCGCCGGGCCGGCGATCGCGTGCCCGGGCGCGAGGTCCTCGCGCCAATACACGGGCGTCGAGGCGCGGCCGAGCGCAGGGAACCAGACGGGCTCCGAGCGTCGCGGCTGCGGCGCTCCGGCTGCGCGAGGAGCGCTCGGCGGCCGCGGCGGCTCCGCTCCCTGTTCGAACACGCGCACGCGCGCCGTCGCGATCTCCACGGTGTGACCCTCGCGCGTGTAGCCGAAGCGCGCGAAGTGCTCGCGCGCGAACGCCCCAGGCCAATCTCCGTCGCGGGGCTCTGCCACCGGGAGCGCGGTCTCGGTGCCGACGTGGCGCAGGTCGAGCCGCCGCTCGACGCCGATCTCCGCGTCGGAGATCCCCTCTGCGTGCAGCGCCGCGCGGCCCTCGCGCTCGAGCTCGGCGAACGCGGCGCGCACGGCCTCGGGCAGCGGCGCGCGCGCCTCCGGCAGCTGCGCGCGCCGCGCGTCGCGCTGGCCGTCCCAGCTCGCGCCCGAGATCCCGATCCCCCACGCCGACAGGATCCCCGCGAACGGGTGCAGCAGCACGTCGCGCATGCCGAGCGAGCGCGCCACCGCGCACACGTGCTGGCCTCCCGCCCCCCCGAATCCGATCAGCGCGCATTCGCGCGGGTCCACGCCGCGCGCCACCGACACCGTCGCGATCGCCTGCGCCATGCTCGCATTCGCCACCTCGACGAAGCCCGCCGCGACCTCTTCGCGCGTGCGCTCGATGCCGCTTTCGCGCAGCTGGGCGCGGATCGCGTCGAGCGCCCCCTCGACGCGCTCCCGCGCGAGCGGAAACGGGAAGCGGTCGCCCTGCACGCGACCGAGCGCGAGATTCGCGTCGGTGAGCGCGAGGTCGTGCGCATCGGCGCGCCCATAACAAATGGGGCCCGGGTCGGCGGCCGCGCTCTCGGGGCCGACCGTGAAGCGGAACCCGTCGAACCGGCACAGCGACCCGCCCCCTGCCGCGACCGTGTGCACTCGCAGCATCGGCGCCTTCACGCGCACGCCACCCACTACCGTCTCGAAGCTGCGCGGCAGATCGCCGGGCTCGAGCAGCGACACGTCGGTCGACGTGCCGCCCATGTCGAAGCCGACTGCACGCGCGAATCCAGCGCGCTTGGCAACGGCGGTCGCGCCGACCACGCCGCCCGCCGGGCCCGAGAGCAGCGCGTTCGGTCCGCGGAACCGCTCGGCGTCGGTGAGCCCGCCCGAGGACTGCATGAAGCGCAGCTGCGCATCCGGCAGCGCGGTGCGCAGCGCGGCGGCGTGGCCGCGCAGGAGCGGCGTGAGATAGGCATCGACGGCGGTGGTCTCGGCGCGCGCGAGCAGACCGGCCTCGTTCGCGACCTCGTGCGAGGCGGCGACGTGCTCGAAGCCGGCCTCGCGCGCGAGAGCGGCGAGTGCGCGCTCCATCTCGGGGAACGCGGTGGCGTGGATCAGCGCGATCGCCGCCGCGCGGTGTCCCTGAGCGCGCGCCTGCGCGAATCCGCGTCGCGCCGCGGCGAGTTCGAGCGGCTCCACCTCTGTGCCGTCCGCGCCCATGCGGCCGCGCACCTCGAGCACCGCGCTCGGGAGCGGCGCTGGCTTGCGGATCGCGAGCTCGAACAGCTCGGGCCGCTCTTGCGTGCCGATCGCGAGCAGATCGCCGAAGCCTTCATTGGTGACGGAGAGCGTGGGCACGCCGCGGCGCTCGAGCAGCGCGTTCGTGGCCACCGTCGTGCCGAGCTCCACGCGCACGCGCGGCAGCGCGGCGCCGGGTACCAGCGCCCCCGCGCGCTGCAGCACCTCGCGCACGAGCCGCGCGGGTGCGTCGTCAGACGACAGCACCTTCGCGATGTGGAGTGCGCCGTCGGGTGCGATGCCGATTCCGTCCGTGAACGTGCCGCCGCGGTCGATCCAGAACGACCAGCCCGGATCGCCCGTGCTCATCGGCGCCCGCGAACTATCCGGCGCAGGATTCGCTTCAAGGCCTCGCGTTGCGCGTCATCGCCAAACCAGTGGATCCCCACGAGTGAGAGGATCGCGAACAGCGCAGCGCCGAGCGCCAGGGAGAGCAGTGCGCCGAATCGACCCTCGCCGAGCGGTGGGATCGCCGCAGCGGCCGCGGCCGCGACTGCCGCGATCGCAACCGCGCGCGCGACGCTCTGCGAGAGCGCGGCGAGCGAGGGCCCGCCGTACCACGCGCGCAGGAACGCGAGCGTGGCCGCGGCATTCGCGTTCATGGCGGCGAGACCCGCGATCGCCAGACCGACGACTCCGTACCAGTTGCCCAGGAAGTAGTAGACCGCGGCCGCACCCATCGCGACCGCGCTGCCGATCCACATCGGCCGCCAGGTGTCGCCGCGCGCATAGAATCCGCGCACGGCGATCTGCTGCGCGATCCATGCGGGCACGGCGAACGCGTACACCTGGAACAGGAGCGCGACGCGCTCCGTGTCCGCGGCGGTGAAGCGCCCGCCCTGGTAGAGCAGCGTCACGAGCGGCACCGCGAAGACGAACGACGCACCCGCCGCGAGGCACGCGAGCGAGAGGCCCATGCGCAGCGCGCTGAGCAGCGTCTCGTGCAGCTCGGAGTCGCGGCCCTCCGATGCGTGCTGCGCGAGCGCCGGCAGCGCGGCGGTCGCGATCGACTGGCCGATGATCCCGACCGGCAGGAGCATCAGCTGGCGCGCATAGCCGAGCGACGCGATCGCGCCCGCGCCGAGCAGGCCGCCGAACCAGCGGCCGAACCAATCGTCGGCCGTGCCGAGCGTCACGCCCGCCACGAGCGGCAGCACCGCGGCGAGATACGCGTGCAGCGCGGGATCGCGCAGGTCGATCCGCGCGAACAGCCGGATCTCCGGAACGCGGCGGATCTCCAGCCACGCCGTGCCGAACGCGCCCGCGATCGCGCCGATCAGCGCTCCCCAGGCGAACCCCTCGGCGCCGATCCGGGTGCCGAGCGCGATGCCGCACGCGATGATCGCGAGGTTGTAGATCACCGGCGCGAGCGACTGCGAGACGAAGCGTCCGCGCGCCATCAGCGCTCCGCGCAATACGCCACCCGTGACGAAGAAGATCTGCGCTGGAAGGAGGATCCGCGTGAGGTGCGCCGTGAGCGCGGCCTGCTCGGCGGAGAACTTCGGGAACACCGCCCAGACGAGTGGATAGGCCCCGAGCCAGAGCAGACTGGTCACCGCGATCGCGAGCGCGCCGGTCGTGCCGAACACGACCGCGAGGAAGCGGTCGGCGGCTGCGTCGCCCTCGCGATTCCACAGGCGCGTGTAGAACGGCATGAACGCGATCGAGAGCGCGCCGCCCGCGAGGAAGTAGTTGAGCAGGTCGGGCAGCAGGAATGCAGCCTTGTAGGCGTCTGCCTCGGCGCCGGCGCCGAGCACGTGGGCGAGCACCATCTCGCGCACCGCGCCCAGGACGCGCGACAGCGCGACGCTGCCCGCGAGCACGATGGCCACGAAGCCGAAGCGCCCGCCCGGACGTCCTGCCTGCGTTCCCCCCACGACCGGGGATTATGCCCACCTACCGCGG
>DATFWW010000128.1:0-2654 GCA_035258825.1 Myxococcota bacterium
GAGCGCGCGCACGAGGCGCATCAGCTCGTGCATGCGGCGGGCCGGAGGGGGCGGGACGCCCGCGCGCGCACCGTCGAGGTCGATCACGAGCACCTCATCGCGCCCGCCGCAATCGCGCAGCAGCAGGTTCTTCACGTGAAGATCGGCGTGCGAACCGCCGGCGTCGTGGAAGCGGCGGATCGCAGCACCCACGGCGCGCGCGCCGCGCAGCAGGCGCACGCGATCGGGCCGCGCTGCGAGCCAGGCGATCCCGTCGCGCGCGCCCTCGACGTGGCGCGTTCCGACCACGGCCGACCACAGCGGGCCATGCGCGCGCCGAGCCACCACGAGTGCGGGCCGCGGCACGGGTGCGCCCGCCTCGAGCAGTCGGGCCGTCGCGCGCAGCTCGGCTGCCGGGCGCCCGGGGCCCCAGATCGCGCCGCGCCAGAGCGGCGCGAGCCAGCCGCCGTGGTGCACCGGCCGCAGATGGATCCGCTCGGCCGTGCCGGGCAGCGCGAGCAACGCCGTCGCGGCGCGTCCCTCCGCGGCGCCCCCGCGCAGCGCGCGCTCCACCGCGGGCCACTCGGGCCAGCCGAGCGCAGCGAGCGGCTCGGCGAGCGCCGCGTCGACGAGGAAGTAGAGCGCGCGCTCGCGCCGCTCGATCCAGTGCGGCGCCGGAGTCACGTCAGCTCACGCGCCGCGCCCGCCAGAGCAGCGCGAGCCCGACGGCGGCGAAGCCGAGATTGGGCAGCCACAGCGCGAGCCGCGGTGGGAATCCCTTTCCGATCGCGAGCGATTCGCCGAACGACTCCAGTGCGTAGTAGCCGAACGCGAGCACGACGCCGACTATCGCGCCGTACGAGCGCGCGCCGCGCTTGCGCTGCATGCCGAGCGGAACGCCGACGAGTGCGAATAGCACCGGCGCAACGGAGATCGCATAACGCCGCTCCAGGTTCGCGGCGTAGGCAGGCGGCGCTTCCCGCAACGGCTCGGCGCTGCCGGCCGCGATCCGCCGGACCACGTCCCGCAGCTCCGCGAGCGGCATCTCGCGCGCGCGGAGCGGCTGGCTCGGGTCGATCATCTCCCTGACGTCGATCCGGTACTCAAGCCGATCGAAGGCCAGGCGCCGATAGCGATCCTGGCCGCTCTCCGCGGCGTCGAGGTGGACGTCGCCGTGGTCCAGCTGCAGCCGCAGCTCGGCGCGCTGCTCGTCGAGCCTCATCTCGCCGGACTCGGCGAACACGAGAAAGGGCCGCCGGGGCTCGGTGCGGTCGGAGATCAGGATGCCGCGCAATCCGCTGACGCCGTCGCGCTCGTCGACGTAGAGCATCCGGTCGCCGACGGTGTTGAAGTGTCCCGGCTCGATCGTGGCTCCGCGGATCGCCATCGTGCGGAACGCCGCGGCTACGTCGCGGCGCGCGGCGGGTTCGAACTCGAGACAGAGCGCGAGGGTCGACAGCGAGAGAACGACGCCGAGCAGCGCGATCGGGGCGAGCAGGCCGCGGATCCCCACGCCACATGCGCGTATGGCGGTGATCTCGACATCGCCCGACATGCGCGCGATCGCGATCACGACGCCGACCAGGAACGAGGCCGGCACCACGTAGATCGTGGCCATCGCACCGAGCAGGCTCGCCACGCGCAGGAGATCCGTTCCGATCGCGCCCGCGCCGACCAGTTGATCGAGCCGGCCCACGAGCCCGCGCACGACGAAGATGATCATGAACGCCGCGATCACGATCAACGAGTACGCCACGACCTCGCGCGTCACGTAGAGGGACAGGGTGCGGGGCCAGCGCATTCGCGCCTATCGTATCTCGCCGCAGGGTCGATGCGGTACCTTCCGCCACCCGCCGGAGAGGCCGCGTGCCCCGACTCGACATCCGTCGCCTCGAGCGCCTGATCGACGACTTCCGCAGCGTGCGCCTGCTCGTGCTCGGCGACCTGGTGCTCGACGAGTACGTCTGGGGAAAGGTCGACCGCATCAGTCCCGAGGCGCCCGTGCCAGTAGTGCACGTGATGAACGAGACTTCGATGCTGGGCGGAGCCGCGAACGCCGCGCGCAACGTGGTCGCGCTCGGTGGCTCGGTCGACTGCTGCTCGGTGATCGGCGACGATCACGCGGGCAAGCAGCTGGTCGATCTGCTCGTGGATCTCGGCGTCGACCCAAGTGGGCTCGTCCACGACCCGGAGCGCCCCACCACGCGCAAGACGCGCGTGATCGCGCAGACGCAGCAGATCGTGCGCTTCGACCGCGAGACGGCGGAGCCGCTGCCGCCGCGCGCCGGGCGCGCGCTGCTCGACCGCCTCGAACGGCTGATCCCGCGCGCCGACGGCGCGATCTTCGGGGACTACGGCAAGGGCGTACTGTCGCACCGCCTCGCGGTGGCCGCGATGAAGCGGTTCCACGCCGCGAAGCTGCCCGTGGCGGTGGATCCGAAGAGCGACCTCGCGCCGTACCGCGGCGCCGCGGTGCTGAAGCCGAACCTGCGCGAGACCGAGCAGCTCTCGGGGATCGCGATCCGCGGCCGCGACGACCTCTCGCGCGCCGTCGCGCGCCTGCGCCGCCGGATCGGCGGCGGCGCGGTGGTGGTCACGCGCGGCGCCGACGGGATGTCGCTGTTCGAGGGCGACGGGCGCGGAGTCGACGTCGCCACCGCGGCGCGCGAGGTGTT
>DATFWW010000129.1:0-34253 GCA_035258825.1 Myxococcota bacterium
GGCGCGACCAGCAGCACCCAGTCGGGGACGCGGCTCGGATCCATCAGCGAGAGCACGTAGAGCTGGACGTAGAAGCTCGTACACGCCGAGCTGAGATCGAACGACGGCACCTCCATGCCGAGCTCGCCCGCGATGTTGCAGGCCTCGGCGGGCGCGCTCGTGTCGGTGGCGGAGTTGCCCGCGATCACGAGCCCGATGTCGGCGGCGGCGATCCCGGTGCGCTCGAGCGCGAGCCGCGCGGCGCGCGCGCCGAGCGCGGCGTTGCTCTCGGTGGCGGCCTCGAGCGCCTCGCGCGGGTCGCGGTTGCGCGTGGTGCGGATGTAGTCGAGCGGCAGCACGGTGCGGCGGCTGCGGATGCCGACGCGCTCGAGGATCCAGGCGTCGTCGGTGCCGATCTCGAGCTGCTCGAGGAAGCGGTTGCTGATCTCGGGCTCGGGATGGGCGTGTCCCAATCCGTGCAGATGAATGGGCAAGGTACGGCGCTCCAGGCGGCGGCTCGAACCCCGGGGCGCGCCAAGGTCCTGATCCGATTATTGTTTTTGGGGTGGCGCGGCCGGACCGCTGGCGCCAGGGAGACTGGCGGACCGCCGGCCCGGTCGGGCGGCCAACGATTATGACCCGGAGTCACCCCCTGTCAATCCTGCGCGGACCCTACGGGCAAACCCATTACACTGCCCGGTCATGGGCGGCCGCGTGCGAGTCGAGCGAGACGAAGAGGACCCCCGGCTCGGCTGGATCGTGTTCGATCACCCGGACCGGCGCAACGCGATCAGCGTCGAGATGTGGCGGGAGATCCCGCTCTCGGTCCAGCAGCTCGCCCAGGACGCGAGCATCCGCGTGGTCCTGCTGCGCGGCGCGGGCGAGGCGGCGTTCGTGGCCGGCGCCGACATCTCGGAGTTCGGCGAGAAGCGGACCGGTACGTCGGCGGCCACGGACTACGACGTCGACGGCGCGCGCGCGTTCGCGGCGATCGCGGGGCTCGCCAAGCCCGTGATCGCGATGGTGCGCGGATACTGCGTCGGCGGCGGCGTGGCGATCGCGCTGTGTGCCGACCTGCGCTACGCGGCGGACGACGCCGTGTTCGCGATCCCCGCCGCGCAGCTCGGCGTCGGCTACCACCTAGCGGGGATCGAGATGCTGCAACAGCTGGTCGGTCCGGCGCGCGCGAAGGAGATCTTCTTCACCGCGCGCCGCTACTCCGCGGCCGAGGCGCTCGCGATGGGACTCGTGAGCGGCGTGGTCCCCGCGGCGGAGCTGCTTGCGAGCGTGCGCGAGACCGCGCGCCGGATCGCCGACAACGCACCGCTCACGGTCGCGAGCGTGAAGCGGATCGTCTCCGAGCTCGCCAAGCCGCTCGATCGACGCGATCACGCCGCCGTTGACGCCTCGATCGCCGCATGCTTCGAGAGCCAGGACTACCGCGAAGGCGTCGCGGCATTCCTCGCCAAGCGCAAGCCCCGCTTCACGGGGCGTTAGTCGGTGGACGCACCGCTCGCCGGTGTGCGCGTGCTCGACCTCACGCGCTTCCTCGCCGGCCCGTACTGCACGATGCTGCTCGCCGACTACGGCGCCGACGTGGTGAAGTTCGAGTCGCCCGAAGGGCGCGAGTTCCGGCCGGCCGGGGTGCCGCGCGATTCCTACTTCTTCCTGTCCGCGAACCGCGGCAAGCGCTCCGCCACGCTCGACCTGCGCTGCCCCGAGGCGCGCGCTCTCTTGCTGCGCATCCTGCCGCACTTCGACGTGCTCGTGGAGAACTACCGCCCCGACGTGATGGAGCGGCTCGGGCTGCCGGCGGAGAAGCTGGTCGACCAGTTCCCGCGCCTCGTCTACTGCGGGATCTCCGGCTTCGGCCCCGACGGCCCGTACCGTCTGCGCCCGGGCTTCGACCAGATCGCGCAGGGGATGAGCGGCTTCATGAGCCTGACCGGCACCGAGGAGACCGGCCCGACGCGCGCGGGGATCGCGATCGGCGACCTGCTCGCGGGCATCTTCGCGGCGCACGGGATCCAGCTCGCGCTGCTCGAGCGCGCGCGGACAGGGCGCGGGCAGATCGTGCACACCTCATTGCTCGAGTCGATGATCGCGGTGCTCTCGTGGGGCGCCGGGATGTACTTCGAGTCCGGGCACGCCCCGGGGCCCGCGGGTCAGCACCATCCGCTCACCGCGCCGTACGGGCGCTTTGCGGCGCGCGACGGCTTTCTCAACATCGCGGCCGCGAGCGACGCGCAGTGGCAGCGACTCGCGGAGGCGCTCGGCCGGCCCGAGTGGCTGCGCGACCCGCGCTATGCGGGTGTGCTCGAGCGCCGCGCGAACCGCGACGACCTCACGCGCGCGATGGAGGAGGTGCTGCGCGAGCGGGACGTCGCGGATTGGGTGGATCGGATCAACGCGGCGGGGGTTCCGTGCGGACCCGTGCTCGACGTCGCGCAGGTGTTCGCCGATCCGCAGGTGCGCGCGCGCGGGATGCACGTGGTGCTTCCGCACCCCGAGGTCGGCACGTTCCAGACCACGGGTCTGCCCGTGAAGCTCTCGCGCACGCCGGGCGCGATCGCGCGGCGCCCGCCGCTCCACGGCGAGCACACCGACGAGGTGCTGCGCGAATGCGGAATCGGCGATGCCGAGATCGCCGCGCTGCGCGCGGCGCGGGCGCTGTAGCGGGGGCGCGCGATGACCGAGTCCAAGGAGCGCCTGGTCGCGATCGACTGGCTGCGCGGCCTCGTGATGATGGTGATGGCGGTGGACCACGCGTCAGTCGTTTTCAACGCGGGTCGCACCGCGCTGGACTCGCCCTATCCGATCGCGGCGTTCTTCGAGCCGGCGTGGACGCCGGGCACGGCGCTGCCCGCTGCGCAGTTCTTCACGCGCTGGATCACGCACCTGTGCGCCCCCACCTTCCTGTTCCTGTCGGGCACGTCGCTCGCGCTCTCCACGGCGTCGCGCAGTGCGCGCGGCATTCCCCCGCCGGCGATCGACCGGCACCTGGTCGCGCGTGGCCTCGTGTTGATCGCGCTCGACGCGCTGTGGATCGCGCTCCTACCGTCGCTCGCGACGGGGCACTACGTGCTCGCCCTGCAGGTGCTGTTCGCGATCGGCACGTCGCTTTGCGCGATGGCGCTCTTGCGCCATCTGCCATCGCCACTGCTCGTGCTGCTCGCGCTCGGCTGGCTCGCGGGCGGCGAGTTCATCACGCTCGCGCTCGCGCCGGTGGGCGAGAGCGCACGCGGCGCCTCCGCGCTGCTGCTCGCGCCCGGTCGCGCGGGGCCGGCCGGGATCGCCTATCCCATGCTCGGCTGGCTCGCGATGATGATGCTCGGGTGGGCCTTCGGCTCGCACCTGCTCGCGCTTCGACGTCGCGGCCTGCCCGCGTCCACCGCGGCGCCGCGCTGCGCGGCGGCCGGAGTCGCAGGGCTCGCGTTGTTCGTGGTCGTGCGCGGGGCCAACGGGTACGGGAACATGGCGCTCCTGCGCGACGACGCCTCGCTGATCCAGTGGCTCCACGTATGCAAGTATCCGGCGAGCCTCGCGTTCACCGCGCTTGAGCTCGGGCTCATGGCGCTCCTGCTCGCCGGAATGCTGGCGCTCCAGGCGAGGCTCTCCGCTGCGCCGCGCGCGCGCAACCCGTTCCTCGTGCTGGGCAAGACGGCGCTGTTCTTCTATCTGCTCCACTTCCTGCTGCTCGGGACTGCCAGCACCGCGCTCGGCCTGACCTCGCGCGGCGGGCTCACGCACACCTGGATCGCCGCGGCGGGCGTCGTCGCGGCGATGTATCCGCTGTGCCTCTGGTACGGCCGCTACAAGGCCCGGCATCCCGACGGTTTCGCGCAATACATCTGATCATCCGCCGAGTGCGGCGATCAGCGACGTGCGCCAGGATTCCCACTCGGGACCGGGTGCGAGCGCGCGCAGCAGATCGATCGCTTGGCGTCGCCACGGGTCTGCGATCGGCCGCATCCCCGACGAGAGCAGCATCTCCGTGATCGCGCCGAGTGCTGGCTCGGCGGCTCCCTCGCGCGCGTGGGCGCGAGCGCGCGTGAGGTACCACTCCGGCCGGATTGCACCGCGCGCGATCAATCCGTCGAGCAGCGCGCCCGCCTCGCGCGCGTCGCCGATCTCCGCGCGCCACGCCGCACGCAGCCAGCGCGCGTCCGCGCCCAGCGGGTGCTCGAGTGCGATCTCGGCGAGTGCGCCGTCGGCGGCGCGGAGCGCTTCCCAGTCGCCGCCCCCGAGACTTTGCCAGCCCGCGACGACGGTGCGTTCCGCCGGAGTCTCCTTCCACTCCCAAGTGCTGGACGAGGGCTGCGCGACGATGCGCGGGCGCGCGAGCTCGTAGAGCCACCCGCGCGCTTCGACGGCGTCCGGCTCCTCGTGATCCAGCAGCGCGTACAACGCGACGGGGCCTGCCTTCAGCGACGCCACCATCGCGAGCGCCTCCGCCCGCGCGCGCTCTCCCGCAACCGCGCGCGCCGCGCGCTCGGCACGCCGCGCGTCGCCGAGCTCGAGCAGTCGGCGCACGAGGTAGAGCTGATCGGCGTCGGGGCGCGGCGCCGCGATCGCATCGAGGCGGTCGAGATCGGGGCTCGCGGCAGGGTTCGCGAGCGTGCGCTTCGAATGCAGCAGCTCGGGCGAGCGCATCTCGAGCCCGTTGCGGTCGTCGGTGTTGACGGGCGCGCCGGCCGCGAACGACTCACACCCGTGTTCGTCGAGCACGAGCGCGAGCTCGACGTCGAGCGGCGAGGCGATGCCGAGCGCCTCCATCTCGCCGGGATGCCGCCCAAGCTCCCCGCGGATCCACGATGCGTCGCGCGCGAGCGTCGCGTGCGACGCGGCGAACAACAGGTCGCCGCCGAGCGGCCGATACACCTGCACGTGAGGCCAGGTGGCGAGCAGCGTCGCCACGAGGCTCTTCAGCAGCGCCTCGTCCGTGAACGGCGCCCCCATCCACTGCACGAACACCCCGCCGTCCGCGAGTCGTGCGTCCGCGAGCGCGAAGAACTCGCGCGTGTAGAGATGGGAGGAGCCCGCCGTCCACGGGTGGGAGGCCTGCGCGGCGATCGCGTCGAAGCGCTCCGCCGAGAGCAGCAGCGCGCTGCGCGCATCGTTCACCACCACGCGCACGCGCGGATCGGCGAGCGGGTCGCGCAGGCGCCGCGGTCCGATCGCGCGGTTCGCGGCGACGACCGCGGACTCGATCTCGATCACGTCGATCCGATCGACGCGTCCCGGCACCGCCTCGAGATGGACGCCGCCGCCGAGCCCCACCGAGGCGATCCGCGCGGTCGAGGGTCGCAACAGCGGCGCGAGCGCGCCGAGCCAGCGCGTCGAGGTACCGGCGCGCCGCAGCGAGGGCGCCGCGACGATCAGCGACTCGGGCAGCCCGTTGCTGCGCAGTCGCCAGCGCGCGGGCCCCGCGTCGGCGAGCAGCACGGTCGCGCTGCGCCCGACCGCGTAATAGCGGATCGCCGCATCCGACTCGCTGCCGATCGGCAGTGGGGACGAGAGCAAGAGCTTCCACGGCTCGGCGGGGCGGATCGCGGCGACGAGCAGCAGCGCCGCGAGCGGGACCGCGCCCGCGCGACGGCCCGCGCCGAGCCCGAACAGCGCGAACGCGGAGAGCGCTGCGCTCGCTGCGGCGAGCAGCTGCACCGTGCCGCCGAACGCGAGCGCGGGCAGCGTGAACCAGGCGCACGAGAGCGCCCCCGCGATCGCACCCGCGGTATTCCACGAGTAGGCGCGCGCGCTCGCGGCGCCGGCGTCCTCGGGGCGCTGCGCGAGCAGCCGCACGCCGGCGGGGAACGCGATCCCGAAGCAGAACGCCGAGGGCAGCAGTGCGCAGAGCGCGATCGCGGCGTCCGCGCCCGTGTCGCCGGCGGCGAGCCGCGTCGCCGCCCAGTCGGGCAGCCAGGCCAGCAGCCGGAACGACGCGAGCGCGAACCCACACGCGCCGAGCTGCGCACCGACGAGCGCCCAGCCCGCGCGCCGCGCATCGCTGGCGAGGCCGGCCGCCGCCGCGGCGCCCGCAGTGATCCCGAGCAGGAAGCTCGCGAGCATCACCGCGAACGCGTAGATGCTGCCGCCGAGCAGGTGCGAGAGCAGGCGCGTCCAGAGCACCTCGTAGGAGAACGAGACCCAACCCGACACGGCGAGCAGCGGCAGCACCCAGCGCGCCGCGAGCGCAGGACGCGCGGGCGCGGGCGGCGCATCCGCAGCTGGGGAATCTCCCGGCGCGCGCCCGATCCACGCCGCGAACCCGAACACACAGGCGTTGACCGCGGCGGCGACGCCGATCGTCGCGCGCAGCCCGAGCGCGGGCAACAGCGCGAACGCTGTGGCGAGCGTGCCGCACGCCGCGCCCGCGGTGTTGAGCGCGTAGAGCGCGCCCACGCGCGCACCGATCTCCGCCTCGCGCCGCACCGCGTATTTCGCGAGCAGCGGCAGCGTCGCGCCCATCAGCGCGGTGGGCACCATCAGGATCGCGAACGAAACGGAGAAGCCGAACAGCGCCGGAGCGATCTCGTCGGCGCCGGGCAGCTCCGCGCGGCCGCCGAACAGCGCCGCCATCGCCGCGCGCGCGGCCGCGAGCCCGGCCGGGATCGCGAGCGCCGACACGGCGATGCCGAGCTCGAGCAGTCCATAGGCGAGCACGGGGCGCCGGACGTGCGGCGCGAGCCGCCCGCCTGCGAACGAGCCCGCAGCGAGCCCCGCCATGTAGGCCGCGAGCACGACCGCGATCGCGAGCTCCGAGGTGCCGAACACGAAGGCGAACTCGCGCGTCCACGCGGTCTGATAGACGAGCGCCGCGAAGCCCGAGAGCGCGAAGCAGGCGCACAGCGGCGCAAACTGCGCGGACCCGCGCGGGGCCAATCAGCTAGACCGTGGGCTTCGGGTCGCGCGATCGCGACATGATCGCGATGTCGTCGACGTAGCCGCGCACCGCGATCACCGAGAGGATCGCCTCCGCGAGCACGGACAACGGCATCATCGTGGCCGCGGGAAACAGGTTGCGGCTCACCCAGACCTTCATCGCGCCCGCGAGCGCCTCCCCGCCCCACGCGTTCGCGAACTCCGTGTCCGCCGTGTTGCCGACCACGACGCGCGTGAAGTCGACGTCGGGGTGCTCCATCCTCCAGCACTCGATCAGCGCGTCGAGTGCCACCTTGGAGACGCGATAGAGGCCGAGGCCCGGCAGCGATTGGCGCACGGCGTACGAGGAGACGTACACGGCGCGGCCCTGGCACGCGCGCAGGTGCGGCAGCGCGGCGGCGGTGACCTGCGACGCGCCGACGAGGTTCACGTCGAGCACCGTGCGCCACGCCTCCGCGCTCGCCTGTTCCAGCATCACGAGCGGCGACATCCCGGTCGCGTACAGGAGCGCGTCGATCCCGCCGAGCGCGCGCGCGGCCGCATCCACCGCGCGCGCGCACTCCGGTGCGCTCACGTCGCATTCGACGGCGAGCGCGCCGTTGCCGGCCTCCTTCGCAGCCTGGTCGAGCAGGTCGCGCCGCCGCGCTGCGAACGCCACGCGCGCGCCCGCGCGGCTGGCCGCGAGGCCGACCTCGCGACCCACTCCACTCGATCCGCCGATCACGAGGATCCGCCGGCCGCCGAGGTCGTATTGGACGCCCACCGGGCCAACTCTACAGCAGCGAACGGGTACGGTTAGAATCGATTCCGATGCCCATCTTCCGACTCGGGCGCGAGGTCGGATTTCCGCACCCGGAAGAGAGCGATCCGTCCGGACTGCTCGCGGTGGGCGGCGATCTCTCGCCCGAGCGCCTGCTGCTCGCCTACGCGTCGGGAATCTTCCCGTGGTATTCCGAGGATCAGCCGATCCTGTGGCACTCGCCGGATCCGCGCGCGGTGCTGCGCCCCGCCGATCTCCACGTGCCGCGCAGTCTCGCGAAGGCGATCCGCCGCGGCCGCTTCGAGGTGCGCCTCGATACCGCATTCGAGCAGGTGATCCGCGGATGCGCGGAGACGCCGAGGCCGGGCGGTGGAGGCGGCACCTGGATCACGCCCGACATGGAGGCCGCCTACTGCGAGCTTCACCGCCTCGGATTTGCGCACTCCGCAGAGGCGTTCGCGGGCGACCGGCTCGTCGGGGGACTCTACGGCGTGTCGCTCGGCAGCATCTTCTTCGGCGAATCGATGTTTGCGCGCGAGGACGACGCGTCGAAGGTCGCGTTCGTCTCGCTCGTCCGGCAGCTCCTGCGGTGGGGCTTCGATCTGATCGACTGCCAGCAGCACACCCACCATCTCTCGCGCTTCGGGGCGGTGCTGTGGACGCGGAGCTGCTACTTGGAGACTCTCGCGCGCTGCACCCGGCGCCCGACGCGGCGCGGCGCGTGGCGCTTCGACTCGGAGGAAAAGGCATGACGGCATCGATCGCGGCGACCGGCCCCAACGCCGAGCAGATCGAATACTGGAATTCGGCGTCGGCCGCGAAGTGGGTGGCGCAGCAGGACCGCATCGACGCGACGATCGAGCCGTTCGGCGAGCTCGCGATGGACCGCGCCGAGCTCGCCACGGGTGATCGCGTACTCGACGTCGGCTGCGGTTGCGGTACGACGACGCTCGCGCTCGCCGCGCGCGTGGGCGCGCGGGGGCGCGTGCTCGGCGTCGACATCTCCGCGGTGATGCTCGCGCGCGCCCGCGAGCGCACGCGCGAAGCGGGGCTGCTCCAGGTCGAGTTCGCGAACGCCGACGCGCAGACGCACGCCTTCGGCGCGGGCGCGTGGGACTGCGCCTACTCGCGCTTTGGCGTCATGTTCTTCGCCGAGCCCGCGCGCGCGTTCGCGAACCTGCGCGGCGCACTGCGCCGCGGTGGCCGCGTCTCGTTCGCCTGCTGGCGCCCGTTTCCCGAGAACCCATGGATGACGGTACCGTTCGCCGCGCTCGCCACCTTCCTCACGCCCCCGCCGCCCCCGCCGCCGGGTGCGCCCGGCCCGTTCTCGCTCGGCGATCCGGACCGCGTGCGCGGCATCCTGGGCGACGCGGGCTTCGAGCGGATCGAGATCGCGCCGCACGGCGGCGACCTCGTGCTCGGCCGCAGCCTCGACGACGCGGTGACGTTCACGCTCTCGGCCGGGCCCGCGAGCCGGTTGCTCGACACGGCGACGCCCGGCGACCGCGCGCGCGCCCAGCGCGTCGTGCGCGACGCGCTCGCCCCGCACGTGCGAGGCGGCGCGGTCGCGCTCGCGGGCGCGATCTGGCTCGTCACCGCGCACAATCCCGGCTGATCCGGGATCTCTACGGCGTGATTCGCCGTCGACGGTGCTCTGCTCGTCGGAGCGCTGGGCGCGCTCGCGCTCCTACCGGCGGCCTAATACCAAGGCGACCAATCGACGGTGCGCAACAGCCGGCTCTCCCACCGGTCTCGCAGCGCGAGCGCGTCGTTCATCCAGGTGCCGGGCTCCTTGTAGCGCGCGGGCACCTCGGAAGACAGGAGCGGCGACAGGCCGCGCGGCTCGGTGATCTTCTGCCATAGCACGATCTCGCGGCGCTTCCCCGCGCCGAACGCGGTGCGGAAGCCGCCCTGGATCGTGAGCAGCGTGCCGCCGCGCTCCGCATTGCGCCGCATCTCCGCGAGGTAGTGGTTGCCCGACCGCTCGACGTAGTTCTCGAGCTGTCCCTCGTCGGGCCAGACCGTGTCCTCCATGAACAGCGAGAGCTCGTGGACGGGCGGCTTCTCGGCCGGCACCGCGGCGAGATCGACGCTCTGGAGCGGCGACCACGGCAGTGGCACGAGCAGCTTCGCGGTGACGTCGTGGCGCAGCGCGTCGAGCGCGACCGACTCGGCGCGCAGATCTCCGCGGTCGATCCGCTCGGCCATGCGCCCCCACGCCGCGGCGTCGCGCAGCGCCGTGATCGTCACTACGCGATACGACGCGCCCGAGCCGTGCGCGTGCTTGAGGAAGTAGAGCAGGCGCGCATCGGGGTCGCGCGCGAGCGCGGGCAGCCACCGCTCGCGCACCGCGAGCTCGAACGCGTCCTCCTCGCGGCCGCGGACCTCGTGCAGCTCGTGGACGAGCAGCACGGACTAGCTCTTCGCCGCTTCCAGGCGCTCGCGCATCGCGTCGAGCTCTGCGAGGAGCTGCTGCGGCAGTCGATCGCCGAACCGCTCGTAGTATTCGCGGATCAGCGGGAGCTCCGCGAGCCAGCCGTCCACGTCCACGCGCAGGAGCTCGGCCAGGTCGTCGCGGCTCACGTCCAGCCCGTCGAGGTCGAGCGCGCCGGTCGCGGGCAGGTTGCCGATCGGCGTCTCGATCGCCTTCGCGGTGCCCTCGCAGCGCTCGAACACCCACTTGAGCACGCGGCTGTTCTCGCCGAAGCCGGGCCACAGGAAATCGCCGCCGTCGCTCTTCCGGAACCAGTTGACGTAGTAGATCTTCGGGAGCACGGCGCCCGCGCGGCGGCCGATCTGGAGCCAGTGGCTCCAGTAGTCGGCCATGTTGTATCCGCAGAACGGCAGCATCGCCATCGGATCGCGGCGCAGCTCGCCTACCTTGCCCGCGGCGGCCGCGGTCTTCTCGCTCGAGATGATGGAGCCGAGGAAGGTGCCGTGCTGCCAGTCGCGCGCCTCGTTCACGAGCGGCACCGCGGTGGCGCGGCGACCGCCGAACAGGATCGCGCTGATCGGCACGCCCTTCGGGTCCTCCCACTCGGGCGCGATCACCGGGCACTGGCGCGCGGGCGCGGTGAAGCGCGCGTTCGGGTGCGCGGCCGGCTTGCCCTTCTTCGGCGTCCACGGCTCACCGAGCCAGTCGGTGAGCTGCGGCGGGATCTCCTTGGTCATCTCCTCCCACCAGACGTCGCCGTCCGGCGTGAGCGCGACGTTGGTGAAGATCGCGTTCTCCCGGAACGACTGCATCGCGTTCGGGTTCGACTTCGTGCTCGTGCCCGGCGCCACGCCGAAGAAGCCGGCCTCGGGGTTGATCGCGTAGAGCTGGCCGTCCTTGCCGAACTTCATCCAGCAGATGTCGTCGCCGACGCACTCGACCCTCCAGCCCGGAATCGTCGGCGTGAGCATCGCGAGGTTGGTCTTGCCGCACGCGCTCGGGAACGCCGCCGCGATGAAGCGCGACGTGCCCGCCGGATTGGTGAGCTTGAGGATCAGCATGTGCTCGGCCATCCAGCCCTGGTCGCGCGCCATCACCGAGGCGATCCGCAGCGCGAAGCACTTCTTGCCGAGCAGCGCGTTGCCGCCGTAGCCCGAGCCGAACGACCAGATCTCGCGCGTCTCCGGGAAGTGGACGATGAATTTGTTGTCGGCGTTGCAGGGCCAGGGCACATCCTTCTTGCCGGGCGCGAGCGGCGAGCCGACGGAGTGGAGGCACGGCACGAACGGACCGTCGCCTAGCACGTCGAGCACCTTGCGGCCGACTCTCGTCATGATGTGCATGTTCGCCACGACGTAGGGCGAGTCGCTGAGCTGCACGCCGATATGCGCGATCGGCGATCCGATCGGGCCCATGCTGAATGGGATCACGTACAGCGTGCGGCCCTTCATCGAGCCCGCGAACAGGCCGAGCAGCGTCTTCTTCATCTCGGCCGGGGCGCGCCAGTTGTTCGTTGGGCCCGCGTCGATCTGCTGCTCGGAGCAGATGAACGTGCGGTCTTCGACGCGCGCGACGTCGGCCGGGTCGGACCACACGAGATAGCTGTTCGGGCGCCTGGCGAGCTTGCGCGCGGTACCGCTCGCGATCATCAACCGGATCATCTCCTCGTACTCGGCCCTCGACCCGTCACACCACTTCACGCGATCGGGTTGGCAAAGCGATTCGATCTCGGCCACCCAGGAGTTGAGTTTCGCGTTCTTGCTGCTCATCGAAGCTTCTGGCTCCTGTCTGATTTGGAAAACGATCGGTGCCCGAGCCCGGGCGCGTCGGGTTCGGGGTTTGGGGACACGGTTCCTGAGGGTGGAGACCGCGCAGGCCGCGCGGACGCAGGGCCGCGGAGAACCGCGGAATCCCATTATATCCGTGTGTGGCCGCCGGCGCCGGAAACGGTCGCGTCCCGGCGCGAAAGTTTCGATGGAATTGCTCGGATCCCCTCGGGGTCAGAGCAGCGCAATGATCGCGCCGACCAGCCCGCCCAGGACCAGAACGGCGTTCGAGACGTAGCTCGTCACGAAGCCGGGTCCGCGCCTGGCGGGGTCGGCGACGTAGCCGCGCGCGAACAGCGCGCGCCCGATCACGAAGTTGACGCCGAGCAGCGCGGCGATCGGGGGACTCACATAGCGCGCAAACAGCCAGATTCCGGGGAAGAAGATCACGAGTTGCTCGACCGTGTTGCCCTGAACGCGCGCCCAGCGCTCGAACACAGGGTGGCCCGTCATCGCGGGCGCAGGCACGCCGTAGAGGCCGCGCGCGTGACCCGTGAACCACACGAACACCATGTATTCGATCAGCGCGAGCGCCGCGACGATGGCCACCCACTCCATACGACCCCCTGGCGTTTCCCGAAGGCGTTCCCCGAACGGCCTCCGGCTCATAACATGACCGGCAGTCCGGTGACAACCACCTTGGCCGGGCCTTGCGCTCGTGCTGATACGCCGGAAATGGGTCGGGAGTCCGCCTCGCTGGGGCCCGCTAGACCTCGGGCATCGGGTAGCCGTCCACGATCGGCCGCTGCTTCTCGAAGTGCGGTCCGAGGTGGCGGTGCAGGTCCTCCACCGTCCAGGCGGTGTCGTTGTCGAATACGTCGCCGTGCGCCGGCCGCGCCATCACCACCACCTGCCGGCCCCAGACGATGAACAGCTGCGCGGTGATGTTGGCCGCGGCCGGGCTCGCCAGGTATGCGAACAGCGGCGAGCTGTTGATCGGGTTCATGTTGTCGAAGCCCTCGGCCGGGGCCTCGAACATCTTCCCGAACGGGCCCTGCAGCGTCATGCGCGTGCGCGCGCGCGGCATCACCACGTTGGCCGTGCCGCCGTACTTGAGCAGTACCTTCGCGGTGCCCATCGTGAGCGACACGATCCCGGCCTTGGCCGCCGCGTAGTTGGGCTGGCCCGGGGTGCCGAACAGGAACGACTCCGACGCGGTGCTGATGACGCGCGCGTAGACCTGGCCGCCGACCGCCTTCGAGCGCTCGCGCCAGTAGATTGCGGCGAACTTCTGCGGCGCGAAGTGCCCCTTCAGATGTACGCGCACGACGTTGTCGAAGTCCTCTTCGGTCATGTTGAAGATCACCGCGTCGCGCGTGAACCCGGCGTTGCAGATCAGGATGTTCAGGTCGCTGAACGCGTCGACCGCGGTCCTGATCATCGCCTGCGCGTCGCGGAAGTCGGCGACGTCGCCGAAGTGCGGCACGGCCTCGCCGCCCATCTTCTCGATCTCCTCGACCACCGCGCGCGCCGCCGACTCGTCGCGGCCCTGGCCGTCGGCAGTGGTGCCGAGGTCGTTCACGACGATGCGCGCGCCCTGGCGGGCGAGCTCGAGCGCATGCGATCGGCCGAGGCCGTTCGCGGCGCCCGTGATGACGGCGACCTTTCCATCCAGCGTGCCCATCTAGGAAAGCCTCTCGATGACCGTGCCCGTGCCGACCGACGACCCGCAGCACATCGTGATGAACGCGAGCGCGGCGTCGCGGCGCTCGAGCTCGTGGAGCGCCGTGACGATCAGCCGCGACCCCGTGGCACCCACGGGATGGCCCAGCGCGATCGCGCCGCCGTTCGGGTTTACTTTCGCCATATCAGGTTCGAACACCGCCGCCCACGACAGCACCACGGACGCGAACGCCTCGTTGATCTCGATCACGTCGAAGTCGCCCACCTTCATGCCCGTCTTGCGCTCGATCTCGCGCGTCGCGTCGATCGGGCCGTCGAGCAGGTAGAACGGGTCGGTGCCCACCACCACGTCGGCCAGGATCCGCGCGCGCGGGCGCAGCCCGAGCTCGCGCGCCTTGTCCGCGGACATCCAGAGCACCGCGGCCGCGCCGTCGGAGATCTGCGAGGAGTTGCCGGGCGTGTGGATCCCTCCCTCTCGCACGGGCTTGAGCCTGGCGAGCCCCTCGAGCGTGCTGGGCCGGATGCCCTGGTCCTGAGTCACGCGCCTGGTCTCGCCCGTCGGCTTACCGTCTTCCCCGAGCACGGGCGCATCGATCGGCAGGATCTCGCGCGCGAATCGGCCCTCGTCGCGCGCGCGCATCGCGCGCTCCTGCGACGCGAGCGCGAAGCGGTCAGCGTCCTCGCGCGTGATCCCGCGGTTCTGCGCGATCCGCTCGGCGTGCGTGAACTGGTCGGGCGCCGTGTCCCAGCCCCACTCGGGCGGCTGGAAATAACCCGGGCCGTGGATCACGTTCGCGCCGAGTCCCACGTGGCTCATCACCTCGACGCCGCACGAGATGCCCGCGTCGATCGAGCCGGCGCGGATGAATGCGGAGATGATGTGATTGGCCTGCTGCCCCGAGCCGCACTGGGTGTCGACGGTGGTGCCGCCGGTGCGCCAGCCCTTGTTGCGGTTGAGCCACGCCACGCGCGTGATGTTGTTCGACTGCTCGCCGGCCTGCGTGACGCAGCCACCCACCACCTGCTCGATCTCCGCGGGGTCGACCCCCGCGCGCTCGACCACGGCGTCCTGCACCTCGCCGAGCAGCGTGCCCGCGTGGAACGCCGAGAGGTCGCCGACCCCTGGCTTGCCGCGTGCGATCGGGGTGCGGACGGCTTCGACGATCACGGCTTCGCGCATGGGGGTCTCCGGTGGAGGAAGGCGGCCCAGAATAGACCAGCCGCCCTCGGGGTTCGACGGGTACAATGGATCGGATGCCGGCCGTCTCGAGTGCCGCTGCGCTGCGCGCCGTGCTCGCGCGTTCCGGTCTGCACGTGATGCCCTGCTGCTTCGATGCCCACTCGGCGCGCCTGATCGAGCGCGCGGGCTTCGCGCTCACCTTCATGAGCGGGTTCGCCGTCTCGGCCGCCCGGATCGGCGCGCCCGACACGGGCCTGATCTCGTACGGCGAGATGCTCGACCAGGGCCGCAACATCTGCGGCGCGGTGGACATTCCCGTGATCGGGGACGGCGACACCGGCTATGGCAATGCAGTGAACGTCAAACGCACGGTCTCCGGTTATGCGCGTGCGGGCTTTGCGTGCGTGATGATCGAGGACCAGCGCGCGCCGAAGCGCTGCGGCCACACGCGCGGAAAGGAGGTCGTCGAGCGCGCGGACGCGCTCACGCGGATCCGGGCCGCGGTCGACGCGCGCGAGGAGGGCGCGGAGATCCTCGTGATGGCGCGCACCGACGCGCGCGCCACCCACGGCCTCGACGAGGCACTCTGGCGCGCCCGCGCGTTCGAGGACGCCGGCGCGGACCTGCTCTTCGTCGAGGCGCCGCGAAACGAGCGCGAGATGGAGCGCGTGTGCAAATCCTCCGCGCTCCCGCAGATGGCGAACCTCGTCGAGGGCGGCGACACGCCGCTGCTCGCGCCCCTTGCCCTCGAGGCGCTCGGCTACCGCATCGCGGCGTATCCGCTCACGCTGCTCTCGGCCGCGACCTTCGCGATGCAGCGCGCGCTCGACGCGCTGCGCCGCGGAGAACATCCCTCGGAGCTGTTGCCATTCCCCGAGCTGCGCGCCGCGGTCGGCTTCGACCGCTACGACGCGGAGCGCTTGCGCTATGCGGAGGCCTCGGGCGTCGAACCGGAGGTCCCATGAAGATCCAGGCGATCGAAGTACCGGAGACCGGCGGACCCGAGGTGCTGCAGCGGGTGGAGCGCGAGCTCGGCGATCCGGGGCCCGGTCAGGTCCGGATCCGCATTCTCGCCGCCGGCGTGAACTACATCGACGTCTACTTCCGCACCGGGCTCTATCCTCGGCCGCTGCCCTATGTCGCGGGGCTCGAGGGCGCCGGCGAGGTCGAGTCCCTCGGCCCGGAAGTCCGCGGCCTGACCGCGGGTGATCGCGTGGCGTGGGCATCGGTGCCCGGCTCCTACGCGAGCGGCGTGCTCGCGCCCGCGGCGAACGTCGTGCGCGTGCCCGACGGCGTCGGCGACGCGGTCGCCGCCGCGGCGATGCTCCAGGGCATGACGGCGCACTACCTCGTGCACGGCGTGCGCGACACGCGCCCCGGCGACGTCGCGCTCGTGCACGCGGCTGCGGGGGGCGCGGGCCTCCTGCTCGTGCAGCTGCTCAAGGCGGCCGGCGCGGCGGTGATCGGCACGTGCTCGACCGCCGAGAAGGAGGCGCTCGTCCGCGGCGCGGGTGCCGATCACGTGATCCGATACACCGAACGGGACTTCGCCAAGGAGCTGCGCGAGTGGACGCGCGGCCGCGGCGCCGACGTGGTCTACGACTCGGTCGGCAAGACCACCTTCGACGGCAGCCTCGCTTCGCTGCGCCCGCGCGGGCTGCTCGTGCTATTCGGGCAGTCGTCCGGCCCGGTCCCGCCGTTCGACCTCGGGCGCCTCAACGCGATGGGATCGCTGTTCGTCACGCGTCCGTCGCTGGCGCACTACGCCGCGGACCGCGCCGAGCTCGAGCTGCGCGCCGGCGCCGTCTTCGACGCGATCGCCGCCGGTCGGCTCGACGTGCGCATCGGCGCCGAGTTCCCGCTCGCGCGAGCGGCCGATGCGCACCGCGCGCTCGAGGGCCGCGCCACCACCGGCAAGGTACTTCTGCGCCCTTAACCGAGTTGGACGACGCCCGCGAACAGCAGCGCACCGAGCAACGCGCTCAGCGCGATCCGATACCACCCGAACGGCGCGAGCCCGTGCCGCGTGAGGAAGCCGACCAGCCAGCGCACGGCGAGCGCGGCCGCGAGCGCGGCCACTGCGAAGCCGACCGCGCACGCGCCGGTGCCGAGCTGCTCGAACAGGTTCGGCGTGTGGTCGCGCGCCGAGTGCAGCAGGTTCTGCAGCAGCTCCCACGCACATGCCGCGCCGAGTGTGGGCACGCCGAGCAGGAACGAGAACTCCGCGGCATCGCGGGCCCGAAGACCGACGACCATCCCACCGGCGATCGCCATCATCGAACGCGAGGTGCCGGGCCACAGCGCGGCGCACTGGAACAACCCGATCGCGAGCGCGCTGCGGAACGTCAGCGACTCGAGCGGATCGCCGCGCGCCGGAGCGCGCGCGCGGTCGAGCCAGATCATCCAGAGCCCGCCTGCGAACAGCGCGGCGAGCACGGGGATCGGGTGGAACAGGTACTGCTTGACCGCGTGGCGCAGGACGAGCCCGACTGCCGCCGCGGGAACGAACGCGATCGCGACCTGAAGCAGGAGGCGCAGTCCGGCCGGATCGCGCCCGAGCAGCCCGCGCGTCATCTGGGCGACGCGCTGCGCATAGAGGCCGAGCACCGCGAGGATCGCGCCGCCCTGGATCACGATCTCGAACGCGTCGAGCGCATCCTTGTGCTCGGGCCGATCGAGACCCAGCAGCGAGGAAGCCAGGATCAGGTGTCCCGTCGACGAGACCGGCAGGTATTCGGTGATGCCCTCGACGAGCCCGAGCAGCGCGGCGTGCCACGCGTCCAATGGCGGACTCATCTCTTCGTGCGCCTGCTAGGCGACCTCACCCGCCGTGCGCCCGCGCGCGGGTGCCAGCCGAAGCGCGCGAGATCGGCGCGCCCCGCGGCGTCGAACCGCACGCCCTCGCGCTCGAGCAGCGCGCGCTGCACGTGGTCTCCGCCCGGCTCCGCGCGCGGGCTCACGCGCCCCTGCGCGTTCAGTACGCGGTGCCAGGGCAGGGGGTCGCCCGCGGTGAGGGCGTGGAGCGCATAGCCCACCTGGCGGGCGTGACCGCCGAGCCCGGCGAGCGATGC
Source organism: Myxococcota bacterium (assembly GCA_035258825.1). GTDB lineage: Bacteria > Myxococcota_A > UBA9160 > UBA9160 > SMWR01 > JAHEJV01. Next base: position 17,756 of record DATFWW010000129.1, read on the forward strand.
GATCTGACCATAGGTGGCGATCCGGCCGCGGGGAATGCGGCGGACGAGGGCATAGATGCGCTGATAGGGATCGCGGTGCGCGGGCATCGCCGGATCATCGCAGATCGGAGCGCGCGGCGCGCCGGCCGCGCTTCGCTGCCGCGCGCGCAGTCCGGTATCTTGTTGGGCCTCACCGGGTCCCCATGTCCGTCCTGCTCGTCGAGAAGTCCGGCGGGATCGCCACGATCACCCTGAACCGCCCCGAAGCGCTGAACGCGCTCGACACGGTGCTGCGGGACGCGATCGCGCGGGCGTTTCAGGAGCTGGCGAAGGACGCGGAGGTGCGGGTCGCGATCCTGACCGGCGCGGGGCGCGCCTTCTCGGCCGGCATCGACCTGAAGGAGCTGTCGAGCGGCCGGATCGAGCGCTCCGGCGCCGCCGACTACGACATGATCGCCGCGATCCACGACTTCGGGGCGCCGGTGATCGGCGCCGTGAACGGACACGCGATCACGGGCGGCTTCGAGCTCGCGCTCGCGTGCGACCTCCTGATCGCGAGCGAGAATGCGGTGTTCGCCGACACCCACGCGCGCGTCGGGATCGTGCCGGGTTGGGGTCTGTCGCAGAAGCTGCCGCGCCTGATCGGGATCGGGCGCGCCAAGGAGCTCTCGTTCACGGGCAACTTCATCGGCGCGGAGCAGGCCGAGCGGTGGGGTCTCGTGAACCGCGTGGTGCCCGCGCACGAGCTCATGCCCGTCTGCCGCCAGCTCGCGCAGGATATCCTCTCCTGCGACCCGCCTTCGCTGCGCCGCTACAAGCAGATGATCGACCGCGGCTATGCGGTGACGTTCGGCGACGCGATGGTGCTCGAGCAGAAGGTCTCGCGCGAGCACCTCGCCGGCGTGACCGCGGAGGCGATCGCGGGCCGGCGCGTCGGGATCCAGGACCGCGGTCGCCAGCAGCAGCGGTGAGCGCGTTGCCCTCGATCACACTCTACGGCGCCGCGCGGGTTCCCTACACCGAGAAGGTCCGGCGCGCGCTGCTGTACAAGGGCCTCGAATTCGAGTTTCTCGAGCCCACGTCGCCCGACGACTATCAGCGCTGGAACCCGAAGAGCGGAATGCTGCCCGTGATCCACGTCGGCGACGAGGTGATCGAGGACTCCACGCAGATCCTGTTCGCGATCGACGCGCGCTATCCGAACCCGCCGCTGCTCGCGGCGGATCCGACCGTGGCGAGTCAGCAGCGCCAGCTCGAGGACTGGGCCGACGAGTCGTTTCTCTGGTATTGGATGAAGTACCGGCGCATGATCGGCGGCGGAGAAGCGACGCCGCCGCTCAAGAGCGAAGGAGGGGATCCACCCCTGCCGCAGGCGCCGAGCGGCTGGTTGCGCCGCCTCCGCGCGTGGCTCCAGGCGGGCGGCACCTGGGAGCGCCCGATCACCGGGCTCCAGCGCGAGCTCGGGTTGCGCATGGACGATCTCGTGAACTTCCTCGGCGCGCGGCCGTTCTTCTACTCCGACCGGCTCTCAGTGGCCGACCTCGGCGTGTACGCGATGCTATTCACGATGCGGCGCGACTCGATCCCCGGCTCCGCGAAGCTCCTGGCCGATCGGCCGACCCTCGTGGCGTTCATGGCGCGCCTCGAGGAGGCGACCGACGGCGCCGCGCACATGTGACGCGCGCGGAGAAGGCGCGGCGGATCGCGCTCATCCTCGACCGGCTCCATCCCGAGGCCGCCGTGCCGCTCGACCACGTCGACCCGTTCACGCTGCTCGTGGCCGTGGTGCTCTCGGCGCAGTGCACCGACGAACGCGTGAACCAGGTGACGCCCGCGCTGTTCGCGCGCGCCTCGACACCCGACGCGATGGCCAAGCTCTCCCTCGCGGAGATCGAGCGCACGATCCGATCGTGCGGCCTTGCGCCAGCGAAGGCGAAGGCGATCCACGGGTTGTCGGCGATCCTGCGCGATGACTACGGCGGGCGCGTGCCCGCCGACATCGAAGCGCTCGAGGCGCTTCCCGGTGTCGGCCACAAGACGGCGAGCGTGGTGATGGTCCAGGCGTTCGGCGTCCCGGCGTTCCCCGTCGACACCCACATCCACCGGCTGGCCGGCCGCTGGGGTCTCTCGCGCGCGACGAACGTCGCGATGGTGGAGCGGGACCTGAAAGCGCTGTTCCCGCCCGAAGACTGGGGGAAGGTGCACCTCCAGATCATCCTGTTCGGCCGCACCTGGTGTCCCGCGCGCGGCCACGACCTGCGCGCGTGCCCAATCTGCTCGTGGGCGGCGTCACAGGCGCGGATCGCGCGGGAGATGAGTCCCGCGCGTCCGCGCCGCGCCAAGCGTTAGGTGTTCGGGCAGCCTCAGTACTCGTCGTGGCGGCGCCACCACCCGTAGGGCGGCGTCTGCGGGCAACCCTCGGGCGAGTCCTCCCACTCCTCCTGGCGGCCGAGCGGCGTGAGGTCGAGCAGCGTCCAGACGGGGCCGAGCGCCTCGACGCCGCGGCGATTCGTGAAATAGGTGCGGTACACCTCGTCCGAGTCGCGCACGAAGACGGAGAGGCCGAAGTCCTCTCCGTCCTGGTGCTCGCCCTGCTGCGGCCGTTCGGGGCCGAGGCCGAAGTCGCGGCTGAAGTCGGTCCCGAACGACGAGACCCACGGGATCGTCCAGCCCATCCGTTTGCGATAGGCCTCGAGCGTGTCGATCGGCGCGCGCGCGACCATCGCGAACGAGGTATCGCGCGCGTGCAGGTGGGCGAGGTGGCCGATCTGATCGATGAACATCGAGCAGCCCGGGCAGCCCTCCTCCTGGTTCGGTCCGAACATGAAGTGGTAGAGGAGCAGCTGGCGGCGCCCCTCGAACAGGTCGACCAGAGTCGCCTTGCCGGCCGGTCCGTCGAATGTGTACCGCTTCTCGATCCGGACCCGCGGCAGCCGGCGTCGCTCGGCGGCCAGCGCGTCGCGCGCGCGCGTGGCCTCCTTTTCCTTTGCGAGCAGCCGGTCGCGCGCGGCCTGCCACTCCTGCTTCGAGACGGTCGGCGGATGCTTCATGTCCGTTCTCCTCTCTTCCTTGGAGACGAATGGGCGCGCTGCCGTGCGACATTTCGCGCGATCATTTTCGGCCCCGCGGGTCGTCGGCGGGATTCACATAGGTGATCGTCCACGGTCCGCGCCCGTGCAGCTGCAGCACGGTCTCGCCCTCCGTGTAGGCGAAGTGGCGCATCCCGATCGGCCAGTAGCCGAACGAGCCCGCGGGCATCGCGCGCGTCTTCGCGCGGTCGAATGTCTCGCCCATGCCGAAGTGCAGCGTTCCCGAGATCACCGTCACGTGCTCGATCTGCGTGTGCCAGTGCGGCTTCACGTCGAAGTCGGCCGGCAGCTTCAGGCGCATCGTGAACATCCCCTCCTTCGCGGGATCGCCCTCGAGCACCGCCATCTGTGCGCCCTTCTGGAGCGAGGGCGGCCCGTCGCTCCACTGGATCTCGGCCGCGGGGAACAGGCCCATGCCGCCGACCGGGTTGGCGCTGTCGTCGGACGTCGCGCCGAGAGCGAGACAGAAGACGAGCGTCATCGAAGCGGGAACTGCGATCTTCATCGTTGCGTCCTCGTTCGTCAGGTTCCGATCCGGATCAGCCGCACGAGCGGCTGCTCGGGGTCGCGCTCCTGGCGCAGGTCGACCTCCCCGTGCAGCGCCCACAGGTTGTCGCCGCTCGGATCGACCAGCACCTGCGTGACATCGAAGCGGCGCGGGCCCGCGGCGCGCAGCGAGGTGTGGTGCGCGCGCCGCGCCTCGGGTGTGAAGTCGATCGCGCCGTGCTCGGCGAAGAACGGCGCGAGCGCAGCCTCGAAGCGCGCGGCGCCCCACGGATCTGCGGGATCCGGGTGCACCCAGTGCACCGCCCTCTCGTAGTCGCGCGCGGCCAGCGCGCGCACCAGCGAGAGCAGCTCCGAGCGCACGCGCGCGGTGAGCAGGCGCGGCTGCTGTGCCAGATCGAAGCGCGGCAGCGCTGCGGGCCCGGGCGCGGCGCTCGGCGCCGGCGCGACGAGGCTCTCCCACGCCTCGAGCAGGCTCGTGTCGACGCCCGCGATTGCCGCGCGCAGGAACGCGATCATCTCGTAGACGGCGTCGGTCTTCGCCGCCGCGGGCAGCGATTTGACGAGCGCGTTGTGGACCTGCGAGAGGTAGCGCAGCAGGAGACCCTCGATGCGCGCAATCGAGAGTTCCGCCACGTAGTCGCGAAAGCCCAGATAGCGCTCGACCATGTCGCGCGCGATCGACTTCGGCCGCACGTCGTCTTCGCGCGCCCACGGGTAGCGCTCTGAGAACGCGCGGAACGTCTGGTGAAGGAATTCCTCCTCGGGCTTCGGGTAGGTCACCTCCTCGAGGCGCCGCATGCGCTCCTCGTACTCGACGCCTTCGGCCTTGAGCCGCGCGATCAGCTCATCCTTGGCTCGGCGCGTCTGCTCGTCGAGGATCGGGCGCGGATTCTCCTGCACCGCCTCGACGGCGGAGAGCACCTCGAGTGCGTAGCTCTCCGAGTCCGGGTCGAGCGCCGCGACGGCCTCCACGAGGTAGAGCGAGAGCGTGTCGTGCAGCGCGAAATCCGTCTGCAGGCCCGAGGCGACGCGCACCTCGCGTCCGCTGCCGAAGCCGGGCATCAGCTCGACCACGCCCGCCGCGACCAGCGACCGGAACAGCGCCGCGGCGCGGCGGCGCTGGCGCGCCTTCGATGCGTCGCTCTCGTGCGAGCGGTTGACGAGCCGGATCACTGCGCCGTAGTCCGCGCCGCCGTCGCGCTGCAGCACGCCCAGGATCACGCCGTGGCTCACCGCGAACTGAGAGCGCAGCGCCTCGGGCGGGCGCGCCACGAGCTGCTCGAAGGTCTCGCGGCTCCACGGCACGAAATCGCGCGGAGGGCGTTTCTTCGCGGGCTTCTTCGCGCCTCCCTTCTGCTCGCTCCGGCGGTTCTCGATCACGTGCTCCGGCGCCTGGCATACCACGCGCCCCCGGTCGTCGAATCCCTTGCGGCCCGCGCGGCCGGCGATCTGGTGGAACTCCCGCGCGCGCAGGATCCCGACCTTCTCGCCGTCGAACTTCGACAGCTTGTTCAGCACCACGGTGCGGATCGGCACGTTCACGCCGACGCCGAGCGTGTCGGTGCCGAAGATCACGCGCAGGAGGCCCTGCTGCGCGAGGCGCTCCACGAGCAAGCGGTACTTCGGCAGGAGGCCCGCGTGGTGGATGCCGATGCCGTGGCCGAGGAAGCGCTTCATGTCCTTGCCGTAGGCGGTGTCGAAGCGCACGCCCCGGATCGCGTCGGCGATCGCGTCGCGCGACTCGCGCGAGGCGAGCTTCGCGCTGGTCGCGCCCTGTGCGAGCTCGGCGCACTCGCGTTGAGTGAAGTTCACGACGTAGACGGGCGCGAGGTCGTGCTGGACCAGGTCTTCGAGCGTTTCGTGCAGCGGCGTTTCGCGGTACTCGAAGTCGAGCGGCACGGGACGCGCGTCCGAGTGCACGTGCGCGACGGCGCGCTGGGTGAAGTCGGCGAGCCGCTCCTCGATCGCCGCGGTATTGCCGATCGTGGCCGACATCAGGAGGAATTGACTGTGGGGGAGCTCGAGCAGCGGGATCTGCCACGCCATGCCGCGCTCGCGGTCGTCGTAGTAGTGGAACTCGTCGAGCACGACGGCCGGGGCGTCGGTGGTCTCGCCGCCGCGCAGCGCCATGTTCGCGAGCACCTCGGTGGTGCAGCAGATCGCGGGCGCACGCGGGTTGATGCTCGCGTCGCCCGTCAGCATGCCCACGCGGTCGGCGCCGAGTTCCCCACAGAGCGCGAAGAACTTCTCGGACACGAGTGCCTTGACCGGAGCGCAGTAGAACGAACGCTCGCCGGCGCAGAGCGCGCGGAACTGCATGGCGAGCGCCACGAGCGACTTGCCCGAACCCGTGGGTGTCGAGAGCACCACATGGCGGCCGGCGAGCAGCTCGAGGATCGCCTCCTCCTGCTCGGGATAGGGATCCAGGCCCAGCTCCGCGACCCAGCCGAGGAACTGGTCGAGCACCGCCGCGGAGTCGGCACCCGCGCGCACGCGATCGCCGAGACTCACCGCCGGATCACGACCACGCGGCCGATCAGCTCGGGCGGAGCGCCCTCCGCGCTCGCGAGTTCGATCCGCGCGCCGACGCCCTGCACGACGCGCAGTCCCTCGCGCGTGGCGACGAAGCCCTTCGCGCGCAGCGCCCCGAGCCCGCGCAGCTGGGCACGGATCTCCGCGCACGCGAGGCCGGCCGGCAGCACCAGCTCCTCCGCGCGGAAACCGGCGTGATCGCGCGCGTGATCGTGCGGCGGGGCGCCCACGCCGCCCGCGGCGCGCCGGCGCGCGCGCACCTGGGCGAGGTCGGGCGGGAACAGCACCTCGGGCGACACCTGTGCGTGTACGGTGGGCAGTAGCGGCGCCTCCGGCTCCCACTTGCGCAGCTCGCGCTCGAGCGACGGCAGCGCCGCCGCGGGCACCCGGTCGGTCTGGTTCAGCAGCAGGAAGTCGGCCGACGAGACCTGCTGGGTGAACGTGTCGTCGAGGTCGCGCCCCGCCGCGAGCTGCTCGGCGTTCACGACCACCACGGCGACGTCGTCCGAGATCCACTGCCGCACCGGGTCGCGCCAGAGTTGGAGCTGCGTCTCGAACGGCAGCGCGACGCCCGATGTCTCGATCACGATCCGGTCGGGGTGCGCGCGCCGGCGCAGCACCTCGAGCGTCTCCACGAGCGCATCGGAGAGCTTGCAGCACACACAGCCGCCGGAGAGCTCGACGTAGTCGTCGCTCACGTCGGAGAGCAGCGCTGCGTCGATGCCGAGCTCGCCGAACTCGTTCGACACCACCGCCACGCGCGAGCCGGTGCGGCGCGCGTCGGCGAGCAGGTGCCGCACGAGCGTGGTCTTGCCGCTGCCGAGGAAGCCCGACACCACGACAGCCGGAGTCCCGCCGGCCTTCGCTCGCCTTCGGCTCGCTGCGCGAAACTTGCGTCTCATGCGGCGTCGTCGAAGGGCGGGAGCTCCGGCAACGGCACGGCGCGCAGCTCGGCGTACACGCCGAAGTGATCGCTCGGCCACACGCCGCGCTTCGGCTCGTTGCACACCACGCGGCAGTGGGTGATCTGCCCGATCCCGTCGCGGCGCGGAAAGCCCGCGAACACGTAGTCGATCCGGCGGTCCGGCTCGAGGTTGAGCCGCGCGTAGTCGTTCGCGTTCGACCAGGTGATGCCGCTGCCGCCCTTGCCCGCCGCGCGCCAGGCGTCGAGCAGCGCCACGCTGCGCCCGGGCAGCGACTGCAAGCCCGTCACATAGCGGATCTCCGCCGACTCGGGCTCTGCGTTGAAGTCGCCGATCAGGAGCGGCGGAAACCCGCCGCGCCGCTGGCGCGCGAGCAGGCGGTCGCACGCGGCCACCACCTGGCGCTCGCGCACCTCGGAGTGGTGGAACTTCCAGTGCAGGTGCGTGCACGTGACGGAGAACGATTCGACCGGCTCCGGCGCCAGCACGGTCACGGAGAGCGCCGACCGCGTCTCGCCGTCGCCCGTGTCGGGCAGCAGCAGCGCGTCGCGCTCGACGAGCGGCCATCGCGCCGCGATCGCGTTGCCGAACTCCGTCACGTCGCGCGTACCCGGTGCACACTTCGGGTCGCGCCAGAACGGCGACGCGCCCGCGAACTCGATGTGATAGCCCATTCCCTCGAGCAGCTCGCCCACCTGATCGAAGCCCGGCCCGCGCAGCACCTCCTGGAAGCCGATCACGTCGGGGTCGAGCTGCTCGATCCACGCGCGCACGAGCGCGCGCCGCGCCGGGTAGGGGCCCGAGTCGTGCCACAGATTTAGCGTGAGCACCGAGACGACGTCGGCAGAGCGCACCGCGACCGGAGCCTGCTTGCTCACGCCGCGAGGTCGACCGAGGCCAGTGCTTCGAGCGCCGCGATCCGCTCGGGCGCGTCGGCGCCGGGCACCTGGGTGCGCGCGATCAGGTGCGTCATGCCGAGCTTCTCGCGGTAGCGCAGCACCTCGTCGCGCACGCGCGTGGGCTCGCCGAGGATTGCGAAGTCCTCGGCTTCGGCTGCGCCCGAGCGGCGCAGCACGGCCGAAGCCGAGCTCCCGAGCGCGAGCGCCTGGCGCTGGAGCGCGTCGCGCACGCGGGAGACGACCGCGGCATCGGGGTGCGCGAACACCGTGCGCATGATTGGCACCGCGAGCGAGGCGGCATCGTGGCCGTGCTGCGCGAGCGTCTCGCGGTGCATCGCGTAGTTGGCGGTGAGCGCGGCCTCGCTCTCGATCGGCGAGGCGAGGTAGGGCAGCCCGAGCCGACCGGCCTGCTCGAGTGCCTTCGGGCCGAATGCGGCCACCCAGATCGGCGGATGGGGATCCTGGACCGGGCGCGGCGCGAGCACGGACGGCGCGCCCGGGGTCTCGCTCTCGGGCGTCACCGGGTATCCGGCCCACGCGTCGCGCATCACCGCGAGCGCGGCCTCGAACCGATCGCGCTTCGTGCTGCGGTCGACGTCGAAGGCGTCGAATAGCGCCTTGCGAAAGCCGCGTCCGACCCCGAGGATCACGCGTCCACCCGAGAGCCGATCGAGCACGGCCACCTCCTCCGCCACCTGGAGCGGATGGCGGATCGGCAGCAGGTACGAGGTGGTGCCGAGCCGCAGCCGCTCGGTGCGTGCGGCGATCGCCGCATGCCAGAGCAGCGGCTGTGGGATGGCGGCCGCACCGCTGAAGTGACCCTCGGGCAGCCAGAACGAGTGGAAGCCGAGCGATTCCGCGCGCTCCGCCTGCGCGCACAGCGCGCCGGCGCCGCCGCGCTCGAACCCGTCCCAGGGCGTGATGCCGACTTCGAGCCCCGTCACCCCTTCAAGCTAGCTTGTCCGCCACTCGTGCGGAGGCTTCGGAGTGCGCGCGTTCTGGGTGAGTCACTTCCACTGGGACCGCGAGTGGTACCGGACGTTCGAGGCGTTCCGCGCGCGGCTCGTCGATGCGGTCGACGCGCTGCTCGAGCTCTGCGCGGCCGACCCCGGATACCGCTTCCTGCTCGACGGCCAGGCGGTCGCGGTCGAGGACTACCTCGCGGTGCGCCCCCAGCACGAGGCGCGGCTGCGCGCTCTGGTCGAGGCGGGCCGCGTGACGATCGGCCCGTGGTACGTGCAGCCCGATTCGCTGCTGCCCTCGGGCGAGTCGCACGTGCGCAACCTGCTCGAGGGGCGCCGCACGGGCGACGCGTTCGGCGGCGCGTCGCGGATCGGCTACACGCCCGACTCGTTCGGCCATCCCGCGCAGCTGCCCCAGATCCTCGTCGGATTCGGCCTGCGCGCGTTCGTGTACTGGCGCGGGCACGGCGACGAGCTGGCGGTGCTGCCGCCCGAGTACGACTGGCAGGCGCCCGACGGCAGCGCGGTGCTCGCATGCCATCTGCGAAAAGGTTATTTCAACGCCGCGAGCGACGCGCGCTCCGACGCCGGCGAGACCGCGGCGGCGATCTCCGCGCGCGCGGTGGAGCTCGCCGCGCTCACGCGGTCGGATGCGATCCTGCTCTTGAACGGCATCGACCACGCACCGCCCGAGCCGCGCGCGGAGGAGCTCGCGCAGCGCGTCGCGCGGGCCGCCGGCTTCTCCGTGCGGCGCGCGCTGCTCGAGGATTTCGTCGCCGCGGTGGAGGCGTCGGCGGCCGCGCGCCCGACCCATCGCGGCGAGCTGGTCGGCGCGCGCGCGGCGCCGCTGCTCTTCGGCGTGTGGTCGACGCGCACCTGGATCAAGCTCGCGAACCGCGCGGCCGAGTGCGAGTTGCTCGCCTGGGCGGAGCCATGGGCCGCGCTCGGCGCGGCGGTCGGAGCGGCCCACGAGCGGCCTGCGCTGCGCGCAGCGTGGCGCGCGCTGCTCGCCAATCACGCCCACGATTCGATCTGCGGCTGCTCGCGCGACGAGGTGCACGAGCAGATGCGCGGGCGCTTCGATGCGGCGCGCGAGCTCGCGGGCGAGACGGCGCGCCGCAGCCTCGAGCGCGTGGCCGGGCTCACGACGCTGCGCCGCGGGAGCTGGGGCGACGATTTCGATCTCGCCGTGTTCAACCCGTCGCCCCACCCCCGGACGGATCGCGTGCGATTCTCGATCGATCCCCACCCGTTCGCGATCCCCGCGGCGCGGCCGCAGGACGCGATGCACCCGGCGATGCTGCGCGGCGCGCTCGAGGGGAGCTACGAGGCCGACGGCGCGCCGGTGCGCGTCACGCCAGCCGGCGAGCCGGGCCGGCTGTGCCTGGTGCCCGACCGCGCGACACCGGATCTGGAGCTCGTCGTGCGCGACGTGCCCGCACTCGGCTGGAAGCGCGTGCGCGTGCGGCATGTGTCGCGCGCGCAGGAGCGCGATGTGGCCGAGGTGGCGCCTGGCGGCGCGCAGGCGCAGATCGCCGCGGACGGCGTGCGCCTCGCGGCGCGCAGCGATGGCAGCGTCGACCTCGAAATCGGCGGCCGGCGCTATGCCGGTCTCTTCGCGGTCGAAGACCTCGGCGACCGCGGCGACAGCTACGACTTCGACCCGGTCGGGGAGAGCGACGCCGCGGTCCGGAGCGTGCGCGCCGTTCGCGAGGAGAGCGCGTCCGGCATTGCGCGCCTGCGCATCGAGCGGGTGCTCTCGGTGCCCGCGCAGCTCGCGGACGGCCGGCGCGCTCGCAGCGCCGAGCGCTGCGATCTGCACCTCGACACCGAATTCTGTGTCGCCCGGGATGTACCGCGCGTCGACGTCGACGTGCGGCTCACCAACTCCGCGCGCGATCACCGGCTGCGGCTGCTCTTTCCGTTCGGCGCGGACGTCGCTCGGTTCGAGGCTGCGTCGACCTTGGACGTCGCCGTGCGCGCGCCGGGCGCGTTGCCCGACGCGGGCTGGGTGCAGCGCGCGCCCGCGACCTTCGCGCACCAGGGATGGATCCACGCGGCCGGGCTCACGGTCGTGGCCCCGGGTCTGCCGGAGGCGGAGGTGATCGCCGCCCCGGGCGGCGCGGTGCTCGCGCTCACGCTCGTGCGCGGGGTCGGTTACCTCTCGCGACCGGACCTCGCGACGCGGCCGATGCTCGCGGGTCCCGGTACGACGGTGCCCGGCGCGCAGTGTCCCGGCGAGCTGCGCGCGCGCCTCGCGCTGTTCGCGGGCCTCGATCCCGCGGCCGCGCTCGACGCGGAGTGGGGGCTGCGCGCGGTGGAGGCGGGGCCGGCATCCAATGCGCTCTGGCCCGAAGGCGTTTCGCTGTGCGAGGTCTCCCCGCGCGAGCTCCTGCTCTCGGCGCTCAAGCCGGCGGAGGGAGACGACGCGATCGTGGTTCGCGTGCTGAACCCCACGTCGAACCCGCTCGACGCCGAGGTGAAGCTCGCGCTCCCGTTCGAGCACGCGCGCTTCGTGCGCCTCGACGAATCGCGGATCGGCGAGGACCCGGCGCGCAACGGCGGCACGCTGCGGTTCTCCGTCGCTCCGCACGCGCTGCGCTCGCTGCGCGTCGAGCTCAGGCCAGCATCTTGATGCCGTGATCGGGATCGCGCGTCGCGATCTCGAGCGCCGCCGCGTCGCTGTGCGCTTCGATTGCGGCCCGGCCGGCCACCGCGAGCGAGAGCGATCCGCGCGCGATCTTCGAGTTCAGGCAATAGGTCATCGCGCCATCGGAATTCTCGTAGTGCAGCCCTGCGAAGTCCGCGGTTTCGGCGGCAAAGCCCCCGCGGATCCGCGCGGTCGCGTTCGCGGCGCGGAACTCGAACGCGCGCTTCGTGAACGAGCCGCGCGCGCGCAGCAGACTGCCCTGCAGCGTGAAGGAGTGGCGCTCCCCAGCGACCTCCGCGACGAGCAGCGTGAGCGGAGGCGAGAGCAGCGGACCGACCTTCACGCGCGCGGTGATCCCCTCGACGACGAGATCCGCCGCGCCGCGCCAAACGTTGCAGTGCAGCCACCCGTAGGCGTGGGTGTGGCGCGGTCCCCAGTTGTGTCCCTGCATGCCGCGCCGTCGACCGCGACGCGCCGGTCGCCGACCCTGTAGTGGCCGGAGAAGCGCAGATCGGGCCGCGGGCTCACGATCTTCGCGTTGGGCGCATCGTCGCGGTAGAGCCCCGCGGACAGCGGTGCGAACGGCGCCATGTCGCCCGCGAACGCGAGCTCCCACGCGATCGCGCCGCCGTCCGCGGCGATCGAGCCGCGCGTGTGCGTCGCATCCATCGCGAGCTCGGCGACGCGGACCGCGAGGCCCTCGCGCGAGAACGAGGCGCTCTCCCAGGGCACCACGCGCTTCGCGGCGACGTGCCCGAGCTCGCGGTCGAATGCCACCGCCCACGCCTCCGCGACCGCGTCCCCGTCGAGCCGGCGCAGGATCGTGGCCTTGAGCCAGAGCGCGCGCCGGCCCTCGGCGTCGTTCAGCATGAGGAAATGGCTCTCGACGTGGCCGAGCGCCGATTGCGGGTCGAACCGCGTCGCGTTCCAGTCGATCATCGCGCGGATCGTGCCTTAAGATCTGGACCGATGTCTCCTGCAAGGACGCTCGCGATGGTCCAGACCGGCGTGCGCGAGCTCGTGCCGCGCGACCTGCCGATCCCCGAGATCGACGACGAGTCGGCGCTCCTGCGCGTGGAGGCGTGTGGGATCTGCGGCAGCGACTACGAGCAGTACGAGGGCATGCTGCGCACGCCGATGCCCGTCATCCCCGGCCACGAGCCACTCGGCGTGATCGAGAAGATCGGCGACGCCGCCGCGCGCCGCTGGGGCGTGGACGCGGGCGATCGCGTCGCGGTGGAGACGATGCTCTCGTGCCGCTTCTGTTCGGCGTGCCTCGGCGGGCACTACCACCTCTGCCGCTCGCGGCGCATCTACTCCTACATCCCGCTCGCGGAGGCGCCCGGCCTGTGGGGCGCCTACTCCCAGTACATGTTCGTGCACCGCAACTCGGTCGTGCACAAGATCGACGAAACCCTACCGCCGAGCATCGCGGTGATGTTCAACCCGCTCGGCGCGGGGTTCCGCTGGGCAGTGGAGATGCCGCGCACCAGTCCCGGCGACACCGTGCTGATCCTCGGCCCCGGTCAGCGCGGGCTCGCGAGCGTGATCGCGTGCCGCGAAGCGGGCGCAGATCGGGTGCTCGTCACGGGCCTCGCGGCCGACGCGCGGAAGCTCGCGCTCGCGCGCGAGTTCGGCGCCCACCACACGATCGACGTCGAGAACGAGAACGCGCTCGCGCGCGTGCGCGAGCTCACCGACGGGCAGGGCGCGGACGTGGTAGTCGACGTCTCCTCGTACTCGACCGCGCCGGTCGCGCAGGCGCTCGACTTCGTGCGCCCGGGCGGCCGCGTGATCCTCGCGGGCGTGAAGGGCTTCAAGGCGATCCCCGACTTCGTCTCCGACAAGATCGTGATGAAGGAGATCTCGCTGCAGGGCGCGATCGGCGTCACCTCGAGCGGCTACCGCAGCGCGATCCGGCTGCTGGAGTCGCGCCGCTACCCGGTGGAGAAGATGCACACGCACGACTTCGCGCTGCGCGACGCGGAGCTCGCGATCCGCACGCTCGCGCGCGAGATCCCTGGCGACGAGTCGATCCACTCCTGTCTGCTGCCGGAAATGGGTTAGGCGGGAACATGACAGACTTCGTCTCGGAGTGGATCGCGAAGTCGGGCTACACCGCCGCACTGGGCGTAGCGCTCGAGTGCGTCGACGGCGAGTCGGCGCTGTTGCGGCTGCCGTTCGGCGCGCAGAACTGCAATCCCGGGAAGGCGCTGCACGGCGGGTGCGCCGCCTCGCTCGCGGTGACGGGCGCACACGCGGTGGCGCGCGCGGCGCTCGGCGCCGAGTCCGGACCGTGGCACACGGCCGCGCTCCAGGTCGATTACCTCGCCGCGGCGATCGACGAGGATGTCACCGCGCGTGCGGCGCTGCTGCGCCGCGGCAAGGAGATGTGCTTCGTCGAGGTGGACGTGTCGCGCGAGGATGGCAAGCCGATCGCGCACGCCACGGCTGCGGTGCGCGCGCGGTTCGGCGCCCCGCCCGCCCGGGTCTACGTTGCCGCGGGCGATCACGGTGAGAGCGATCCGGGAAGGATGGGGCCCGGTGTCGGAAAGATGCCGTTCACCGCCGCGCGCGGTCTCCACGTGGAACACATGACTGGGGGGACGTCGCGGATCACGATGCCCGCGCGCGCCGCGAACGCGGATGCTTCCGGCGGCATGCACGAAGGCGCCGTGCTCGCGCTGCTCGACACCACGGGCGCGATGGCCGCGTGGGCCACGACCGGCGTCGGTCCGTACAAGGCCTCGACCCCCGCGCTGCAGGCGCAGGTCCTCACCCCGCCCGAGGGCGTCGACCTGGTCGCCTACGGCCGCTGCGTGCAGCGCGACACCGAGCTGCTCTGGAGCGACGTCGAAGTCGCGAGCGCCGCGGACCGCCGCGTGTTCGCGCGCGGTACCGTGATCTACCGGATCGTCACCTGAGCAGCACGGACGAGCGGCGAATCCGACCTCGCGCGTCGAGACCCGCCAGTCCCAGCGCTAGCAGAGCGAGGGTGCTCGGCTCGGGAATCGGCAGGGAATTGCTGATGTGGAGGATGTAGTCGCCCGTAGAGCTGAGACCGCCACTGAAGCTGTCGTCACCCGGCGTGCAGCCGAACACCGCGTCGCCTCCCGCCACGAACCCGTCGGGTCGGGTTAGGGATGCAAAGCTGATGCAAGACGAAAGGGCGGCCGGGAACCGGTCGTAATTCGAGACGGCGACGAAGTAGGTTCCGGAGCCCGGGAGAATGAACGCGCCGACGAACGAGTCCGTATCGTTGAGACTCCCGGGATCCGGAGGCGAACTGTCGTCGCCCCTCGCGATCACGGTCCCGGTGCCATCGAAGAGCGAGAGCGTCGTATCGACGCTGACTCCGCACCCCCCGCCGCAGTCGATGTCCATGAACACCGTGGCTCCCGCGACACCCGTGAAGGAGTACCAGTCCACGTCGGTGACGCTGTCATTCGTGCTGGACACCGACGCGTGGGCCACCGTGGTGGAGTCGAAGATGTTCGCATCCGCGAGGAGATCGAAGTAGGGGTCCACGTTCGTAGCGCTGGCGCGCGCGTCACCCACCTCTCCGACGGCGATCAGTGACGCGTGGGACTCCAATGCGGTCGCGGTTGCTACGAGGGCGGTTGCCGCGACTTCAAACCACGCGCGCTTCGCTCTCCCATTCACAGCGCATCCCCTTCGCTTCTTCCGCTTGATTCCGATCCACCACAGCAGTCGCTCGACGGACAAATGATCGCGCTGCCCAGTCCGAACCTCTGGGCAATGACAGCTGAGAAGGTGTCGCGGTGGTGCCGATCCGAGCGAGATGCCCGTCAATCGTGGAGCACGTGGGCACCAACGCGCGATCCCCTTCCCGAGGACTGCACGGATCGTCGGCGGTGCGGAAGTGGGTGTCAACAGGGATCCGCGTCCTCGAAGCGCTGCCTACGACGATCTCGGATGACGAGCCGCGTTCGGGCAGTTCCCCTCGGTGCGCAAGTCGGGCTCGTAACGCCCCAATCTGCTGTGCGAAGCCACGGTTTCACGCTGCTGCCGGCGAGCCGCGACTTGCCGACGCTGTCCCCTCGGGCGGCAACCTGGTCGGCTTGCTCATCCACCCAGGCTCGCGAGAAAGTGGCTGTACTCCTCGGAGTCTTCGAGCAGGCGCATCCCGAAGCCGGGGGTGCGATGGGCTCCAGGTTCGTCGCTGGTGGTCCACCAGACGAGCCCATGGACGCCCACGGGCCTGCCTCGTTGGTCGCGGAACGAGAGCGACACCGGCTCGCCCTGGTGCGGAACCTCGGCCGTGCCGACGAACAATCCACCTTCGGCCATGTTGTGGATCTTGCCGCGACCGCGGAGTGCCCCTGCCTCGAACTCTGCCTGAATCGCCGTGCGAATCCGTCTGTGTCTCATGCCGCGCGCTTCGGGCCCGCGGGCCGGGCGAATTGTGAGTTCGAACACATCACGGGATCTTCGATCGAACTAGATGCGCGAATCCGATTTCCGCTTCACGCGCGCGGGAACCGAACCCTCGGCGAGCAGGCGCCGCGCATCCGCGCTCGGCACGGGTCCGCCGAACAGGTATCCCTGCAGCTCGTCGCAGCCCAGCTCCGCGAGGAGCTCCGCCTGTTCCTCGGTCTCCACGCCTTCCGCGACCACGGACAGCCCGAGCACTTTCGCCATCGCGACGATCGATGCCACCAGCTCGCTGTCGCGCCCGTCCTCGCCCAGCGAGGTCGAGAACGAGCGATCGATCTTCACACCGGAGATCGGAAGCGTGCGCAGATAGCTGAGCGAGGAGTAGCCGGTACCGAAGTCGTCGAGCGACAGCCGGATGCCGAGTGCGCGCAGCTCCTCGAGCGCGGCGATGCCGGCGTCGGCGTCGGCGATCACGGCGCTCTCCGTGACCTCGATCTCGAGCAGCGACGCGTCCACGCCCGTCTCGTGCAGCAGGTCGCGGACCACCCCGGCGAGATCG
>DATFWW010000130.1:0-25093 GCA_035258825.1 Myxococcota bacterium
GAGCCGCGCGGACGCGGTCACCTCACCGACGCTCGCCGCGTGGATCCAGAGGGTGTCGCGCGCGATCTGCCCCCCGCCGATCCGCTCGCGCCAACCGTCGCGCCAGCGCGGGCGCAGCGCCAGTGCGCCTGCCGCGAGCGGTGCCGCGAGCGCGGCGGACAGCGCCGCAGCGCTATGCCGAAAGACGTTGACCACGCATCATCTCCACCGCGATCTCCGCGGCGCGCACCGCAGCACCACCCTTCGCGAGCGCCCGCCGCACCACGGCGAGGCGCGCGCGCTGCGCGTCGCGCGCAGGCCCGTCGAGCAGCGCGAGCACCGCGTCGGCGACCGCCTCCGGGCGCGCGGCCTCCTGCAGGAACTCGGGCACGATGGCCTCACCGGCAATGAGATTGGGCATCGTCAGAGTGTCCACGCGCACGAGCCTCTCGAGCAACCAGGCGGTGAGCCGGTTGGTGCGCGCGGCCACCACCATCGGGCAGTCGAGCAGCGCGGCCTCGAGCGTCGATGTACCGGGCTTGAGCAGCGCGGCATCGGCCGCGCGCAGCGCGACCTGGGAGCGGCCGTCGAGCACGTCGATCTGGAGCAACGAGGGCAGCCGCGCGGCGCGGATGCCCGCCTCGAGCGCCTCGCGCGCAAGCGATGCGGCGCGCGGCAGGACGAAATGGATCCGCGCGTCGCGCGCATGCAGCACGCGCGCGACCTCGAGCTGGAGCGGCAGCAGGTGGCGCATCTCGCTGCCGCGGCTGCCCGGCAGGAGCGCCACGATCCGCGCGCCGGAGGGCAGACCGAGCTCTCGGCGCGCGGTCTCGCGGTGGATCTCCGCGCTCGCGCGCAGCCGCTCCACGAGCGGATGTCCCACGTACTCGACGGGCACGCGGGTGCCGGCGTACGCGGCGGGCTCGAACGGGAAGATCACCGCGAGCTGGTTCACCCTGCGCGCGAGCTTATGGATCCGCCGCGGGCGCCACGCCCACACCTGGGGCGAGACGTAGTAGAGCGTCGGACAGCCGAGCCGGCGCGCGCGGCGCGCGAACGGGAGGTTGAAGCCGGACGAGTCGACCAGTACGACGAGATCCGGGCGCACTGCGCGCAGCGCGGCGGTCATGCGCCGCCACGCGCGAATGATCCGGTGCAGATCGGGCAGCAGCTCGAACAGCCCGCTCACCGCGACATCGCGCTGCTGCACCACGAGCTCGACGCCAGCCTTCTCCATCTCCGCTCCGCCCAGCCCCACGAAGCGCGCGTCCGGGACCCGCGCGCGCAGCTCGCGCACCAAGTCGCTCGCGTAGACGTCGCCCGAGGCATCGCCCACGGATAGCAGGACCGTGCTCATCGCAGATGATCGGTTTCGGGCATCGCGTCGATCACCCGCAGCGCGGTGCGCAGAGCGGAGGCCGCCTGCGCGCCGGTCACCCCGGACGAACCCTCGGCGCTGCGCCGGCGCACGCCCGAGACGAACACGTCGAGCTGCACCGCGAGCGCGTCTTCGGGGTCGGTCTCGAGCGCCTGCATCTCGATCTTCTTGCCGCCCTCGGCCGCGGGCACTCGCCGGAACAGCATCGCCTTCTGGGCCAGGAAGTCGATCGAGAAGTAGGCGTCGCGCTGGAACAGGCGGAACTTTCGCATCGGCGTGGCCGACACTCGGCTCGCCGTCAGGTTTGCTATGCAGGCGCCCGGGAACGCGAGGCGCGCGTTCGCGATGTCGACGTGGTCGGTGATCACCTCCACGCCCACCGCGTCGACGCGCTCGGGCTCCGCGCCGAGCAGCTGTTGGAGGATCTCGATGTCGTGGATCATCAGATCGCGGACCACGTCCACGTCGGCGCCGCGCTCGGGGAACGGCCCGAGGCGGTGGATCTCCGCGAAGCGCGGCTGATCGATCTGCTCGCGCACCACGCGCATCGCGGCGTTGAACCACTCCTGGTGGCCGACCTGGAGCACGCGCGCGCGGCGCGCGGCGAGCGCGACCAGCGCCTCGGCCTCGTCGAGCGTCGCGGCGATCGGCTTCTCGACGAGGACGTCGAGGCCCGCCTCGATCGCGCGCCGCGCCACCTCGTAGTGGGCGACCGCCGAGACGGCGACGATCGCAGCGTCGGCCTTCGCGAACAGCTCGGCCGGGTCCGCGACGGCCGGCGCGCCAAGCTCCCCGCCGATGGCGCGAGCGCGGTCGAGGACCGAGTCGGAGATCCCGACCAGTGCCACGTCGCCCTCGCGCCGCGCGCGGTCGTGCACCTTGCGCGCGTGGTGGCCGCCCATCACGCCCGCGCCGATCACCGCGATGCGCAGCGCGCTCACGCGGGGGGCCCCGCCGCGACGGCGACGATCGCGATCCCGTGCCGGTCCGCCTCGCGCACCACCGCTTCGCGCTCGAGTACCACGGTGGCGCCCGCCTCGATCGCGAGCACCGCGATCTTCGCCTCGGCGAGCACCGCGACCGTGCTGGGCCCGATCGTCGGAACGTCGAAGCGCGGGTCCTGTCCCGGCTTCGCCACCTTCACCGCGCACGCGCCGGCCGCGATCGCGCCCGCGCGGCGGATCGCGGCGTCGGTGCCCTCGATCGCCTCCACGGCGAGCACCGCGCGGTCCTTCACCACGATCGTCTGGCCGATGTCGAGGTCGCCGATCGTCTTGGCGATCGGGAAGCCGAACGCGATGTCGGCGCGCTGCGCCTGGCTCGGCTGCGCGCGCGTGAGCACACCCGCCTCGGCGAGCAGCTCCGGCGTGAGCGCGTACTGCGGCAGGAGGTGCAGCCCTAGCGTCTCGAGGAAGTCGGCGAGCTTGCCCAGGATCGTGTCGTCCTTGCGGTCGGCGAGGTCCCCGATCATGTCCGCGGCGTCCGCATCGAGGCGCAGCGCACCGGGATTCTGGAACAGGTCGCTCTTCGACACCTTTCCCGCCATGACCACGTCGCGCACGCCCGCGGCGCGGAATGCCGCGAGGCCGGCCGCGACCTCGCCGGGGTAGATCCAGGTGATCGACTCCACCGCGTTCTCGATCTCGGGGCGCGTCTGGTCGCGCAGCGCGACGCACGACACTCGCACGCCGCGCCGCCGCGCGGTCCGCGCGACCTCGAGCGGGAACACGCCCTGCCCCGCGATCAGCCCGAGCACCTCGCCCGGCGAGGGCTTTTCCATGGCGATCAGCGCACGAACCCGCGTTCAGCCGAGCGCAGGAACGAGAGCACGTGCTGCACGTCGCGCGACTCGCCGCACTCGGCTTCCACGCGCGCGCACGCGCGCTGGAACGGCAGCTTCGACTGGAACAGGAGGTGGTAGGCGTGCTTGATCGTTGCGACGCGGTCCTTCTCGAACCCGCGGCGCTCGAGATTGATCGTATTGACGCCCGCGAAGCGCGCGCGGTCGCCGGCGACCTTCACGAACGGCGGCACGTCCTTGGTCACCATCGAGTTGCCCGCCGTGAACGCCGATTCGCCGATCCGCACGAACTGGTGGATGCCCGACATCGCGCCCACCACGGCGAAGTCCTCCACGAGGCAGTGCCCACCGAATCCGCTCATTCCCGCGAGCACGCAGTAGTTGCCGATCCGGCAATCGTGGGCGATGTGGAAGCCGTTCTGGATCAGGTTGTGGTTCCCGATCGAGGTGACGCCGCCGTGGTCGGGCAGGCCGACGTGGATCGAGACGTGCTCGCGGATCTCGTTGTCCTCGCCGATCACGAGCTCGCCGCAGCGCCCGTCGAAGCCGAGCACCTGCGGCGTCTGGCCGATCGCTGCGAACGGGTAGATGCGCGTGCGCGCGCCGACGCGCGTGCACCCCGCGATGCTCACCTGGGGGCCGATCTCCACCCCCGGCCCCAGCTCGACCCCGCCCCCGATCGTCGAGAGCGCTCCAACCGCCACGTCGTCGGCGAGCTTCGCTCCCGGGTCGACTACCGCGGTCGGATGGATGTTGGGCACGCTAACTCTTCTGGTTGTACTTCTTGATGATCAGGTCGGTGATGTCGAGTGCTTCGCGCGTGTAGAGCAGCCCGGGCGAGCCGCGCCGCAGGATGATCGTGAAGCCCGCCTCCTTGCCCGCGCCCTCGATCACGTCCACGAGCTTCTTGGTGAGCGGACCCTCGAGGCGCTTCTGGTCGACCTGGAGTTGGTTCTCGAGCTCCTTCATCTTGCTCTCGATCTCGTTGCGCATCTGCGCGAGGTCGAGCTGCTTCTGAAACAGCGCCTCGTCCGAGAGCACGAACTTCTTCTGCTTCAGGTCCTCCTCGAGGCCCTGATACTTCTCGATCATCGGCTGGATCTTCGCCTCCGCGTCGCGCTGCTTGCGCGCGAACTCCTCGCGCGCCGCCTTGCCCTCCGTGGTGGAGCTGATCGCCTGATCGATGTCGACAACGCCGATCTTGATTCCTTCGTCCTGGGCCGCGGTCCCCCAGACGAGGATTGCCGCGAGACCGAATAGTACGAGCGCTTTGTGAACCTGCACGGAACCCTCCCGGGTCTCTCTTAGAAGGCCGAACCGCCGATCGAGAATTCGAAGACGGGGGACTTTTCCACGGAAAGCCGGTCCAGCGGGAACCCCAATACGACGGCAAGGGGTCCGAACGGCGAAAACCACTGGACGCCCGCGCCCGTACCGTAGCGCCACTGGGTGACGTCGACCAAGTTCCACTGCCGCTCGTCGAACGCGTTGCCCATGTCGACGAAGGCGACCCCCTGGAGGCCGACCGTCTCCGAGATCGGAAAGCGGTACTCGAACGACGCCGAGGAGAACTTGTTGCCACCGATCACGTCGGTCTCTTTGAGGTCTGCGAAGTCTTCGATCTTGCGGTCGGTGATCCGGTTGCAGACGCCGTTCAGGTTGCCGCCGAAGAAGGGACCGAGCGGGCCGCCGTCCTCGCACTGGCCGTCCTGGTTCACGCCGACCGGCGCGAACACGTTGCCCCCGGTGACCCGGCGCAGGATCGCGCGCCGCGGCCCCACCGATCGCGCCTTGAAGCCGCGCAGCTGGAACTGGCCGAGGCCGCCGAGGAAATAGCGCTCGGTGAGCGGGAGGGTCAGATCGTCGTCGACGTCCTCGAGCCGGCGGAACTGGCCGCTCCCGTTGGCCAGGAAGGTCTCGTCGCCCGCCAGCGCCTGGAACGTCTTGAACTCGCCGATCGTGTTGAACGGAAACGCCCAGCCCGCGCGCACCGCCGCCACGAACGTCGAGCGGTCGAGCAGCCAGCTCGGCGCGCCGAGGAAGTACACCGCGCGCCCCTCGAGCCGCGCGAATTCCGAGAAGCCGCCGATCCCCGCACCTTCGAACGAGAGGCCGATCTGGTGCCCCGAGGTCGGCGCAAGCTTGTCGTTGCGCGTGTCCGACACGACGGACAGGCCGAGCAGACTGGTGGAGACGTCGTTCTGCAGGATCTCGCGCAGGATCAGGCCCGCGGCGTTGACGTTGCGGTTGTCCTTGAGCCGGCGCAGATCGAATCCGTAGCGCAAGAACCCGCGCGTGGTGCCGTCCTCGTCGAGCGCGTGGCCGAGCACGACGTCCGCGCCGGTCTGCTCTTGCGCGAAGTCCTCGAAGTCGAGGCTCGTGCGCGAGATCGTCGTCGACAGGCTGTAGGTCGAGCCGAGGAAGTAGGGATCGGCGAGGCTCACGAAGAAGCGCTGCGATCGGCTGCCGTAGTCGACCGAGAGGTTGGCCGCATAACCGCGCCCGAACAGGTTCGACTGCGAGAGCGAGCCGGTCACGATTACGCCGTCCTGCGACGAATAGCCGGCGCCGAAGCTGAACGATCCCGTCGGCCGCTCCACTACGGTGGCCTTCAGATCGAGCTGGTCGGGCGCGTCGGTCGGCTCGATCTGGAAGTCGACCGACTCGAAGTAGCCGAGCCGCTCCACGCGCTGGCGCGCCATCTGGACCTTGCGCTGCGAGTAGAGCTGGCCCTCCGCGATCGGGATCTCGCGCCTCACCACCGGATCGACCGTCACCGTGTTGCCGGCCAGCTCGATGCGCCGGATGAAGTAGAGCGGGCCCTTGCGCACGTCGAACGCCACGTCGACCTGCTCGGTGGCCTGCGAGAGGTTGGAGAGCGGCGTCACCTGGGCGAAGTAGAAGCCGCGGTCCTGGTAGTGCTCGGTGAGCGCCGAGATGTCGTCGTTGAGATGGGTGCGGTTGAAGACGTCCCCGGTCTTCAGTTTGAGCTTCTTGCGCAGCGCCTCGATGTCGACGGTGGAGTCGCCCGTGACGTCGATCTTGCCGACGTGGAACTGGGTGCCCTCGCGGATCGGCACGCGCACGACGAGCCCGTCCTCCTGGGGGATCACCTCGGGCTCGCCGACGTTCAGCTGGAGGTAGCCGGCGTCGCCGTACTTGTGCTCGACCTTGCGCAGGTCCTGCAGGAACAGCGGCTCGGAGTAGGTGCCGGAGTTGTCGAACCACGACGTGGCGATCGACCAGAAGTGCCAGATCTTGGTCTGGAAGCCTTCCGTGAGCTCGGCGTCGCCGAAATGATCGTTGCCGGTGAATTCGATCTTGCGGAGCTTCAGCTTCTTGCCCTCGTTCACCTCGAAGTGGATCCCGACCGCCGATTCGCCGAGCGGCTCGGTCTCGAAGGTGACCTTCGCGAGGTAGTAGCCCTGCGCGCGGTAGAGCCCTTCGATGCGGCGCCGGTTCTCGAACAGCAGCGGATAGTCGAGCGTGGAGCCGGTCGCGAGCGTGAGCGTCTCGCGGATCTTGTCGCTGTCGATGTTCTCGTTGCCCGCGATCGAGATCTGGCGCACGAGCGGGTTCTCCTCGACCTCGAACACCACGGCCGTGCCCGCCGGCGTCTGCTCGCGCTTCGCCTGCACGTCGTGGAAGAAGCCGAGCTTGTGGATCTCCTCGATGTCCTTGGAGATCTGCACCGGGTCGAGCGGCGCGCCGACCTTCGACCCGATCCGCCCGCGGATCGCTTCGGCATCGATGCGCCGGTTGCCGCGCACCTCGATCGCCGCTACAGGCTCGCCGGCGCCGCGCCGCTGCGCGCTCGGGTTGGCGAGCACCACGTCGAAGTGCACGAGCACGCCCGCGGCGGTGCGCTCGGTGCGCGCCTGCGCGGAGATGACCGCCGCGCTGCTGCGCAGCGTGCCGAGATCGGAGTGCACCGCCAGCGGGTCGTAGGGTTGGCCCGCGCGCGTCGTGAGCCGCGAGAGCAGCTGGTCCTCGAAGCCAGGCGCACCGGTGATGTCGACCGCCACGACCTTCGCGGGCGGCGCCCCCGCCACCTGGCCGATGATCCGCTCGGCGATCTCGGAGAGTCGGCTCGTGAGCTCCTCCACCGAGCGCGCGGTCAACACCTGGGTGTCGCTGATCGCGCCCGGATCGCGCCCGGTGAGACGCACCGCGAGGTCGATGCCGCCGCCGCGCACGAGCTGTGTGGCGCGCCCCGTGACGGTGTAGTCCGCGCCGAGCTCCTCACCCGCGCGGCGCAGCGCAGCGTCGCGGGTCTCGCCGGGCGCTGGCTCCGGCGGCTCGCGCCGCACGGCTTCGTCTACAACGGCCACGCGCCGGTCCTCAGCGAGGATCGCGACGAGCTCTCGTGCGAGCCGACCGCCCAGCTCGCGATCCACCTCGGCGCTCTGCACGGTGAATCCGAACACGGCGATGCGCGGAGCGGGACCTCGCGCGGCTTCGCCGGGCGCTGGCGGGCTCGCGGGATTCGCGGGCTGTGCGAGCGCAGGAGCCGCAGCTAGCCCGATCGCGACTCCCGCGAGCAGGGCCGGCCACGGGCCGCGGCGCGCACGGCCGGGGCGATGTAAGCGCACCCGGATCCTCCAACTCGCTGCTGGTCGCGTGGGTGGGGGAGTCGCGCCGGACTCTATGATTCGGCCGGGCGCATGACAAGCGCGGGTTCGGTCGCCTCGACCAGATATCCGTCGACGAGTTCGACCCGCCGGCCGAGGCGCAGCGCGAGCTCCGGGCTGTGCGTGACCACCACGAGCGCGGTGCCGTGCACGCGGTTCATTTCGAGCAGGAGCTCGAGCACCTGATCTGCGGTCTTCGGATCGAGATTGCCGGTCGGCTCGTCCGCGAGCACGAGTCGCGGCTCGAGCACGAGCGCGCGCGCCACCGCGACGCGCTGGCGCTCGCCGCCGGAGAGCTTGCCCACCGGGTGGTTCACACGGTGCTCGAGCCCCACCTCGGAGAGCAGGCGCAGCGCGCGTGTGCGCATCTCAGCGGCGCGCCGCCCCCCGAGCAGGCCGGGCATCATCACGTTCTCGCACGCGTTGAACTCGGGCAGGAGGTGGTGGAACTGGAAGATGAACCCGAGCGATTCGTTGCGGAAGCGCGCGAGGCCGGCCGAGTCGCGCGCGAACAGATCCTCGCCGTCGAACCAGATCCGCCCGGCGGTCGGCCGATCGAGCGTGCCGAGCACGTGCAGGAGCGTCGACTTGCCGACGCCCGAGTTCCCGACGATCGCGAGCCGCTCGCGCTCCGCGATCACGAGATCGACGCCGCGCAACACGTCGATCATGCCGTCGCCGGTGACGAACGAGCGGCGCACGCCGCGCGCCTCGAGCAGCGCACTACTCATAACGCAGCGACTCCACGGGATCGAGCCGTGCCGCGCCGCGGCTCGGCAGCAGCGTCGCGCCCAGCGCGAGCACGAGCGCGAGCCCGACCGCCAGCGCGATCTGACCCGCGTCGAGCTCGGCCGGCAGCGTGGCGACCTGGTAGATGCTCGCGGGCAGCGTGTCGATCCCGAGCACGTTCTCGATCTGGTGCTGGATGAACGCGATCCGCGCGGTGACCGAGATCCCCGCCACCACGCCGAGCGCGGTGCCGACCAGGCCGATCAGCGTTCCCTCGAGTGCGAAGATCCGCTCGATCGCGTCGTCTTCGGCGCCCATTGCCTTGAGGATGGCGATGTCGCTCGACTTCTCCATGATCATCATCACGAGCGTCGAGACGATCGAGAACGCCGCCACCACCATGATCATCGCGAGCAGGATGAACATCATCACGCGCTCGGTCTTGAGCGCCTGGAAGAACGCGGGAAAGAACTCCTTCCAGTCGCGCGTGTAGTAGGGGAAGCCGAGCTTGTGCTGCACGCGCTCGGCCACCGCGCGGGACCGATAGTAGTCGGTGGTGCGTGCCTCGATCCCGTCGGCGACGTCGCCCAGGCGCTTGAACGCCTGCGCCGCAGGGAGATTGGTGTAGGTGTACATCTCGTCGTACTGGAAGAAGCTCGTCTCGAAGATCCCGACCACGGTGAATCGCGCGAGGCGCGGCGCGGGCCCGAGCGGGGTCTGCGGGCCGCCGAACGGCGAGATCAAGAGCAGCGGCTGCCCGACGCGCAGCCCGAGCGAGCTCGCGAGCTGGCTGCCGATCAGGATCGGCGGCGCGTCGGGATCGGACTTCTCCGGCGCGAGGCTGTCGAGCGAGCCATCGATGATGTCGTCGCGCAGGTCGGTGACCTGGGCGACGAGCGCGGGGTCGACGCCGCGCAGGCGCACCGCGACGATCTCGCCCGCCTCGCCGCGCACCATGCCCTCCGCATCCAGATAGGGAGAGGCCGCCACGACGCCCGCGGTGCCCGTGGCCGTGTCGAGCACCGCCCGGTAGTCACGGAACGGGCCGGTCCCGCTCTGCACCGTGAAGTGGGCGCGGTTGCCGATGATCTCGTCGCGCCAGGTGCGCTCGAAGCCGTTCATCACCGAGAGGACCGTGATGATCAGCCATACGCCCGCGGCGATCCCGACCACGCAGATCCCGGTGATGATCGAGATGAAGGTCTGGCGGCGCTTCGCGAGCAGATAGCGCACGGCGATGAACCACTCGGCGGTCGGCCGGCGGTCGATGATCCCGGCGACCGCGAGCGGGACGAGCCCGAGCAGCACCGTCCAGAGCACGAGGGCGAAGATCGCGGCGCCGACCGCGGCGATCTGCTCGTTCTGTTCGGGCAGGACGGTCGCGATCGGCATGCCGACGGCGACCGACGCCGCGAGCACCGCGAACATCTGCTCCACCTCACTCGGACCGTCCGCGCGCAGCCAGCGCCGCCTCAGGGCGAGCAGCGCGGTGGCAGTTCCCGCGACGACGGCCGGGGCCGCCGCGTAGGCGAGGTTCGCCGTGGCGCCGAGCACTAGCGCAGCGGCGATTCCGAGCACCGCGAGCGCGGCCGCGCCGATCAGCCGCGGCGCGACGAAGCGCAGCCCCAGCCTGCAGAGCAACGTCAACAGGCATACGAATCCACCGGCGACCGCGGTCCCGAAGCCGAACGCGCGCAGCCGCTCGGCCCAATTGGCGCCCGCTAGCACGTCCTCTCTCCAATACAGGGAGAACGCACCCAGCAGCAGCGCCCAAACCAATCCGCACGCCGCGATCACACGCCACCGCGTCGCCACGCGCGCGAAGCGCTCGAGCGCGACGACGGCGGAGCCGAAGAACAACAGCGTCATCGCGTTGATGCCGAGCGCGATCGCGAGGATCAGCGCGAGCGCGACGGTGCCCCCCGCGGCGGTCAATACGGTCCACCCGCCCACGAGCACCCCGCTCATGCGCCTTCCTCCCCAGCCGCCGGGCGAACGTGCGGGAACGCGATCACCTCGCGCAGGCTCGGCGCGCCGCACAGGATCATCGCGAGGCGGTCCACGCCCATGCCTAGCCCGCCGGTCGGCGGCAGCCCCACTTCCAGTGCGCGCAGGTAGTCCTCGTCGAGCGGGTGCGCCTCCTCGTCGCCCGCCTCGAGCGCGCGCCGGCTCGCGAGCAGGCGCTCGCGCTGATCGTCCGGATCGTTGAGCTCGGAGAACGCATTGCCGATCTCCATCCCGGCCAGGAACGGCTCGAAGCGCTCGACGAGCCGCGGGTCGCTCGCCGAGCGCTTGGCAAGCGGCGACAGCTCGACGGGATAGTCGGTGACGAACGTGGGCTGGATCAACGACGGCTCGACGTGGGCGCTGAACAGGTCGTCCACGAGCCGACCCCAGCTCGGCGCGTCACCCGGATCGAGTCCGCGTGCGCGCACCGCGTCGCGCAGCGCGCCGAGCTCGGAATGCGCGAGCACATCGATGCCCGTGGCATCGGCGATCGCGTCGCGCAGCGCGACGCGCCGCCACTCCCCGGCCAGCTCGAGCGCATGACCCGCGAACTCGACCCGCGTGGTGCCGAGCACGCGCGCGGCGATCTCCTGTACGAGCGCCTGGGCGAGCGCCATCATGTCGCGGTAGTCGGCGTAGGCCTGGTAGCACTCCATCATCGTGAACTCGGGGTTGTGCTTGCGCGACACGCCCTCGTTGCGGAACACGCGCCCGATCTCGTAGACGCGGTCGAGCCCGCCGACCACGAGCCGCTTCAGGTAGAGCTCGTCGGAGATCCGCAGGTAGAGGTCCTGGTCGTAGGTATTGTGGTGGGTGATGAACGGGCGCGCCGCGGCGCCGCCGTAGAGCGGCTGGAGCACCGGCGTCTCGACCTCGAGGAAGCCGCGCGCATCGAGGCTCGCGCGCATCGCGGAGACCACCCGGCTGCGCTGCACCGCGACCCGGCGCGCGTCCTCGTTCACGAGCAGATCGACGTGACGCGAGCGGAAGCGCGCCTCGACGTCGGAGAGGCCGTGCCACTTCTCGGGCAGCGGCGCGAGTCCCTTGGCGAGCAGCTGGACTTCGCGTACGTCGACCGTGAGCTCGCCGCTCTGCGTGCGCCAGACCGGCCCCTCGACGCGCACGAAGTCGCCGACGTCGAGGCGCTTGACGAACTCGAACACCTCGGGCGGCAGCTCTGCCTTGCGCGCGCTGATCTGCAAGCGCTCGCCGTTCTCGAGCAGCGTCGCGAACAGCAGCTTGCCGAACGAGCGCAGCGCGATCACGCGCCCGGCGATCGCGGTGCGCTGCGGGTCGGCAGCGAGTGCGGCGGCATCGCACGCCGCGAATCGCTCGCGCACGGCGGCGATCTCCTCGCGCGGACCGACGCGCGCCGGATACGGATCGACGCCCCCAGCCCGCAGCGCGGCGAGCTTGGCGCGCCGGACCTCTCGCTCGCTCATTCTGATGGCCTTCGCTCGGCCGCTCGCTGCCCGATACTTGCGGCCTCCGCCGCGTGGCCCGGTCCGCCCGCGCGCCAGAGCAGCGTGGCGCGGATGAAGCGGTCGAGATCGCCTTCGAGTACGCCCTCCACGTTGCCAATCTCGGTATCCGTGCGGTGGTCCTTCACGCGCTGCTGCGGGTGGAGCGTGTACGAGCGGATCTGGCTGCCGAAGTCGTTCTTGAGCTTCTCGCCGCGCAGCGCGGCCATCTTCTCTTCCTGCTCCTGCCGCGCGTGCTCGTAGAGCCGCGCGCGCAGGACCTTCATCGCGGAGGAGCGGTTCTTGTGCTGCGAGCGCTCGTTCTGGCACTGCACGACGATGCCGGTGGGCAGGTGCGTGATGCGGACCGCCGAGTCGGTCTTGTTGACGTGCTGCCCACCCGCGCCACCGGCGCGATAGGTGTCGACGCGCAGGTCGTTCTCGTCGATCTCGACTTCGATCGAGTCGTCGATCTGCGGGATCACGCTGACACCCGCGAACGCGGTGTGCCGGCGCGCCTGGGAGTCGAACGGCGAGATGCGCACGAGCCGGTGCACGCCCTCCTCCGCCTTCAGGTAGCCGTAGGCGTACTGGCCGGCGACCGTGAACGTGGCACTGCGGATGCCGGCCTCGTCGCCCGGCTGCACGTCGAGGATCTCGGTGGCGTAGTCGTGCGCCTCGCACCAGCGCAGGTACATGCGCAGCAGCATCTCGGCCCAGTCGCACGCGTCGGTGCCGCCCGCCCCCGCGTGGATCGAGACGATCGCCGGCCCGGCGTCGTGCTCGCCGCCGAGCAGGCGCTCGAGCTCCGCGGTATCGAGCTCGCTCTCGGCCGCGCGCAGCTTCTCGGCCGCCTCCGCGCGGGTCGCCTCGTCGTCGGCTTCTGCCGCGAGCTCGATCAGCACCTCGGCGTCGTCGAGCGCGCCGATCAACGCGTCGTAACGCGCCACCTCGCGCTCAGCGCCGCGCTTCTCGCGCAGCAGCTGCTCGGCGCGGTCGCGATCGTTCCAGAGGTCGGGATCGGAGGACTGGTGCTCGAGCTCCGCGATCCGCTCGCGCAGCTGCGCGAGGTCAAAGACGCCCCCGGAGCTCGTCCCAGCGTTCGCGCAGGCCCGCAAAGCGCTCGGACAGCTCGTGATCGGTGGGGGCCTGCGACTTCACCTCGGTCATGGCCGGGGAGCATTCCTCATCCGCTCCTCTCGCGCACCCCATCGCGGCGTTTCAGTAGGTGGTGGAATGGGAGGCGCGAATCGACGCGACCCTGCCCCCATCCAGCTTCACCTCGATGTAGGCCGAGACGTCGCACTCGGCAATCGACGATTGGTCCGATCCCGGTGCTCGGTATGGAAGTGACGACTTCCCCGAATAGAAGTAGCTGCCAATCTTCGCGGAACCCGGAGGGTTTCCCGAGCTTCGAGTGGAGCTCGCTCCGGTGTTGCCCATCCAACCGAACTCGAATGAAACGGGCCGAAGGGGAGCCGGAATCGCACTAGTGATTTGGTCGATCATCCGAGATGGAGACTGACTCGGAAAACACGGCATCCATCAGCGGCAACTCGCTTCCGATCAACCTAATGAGCTGACCTGGAAGCGAGCACCAAGCCATGAGATCGACTCCGAGGCTTCGCCTGCATGGCCGACCGGATCGCCTCCGAGGCGGTGCGATCTCTCACGTGCGATCCGCCCGGCCGCGCGCGATCGCGAGGCCGAGGTGCGCGATCCAGAGCGCCCAGCATGCGTAGACAAAGACGTCGCCGTGCCGGACATAGAACGTCGCCCCGGCGGGCGCGGGGTGGAGCGGCAGGTCGAAGGCGCGGTAGGTGGTCTCGAAGATCGGCGTGGCGATCGCGGTGGTCCCGGTGCCGTCGATGGAGGCCGATACGCCTGTGTTCGCGGCTCGCGCGATTGCGAGGCCGGTTTCCGCCGCGCGCAGCTCGGTGATCGCGAGGAACTGATACGGGGCGCCCGTGCGCCCGTACCAGGCGTCGTTGGTGATCGCGAGCAGGGCACGCCCGCCGTCCGCAGCGAAGCCGCGGACCAGGGCCGGGAACAGCAGCTCGTAGCAGACGGGCGTCCCGAACCGGACCTCGCGCCCGTCCGGCAGCGCGAGCGCGAGCGCTCGCGGTCCCGGACCGGCCTGCACGCCGACCTGCGCGATGCCGCGCGCAACCGCCGAGAGGATCCGGCCGAGGAACTCCTGGAACGGGATGTACTCGCCGAACGGGACCAGGTGCGACTTGTCGTAGCGCGCGCGCATCGCGCCGTCGGCCGTGAACGGAAATGCGCTGTCGAAGTAGGCCGCAGGGTGGCCGCGCTGATCGAGCGCGAGGCCGACGCCGCCCACGAGCAGCGCTGCGCGCGTCTCGCGTGCGAGCGCGCCGATCCGCGCGCGCAGCTCGGGGTCGAACTCCAGGCCGCCTGGTACCGCCGTCTCGGGCCACACGATCAGCTGCGCGCCGTCGCGGGCCGCGTCGCGCGACATCGCCTCGTAGTTGGCGAGCGTCGCCTCGACCCACGCCGCGTTCCATTTCACGCCCTGGTCGATGTTGCCCTGGATGACGGCGGTGCGAACGCGCTCCCACTCCTCGTCGCCCGGGCGCGTTGCGGAGAGCCCGAGCCCGTGCAGCGCGATCACCGCGGCGATCGCAGACAGCGCGCCGGCGTTCGGGCGCGCGCGTTCGCGCACGGCTCGCGCCGCGTCGAGCAACGCCGCACCGCCCAGCGCGCTCGCGAACGACAGCCCGTACACCGCCGTGAACGAGGCGAGTCCGCGCAGCGCGGCGTTCTGGTGCTGGG
This sequence comes from Myxococcota bacterium, assembly GCA_035258825.1. Classification (GTDB taxonomy): domain Bacteria; phylum Myxococcota_A; class UBA9160; order UBA9160; family SMWR01; genus JAHEJV01. The sequence continues at coordinate 14,782 of DATFWW010000130.1, forward strand.
CATAGCCGAGCTCCGCCCACGGGAAGCCCGACAGCGCGAACGATCGCGCGTGGTCGAGCGCCGCCCACGCAAGCGCCGCACTCCACGGCGACGCGAGCCCGCGCGCGCCGAGCCAGGCCTGGCTCCACCCGAACAATCCCCCGAATAGCGCGATGTAGGACGCCAGCGCGATCGGCGCGATCGCGCCGACGACCGGGTGCGCGTGACCGTAGCTGACGGTCACGACGTAGATCCAGTGCAGGATCGCCGAGTAGGCGGCCCAGTGGGTCAGGAATCCCCAGAGCAGCGCTCGCCGCGGCGCGAGGCCGCACAGCGCGTGCACCAACAGCGCCGGCGCGATCCACGAGAGCAGCCATCCGAGGTCGATCACGCGCCCCGCGATCGGATGCGGAAACGCCAGGAACAGCGCGAGCGCCGCCGCGCCGCTCCAGATCACCCGCGCCGTACGGGTCATCTCCACCTTTTCGATCTTCACTCGCCTGCGGCTCGCTGCGCGCGGGCTTCGCCGGCTTGCAATGCCTTCCACACGCGACGCTCCTCGGCCCGCATGCGCCGCGCCTCTGCGGCGCGCTCGTGATCGTGCCCCAGCAGGTGCAGCGTGCCGTGGATCAAGAGGCGCAGCACCTCGTCGTCGAGCGTGCGGCGCGCGCGCCGCGCCTGCACCGCCGCGGTGTCGAGGCTCACGACCACGTCGCCGAGCAGCGCGCCGCGGTGCTCAGCATGCGCACCGTCGAGCAGCGAGAACGCGAGTACGTCGGTGGCGCGCGCGACCCCGCGGTAGCGCGCGTTGAGATCGGCGATCGTCTCGTCGTCGACGAGCGCGATCGAGAGCTCGGCGCGCGTGCAGTCGAGCTCGCGCAACACGCGCGCCGCTCGCTGTCGGAGGCGCCGGCGGTCGAGGCCGCCGCGGCGCCCGTGCAGGCGCACCGTCATCCCGCGCTGGAGCTCCCCCCGCCGCTGCGCTCGCCCTCCTCGCGCGCGCGCTCGTAGGCGCGGAGGATCGACTGCACGAGCGGATGCCGCACGACGTCGCGCTCGTCGAACGCCATGAAGCCGAGGCCCTCCACCCCGCGCAGCACCTCGATCGCCTCCACGAGGCCGCTGCGCTTGTCCGGCGGCAGGTCGACCTGGGTGATGTCGCCCGTGACGACCGCCTTCGAATCGAAGCCGAGCCGGGTCAGGAACATCTTCATCTGCTCGGGCGTGGTGTTCTGCGCCTCGTCGAGGATCACGAACGCGTCGTTGAGTGTGCGCCCGCGCATGAACGCGAGCGGCGCGACCTCGATCGCACCGCGCTCGACGAGCCGCGTCGACTTCTCGTAGTCCATCATGTCGCCGAGCGCGTCGTAGAGCGGCCGCAGATAGGGATTGACCTTCTCCGCCATCGTGCCGGGCAGGAACCCGAGCTTCTCGCCCGCCTCCACTGCCGGGCGCGTGAGCACGACGCGCGCCACCTCGTGCCGGTTGAGCGCTGCGATCGCCATCGCCATCGCGAGATAGGTCTTGCCCGTGCCCGCGGGCCCGATCGCGAACACCACGTCGTGTTTGCGCATCAGGTCGATGTAGTGCCGCTGCGCGAGCGTCTTCGCGCCGATCCGCCGCCGCGAGCCGACGTCGGCGAGCACGTCGTCGATCGCCTCGTCGAGGTCGACGTCGGGTTCCTGCGTCACCATGCGCACGGCGTCGCGCACCTCGCCGGGTCCCACCGGCCGCCCGCTGCGCAGCACGCCATAGAGGTGTTCGAGCACCTTGCGCGCGAGCCCGACCTCCACCGTCGGCCCCACGAGCCGCACCTCGTTGCCCCGCGCGCCCGCGTGGATCCCGAACTCGCGTTCCAGGGTGCGCAGCGTGTGGTCGCCGTCTCCGTAGAGCGCGGCGGCTGCGGCGTTGTCGTCGAAGACGAGGGTCTGGCGGGTGCTCGACTCGTTGCGGGTCAGTGTCTTCCTCGCGATGGGCCGTCCCGCCGTCTCGAGCGTTCACGAACGCTCGGGCGCGAGGAAGATCGGTCCCTGTTCACGATTGTTCGAATAGTACGCGCAGCCCCCGAGGGTCGCCAACGTCTCGGGCGGGATCAGCCCCGTGTTCACGAGATCTTCGAGGCGCTCGGGCCAGCTTCCGTGGGCAAGGCGATAGGCCTCCATTGCGTTGCGCACCGCACGCATCGCGTAGTCTTCGCGAAGCGCCGCGAGCGCCGTGCGCTCGATGCTCTGATCGGCAGGGGGCGCGCGATGTGCGGGCGCCGCCCAGCCCGCGACCACGGCGAGCGCCGCGAGCGGGAGGAGCGCCGCGGCGGCGCGCCCGAGCGCGCGCAACTCCGGCATCGCGGCGCGCGCCCGCCGCCGCAGCGGCGGCGCTTCCTCGGCGGCGACCGCGCGGATCGCACCGGCCTGGCGCAGCTCGGACAGGATGCGCATGCCGTCGAACGTGGAGAGGCGCGCGAGATCGATCACTCGGCGCACCGAGAGGCGCCCGTCGATCAGCGCGAGCACGCGCACGGCATCGACGCCGCGCGCGGAGTGCGATGAGTCGATCCGGGTAAAGACGGTGTCCTGCGAGGGGACGAGCTTCGCGAAGCTCTGCCACTCGTCCACCATGCGCAGCCCGTCCATGAGGATCTGCTCGGCGCCGAGCAGCTCCGCCGCGTCGCGCTCGTGATCGATCGACTGGGCGTGGAAGTCGAACGTACCCGTCTGCCAGCGCAATACGTCGAAGATCGCGTCGCGCGTCACGAGGTCGATCGCGCTGCGCACGGAGGTGCCGTCGAGCAGGCCGCGCGCCACCAGAGTCCGCGCGAGCGTCTGCGTCGAGGCGCGCGCGGCCGCGATTGCCTCGTCGGCGCGCTCGCGCGTGAGATAGCCGCCGCGGATCAGCCGATCCGCGAGCGGGTCCAGCTCTCCGGCGCGGCCCGTCGCGATCGCGGCGGAGACGACGAGGCCGCGATCGAAGTGGAGCTGCGCGCGCGCCGCACCGGTGCGGAGCTCGAGCGCGCCGGTCTTGCGCTGCTGTCCGATCAGCTGGAAGACGTCGGCGATGCCGAAATCGGACAGATTTCCCGAGAGGCCCGCGGACACTAATCCTGCCTCAGCGCGGCGAGCGAGGTGCCCACCGCGATCGCGTAGAGGATGCCGGCCAGCACGGCGGCGCCGAGGAAGACCGCGGGCGCCGCGGCACCCGCGACGAGCGGGTCGGGCACGATGCCGTCGCGCCACAGCACTGCCGCGCCTGCGAGCGAGAAACAGAACGCGCCGAGCCAGCCCCAGATCGGCCGCGCGGCGAGCAGCCCGGCCGCACCGGGGACTAGCAGCGAGAGCACCGTGTGCAGCTTGGCGGCCCGGTCCGCGCGCCGGCGCAGCTCGGTGACGCGCGCCGTGCGCAGCACGCGGTCGGTCTTCTCGGGCGCGAAGTACAGCGTGTAGCAGCCGTGGCAGAGATCGCCGGACGTCCCGTGCGGGCGGCAGCGGACGCAGATGCGCTCGCGGCAGCGGCGGCACGCGCGCGACGGATGGATGCGCGCGCCGAACCATCCGCCGATCAGCCACAGCGCGGCGGCGGCCACCGCGAACGCGCGCGGGTCTCGGCCGAGCCGGCCCGGCGCGAAGTGGTCGCGGAATTCCTGCGCGAGATCGGCGCCCGCTCCGGAGTGCACCGCGCGCGACCAGAACAGCGAAGGCGGGGGCGGAAGGTCCGCCACGAAGCCATTCGCGCTGCCGCCCTGGAGCGCAGTTAGGCGCGCGATCAAGTCGCCGTCCGCACGCTGGGCGTGCGCGACCGTCTGATTGAGCTCTTCGACGCGGAACGCCCGCCCATAGGCCTGCGCGAGGTTGAACAGCACCACCGGCGATTCCGTGCGCGCCGCCGCCGCGTAGAGCTCGATCGCGCTCCGAGTGTTGCCGAGCGCGAGCCGCAGGTCCGCCGCGTTGTTCTGCGCCGAGACGTCGTCGACGCCCGACGCGAGCAGCTGCTGGTAGAGCGCGTCCGCGCGCGCGACGTCGCCGACCCGGCGCGCTTGGATCGCGAGTCCGCGCATGGCGAGCGGGTCGCGACCGGCGAGGTGCGCGAGGCGCGCGACCTCGACCGGCGTCGGGATCCCGTGCGCGACACCGAACAGCGCCTGCGCGACCGGATCGCCCGGCAGTGCGGAGAGCGCAGCACCGGCATAGCGCATCGCGGGATACGCGCCGATCCCGATCCCCGCGGCCGCGATCAGCATCGCGAGCCGCTGCGCGCGGCTGCCGTAGATCACCGCCACACCGAGCAACGCGAGCGCGAGCCCGAGTCCCCCCTCGCCCAGCGCGAGCGGCGCCGCGAGCGCGGCGGCCACGCCGGCCCAGCACCCGAACGCCGGCATCGCGCGCGGGAGCAGATGGCCGAGATCGTGCGCGGCGTGCGCGAGCGCCGCCGTGCCCGCGAGCGCCGCCGCGAGCAGACCGCCCGCGACGAGTGCAGTGGCGAGCACGAACAGCCCGGATCCCGCGAACCACAGCGACGCTTCGAGGTGTCGCCCGATCGCCGACAGCGCCGCACATACCGCGCGGATCGCCGCGATCGGTTCGCCGCCCTCGAGCCAGAGCGCGAGCGCGAACCGCATGCGCGCGGCGGGCAGATCCGGCGCCAGCGCGACGGCCGCGGCGGCGCGGTCGAGTGCGCTTTCCGGCGCGTCGCCCGCGGCCAGGGAGCGAGCGGCGGCATCGAGGCTCCATGCGCCGAGCTCGAGCGAGGTGCGCTGCGTGCGCTTGACTCGCGCATCGAAATCCACCGCGGGCGCGAGCCACGCCTGTTCGAGCAGCGAGACGCGCGGACCGGCATCGGCGTGCCGGGTTGCGGCCGGCTCGGGGGCAGACGGGTCGGGCGCGATCGCCCCGGGCTCGGTCGCCGCCTCCGCCGGGCCGCCCGCTGCCTCTGCGGGCCCAGCGGCCGCGGCGGCCCGTTCTGCCGCGGCGTGCTCCGTCACGGGAGGCCAAAGCGCCGCCTCGCCGAGCGGCGCCGCGGGGATCTCCCTCGGCGTCTGGCCGGAGGCCGCGAGCGCCCAGAGCAGCGGCAACAGGCCGATCCGCCCCGCGCGCCGCGATGCGCGCCCATGGGTCTGCTTCAAGCCGCAATCCCCCTTCGAAATGCAGCGATCGACCACGCGTATCGGCCGGGCGGCCGCCTCTCTGAACCCCGCAGAGCGGCGCTCGACAGCCCCGGGGCGAGCCACTACGATCGGCCGCCTTCGCGAGAGGGGATCGTTTTGGCTCAGCACAAGTCGGCGAAGAAGCGCGCCCGTCAGAACCTCGTGCGGCGCGCGCGCAACCGCCAGGTCCGCAGCCGGCTCAAGACCGCGATCAAGTACGCGCGCGCGGCGCTTGCGGGCACCGACGGCGCCGTGGCGAGCGACGCGGTGCGCAAGGCCGAGAGCGAGATCCGCAAGGCCGCGAGCAAGGGCGTGCTGTCCAAGAAGCAGGCGAGCCGGCGCGTGTCGCGGCTCGCGCGCAGCATCGCCGCGAGGGCGTAGGCGGCTCAAGCCGCCAGCGCGATCACCACGCGCTCGAGCGCGAGTTCGGGCGGGAGCGAACCGGCGCCCTTCAGCGCGAGATCGGTTTCGTGCAGCGCGCCGAGCAACGTCCGCAATCGCGCCGCGCCATAACGCTTCGCCTGTGAGGCGAGCTTCTTGCGCACGAACGGCGGCGCGGGCACGTCGCCGCCCGACGCCACCCGCAAGAGGCGCCGGAAATGAGACACGAGCGCACCGAGCAGCACCGGCGGCGCCTCGCCCGCAGAGAGCAGGTGTGCGAGCACGCGCAGCGCGTCGGCGGTGCGGCCTTCCCCGATCGCATCGGTCAGATCCCAGATCGGCTCCTCGGCCGCGAGCGCGGCGCCGACCCCGACGTGCGCGCGGCTGACCGGCACACCTGGACCCGCGAGCAGCGCGAGCTTCCCGATCTCCATGCGCAGCAGCTGGAGCTGTGGCCCGATCCGCTCCGCGAGCGCCTCGGCCACGCCGCGCTCCAGCTCGACCCGCTGGCGCGCCGCCTCGGCGCGCGTGAACGCGGCGATCTCGCGCGCCGCCCGCGGCGCGTCGCACGACACGACCGCGTCCCCGAACGCCTTCACCCAGCGCGCCCGCCGATCGGGGTGCTCGGCCACCGCCACGAGCACGGAGGTGTCTGCGGCCTCGCTGCCGACCCAGTCGGCCAGCGCTTCGAGCAGCGCGCGCGCCGATCCGCGGCGCGCCTCGGGCTCGGCGAGTACCACCATGCGCCGCGGTGCGATCACGGGCAACGTGTGCAGCGCGTCGAGCAGCTCGCCCGGCGCAGCCGCGCCGTCGAGCTGGTCGATCAGGAACGCGGGATCGGCGTCCGCGATCACCGCGCGGCGCAGCGCGGCGAGCGCGTCGTCGCGCAACAGCGTCTCCGCGCCCGCGAGCAGATAGGCTCGCCGCGGTCCGCGGTCCGCGAGCTCGCGCTCGAGCTCGGCGTGGTTCATCCGCCCTGCTCCTCGTCGATGCGGTCGAGGAAGCGCGCTGCGAGCAGGCGCGACACCCGCTGCAGCGCCTCCCCGCGATTCTTGCGCTGGGCCTCCACGTCGCCGCTCGAGAGGAACCGCTCGGTCTCGCGCATCTCGCGCGGGTCGCCCTTGATCTCGCGGCCGTCGCGCGCGCGCGCCGAGAGCTCGAGGCCGAGACTCACCTGGTATTCAAGCGTGAGCACAACGGGGGAGAGGCTCGCCGGCTGGATCAGCAGCGGCAGGATCTTGCCGCTCACCACCCAGTCGGCGTTCGCGTCGTCGTCGACGAGCTGCGCACCCGTGCGTCGCATCACCTCGCGCCGCAGCGCGTCGGCGACCACGAGGTCGATCCCCGGGTGGCCCGACCCGTTCTCGGGCGTGTGTACCACGACGCGGCCGAGCACGTGCGAACCGGAACCGGACCGCCCGATGAGCGTGTACCCGCAGCCGGCGGCGAACAGCAGGAGGGCCACCGCAGCGAGCGTGACGTTCTTCACGCCGGAGAGACTATCCGCTCACTCCGGCTTGAGCAGTCCCTTGACCACCGACAGCACCTGATTGGCCTGGATCGGTTTGCAGAGATACTCGTTGGCGCCGAGCTTGAGCGCGCGATCGCGGTCCTCGTTCGCGCCCTCGGTGGTGATCACCACGATCGGGATCTCCTTCAGCGCCTCGTCGCCGCGGATCAGGCTGATCAGCTTGAGACCGTCCATCACCGGCATGTTGATGTCGATCAGTGCAAGGTCGAAGTGATCGCTCGACACCTTGCGCAAGCCGTCCATGCCGTCCTGCGCCTCGACGATCTCGACTTCCTTGAGTCGGCGGAGCGCGAAGACCAGCAGCTGTCGCATGGTCGGACTGTCTTCGACGATGAGGATTCGATGGCCCATGATTGATTGCCCCGTGCGGCGGCGCGCGGCGCGCGCCTATTTCGTCAAGAGATCGATGAAACCCTGGATCGTGTTCAGCTTGCGCTCCGACTGCGAATACAGCTTCGCGGCGAAGATCGCGGTGGCGGCGTGTCCGCCCAGCATGTTGAACAGTTCGTGGTCGAGTGCAGAGAAGCCGTCCTTCTGTGCGAGCAGCCCGTAGACGGCGATCGCGCCGATCGGCCGGTTCTGCACCACGAGCGGCACGCACACGATCGGCTGGCTGAGGTCCTCGGAGCGCTGCGTATCCCAGCAGGTGGCCTCGTTCGACGCCACGGCCTTGCCGAGCACGCCGACACCGAGCTTCGCCTTCGGAAACGCCGAGAGCTCCATCCCCTCGGACGCGACCGGCGAGAGCTCCGAGCGCTCGCCGTCGATCAGGTAGATCGCGAACACCTCCGCGCCGATCAGGTTGATCACGATCTCCGTGATGATCCGGATCACCTCGTCGAGGTCGAGCGTGGAATGGAGCTGGTAGCTCGACACGTAGAGATTGGCGAGGTTGTTGTTCTCCTCCTCGACTTCCACGTAGCGCTGGGCGAATTGCGAGTTCTCGAGCTCGACCTGATCGAGCCGCTCGCGGACTGTCGTGCACTCCTCCTCGAGCGTCGCGATCCGCGACATCAGCTCGAGGCGGAGCTTCCCCCAGTCCTCCGGGTTGCGCGCCGCCGACTCCTGGCGGTCGGTGACCGCCGCGAGCCGGCTGCGCAGCCGCTCGTTCTCTTTCAGCAGCTCGCGGCTGAATTCCGCGCCCTTGCTGAACAGGGCTAGGAAGTCCTCCGCGCGCGAGCTGAGCCTGTTGTCCTGCTCACTCATGCGCGCCCCTTTGCGGGAGCCGCCGGCCGGCCCCAGTCGCCTCTTCGGTCTCCCCTGCGACACCGCGCTGGATCGCCCGCGCGATCTCGTCGAGGGGAAGCACCAGATCGGCCGCACCGCTGCGGATCACCTGCTGCGGCATGCCGAAGATCACCGCCGTCTCTTCCGACTCCGCGATCACGCGCCCGCCCGAAGCGCGAATCGCGTGGGCGCCGCGGCGGCCGTCGTCGCCCATCCCGGTCAGCACGACGCCGACCAGGTCGGCGCCGTACGCCTTGGCCGCCGACTCGAACAGCCGATCCACCGAGGGCGTGTAGCGCTCGCCGGCGTTCGCGACGATGCGCGCCACCGGGTGCCCGCCGACCGATTCGACCTCGAGATGGCGCCCGCCCGGCGCGAGCAGGATCGTGCCGGGCTGGGGCGATTCGCCGCCCTCGGCCTCCACCGCGCGCAGCGCGGTGAGCCGGTCGAGCCGCTCGGCGAATCCGCGCGTGAACCCTTTGGGCATGTGCTGCGCGACGAGGAACGCGCACGGCGGCGGGCTGGTGAAGGCGCCGAACACCTGCATCAGCGCCGCGGGGCCGCCCGTGGACGAGCCGATCGCCACCACGTGCGGCGCCGAGCCGACCTCGTGCCGCGCGACCATCGTCGGCAGCGCGCGGATCCGCTCCTGCACCTTGTCGATTCGCAGCTCGCGGATCGAGTGGACCTTGCGGATCAGCTCCTGCGAGATCGACGAGAGCATCGGCGTCGCGTGCGGCGTCGGCTTTGCGATGAAGTCGACGGCTCCGAGCTCGAGCGCCTTGAACACGTCGTCCTCGCCGCTCTTGCCGCTGATCACGATCACGGGGGTCGGCCGCTTCGCCATCACGATGCGCAGGAACGTGAAGCCGTCCATCTTCGGCATCTCGAGATCGACGGTGATCAGGTCCGGCTGCAGCTCGAAGGTCTTGCGCAGCGCCTCCTCGCCATCGCGCGCCACGCCCGCCACCTCGACCAGCGGCGAGGTCTGGAGCATGCGCGCGATCGCCTGGCGGCTGTAGGCCGAGTCGTCGATCACGAGCGCGCGGATCGGCTTCGGGCCGCTCATCGCGAGCGCTCCACGTCGCCGATCGCGCGCATCGCGGCGACGTGCCACGGGTCGGGCTGTTTCAGGCCGGGGATCGGCTTGCGGTAGACAAGGTCGGTCTTCAGATGGCGCAGCTCGAGCCCGCTCGTGATGTTGACCAGCGACTCCGAGTGCCCGAGCAGGAGGTGCCCGCCCGGGCGGAGTTTCTCCTCGAACGTGGCGATCACCTGCCGCTTGGTCTCGGCGTCGAAGTAGATCATCACGTTGCGGCACAGGATCACGTCCATCGCCCCGAGCAGCGCGGTCCGCGAGCGGTCGAGCAGGTTCAGGTGGATGAAGTCGACGCATTTCTTCACCGCGTCGGAGACGGTCCAGGTGCCGTCCTTCTCCTCGAAATACTTCTCGCGCAGCGCCGGCTCGGTCTCGCGGAACGAGGCCTCGCGATAGGTGCCGGCGCGCGCCCGCTTCATCATGCGCCGCGAGATGTCGGTGGCGTAGACGCGCAGGTCGCGCTCGGGATCGAACCCCGCTTCGCGGGCGAGGATCACGATGCTGTACGGCTCCTCCCCGCTCGAGCAGCCGGCCGACCACACCGAGATCGGTCCGCCCCCGCGCTCGCGCCTCGCCACGAGCGCCTCGGGCAGGATCTCGGTCACGAGCGCGCGCAGCTGGCTGCGCTCGCGGAAGAAGTAGGTCTCGTTCGTGGTGATCTCGTCGATCAGCGCCGCGAGCTCGCCGTCGCGCCGCGATTCGCCGCGCAGCTCGTACTGGTAGGCGGAGAGGCTGTCGATCGAGAGCTCGCGCATGCGGCGCGCCACGCGCCGCTCGAGCAGGAAGCGGGTGTCGGGCCCGAACGAGATCCCGCAATGCGAGCGCACGAGATCCGCGAACCAGCGGAACTCGCGGTCCTTCAGCACGGGCTCGCCGACTTCGCTCGCGGCCGACAACTCCCCTCCTCAGCTCTCGAGCCGCTGGAGCGCGGCGAGCGTCACGCTGCGCACGACGTCGTCCT
>DATFWW010000131.1:0-3360 GCA_035258825.1 Myxococcota bacterium
CGGAGATCGGCGAATCGGTCGCGGCCGACATCACGGGCGGGTTGATGCGGACCGCGATCGAGAGCGCCGTGGACACGGCGGATCCCGCGTCGCGCTTCGCGTCGCGCCTCGCGTCGCGTCCGGCGGCCGCGGCCGCGGACCTCCAGGGCATGCTCGACGATCCGAACTTCGCGCGGCTGCGTGCCGACGCGCGCTTCTGGAGCGATGTCGAGGACGGCAACGTCGAGGCGGCGCTCCGGCGCAGCTCCTTCGCGGCGCTCGCGGACGACGCGCAGCTGCGGCAGAAGGCCGCGGATCTCGGGCTCGCGCCGGACCAGGCGGCGACCGACGCGGACCTGTTCCGCGACTCGATGGCGCTGGTGTTCCGCGAGATCGCGCCGCGCCTGCGCGGCCTGCGCAGCGATCCCGCGGTGAAGGAGCTGCTCGCCGATCCCGCGGTGGTCGCGATGCTCGAGAACGGCGACACGATCGGCCTGCTCGCACACCCGAAGTTCCGCGAGCTGGTGGGCCGACTCAGCGCGCCGGCGCAGCGCTAGAAGAGCGGCAGATCGGAGTCGGGAGCGTAGGCCGAGATCTCGCAGGCCAGGGAGATCAGCTCGAAGCGCGGCGGCTCGTAGCGGGTCTCGGCAGCGGCGATCTCGGGCCGGGGGATCGGATTCGGGTCGGTATTCGGGGATCGCATGGACGAAAGGGATAGCATCGTTCCCATGTCGCGCACGCGCAGCGACGAGATCGCGCTCTGGGTCGCCCTGGCAGTCGTGTTCGTCCCGGGCGTGATCGCGCTCGCGCAGCGCTGGGCGTCGGCCGAATACTTCCAGCACGGCTTCCTCGTTCCGGTGGTGTCGCTCGCCGCGGCGCATCCGCGGATCCGCGGGCTGGGGCCGAGCGAGCGCCACGGCCGCGCGCTGGCGGGCCTCGCGGCCGCGCTTGCCGGGTATGCGCTCGGCCTGGTGGCAGGGGAGGTGGCGCTCACGGGCGTCGCGCTGGTCGGGGCGATCGCCGCGATGGTGGGCTATCGCTGGGGCGTGAGCGGACTGCGCAGGCTCGCGTTTCCGCTCGCGTTCCTGCTGTTCATGGTGCCGCCGCCCGAACCGACCGTGTTGCCGGTCGCGACCTGGCTGCAGACGCTCGCGAGCGCGGGCGCGGTGGCGGTGTTGCACGCGCTCGGCGTCGCGGTGCTGCGCGACGGGAACGTAATGCACCTGCCCGGTGGCGGTGCGCTGTTCGTCGCGGAGGCGTGCAGCGGGATCACATCCCTGCTCAGCCTGATCCCGGTAGGGGTGCTGCTCGCGCGGTTCACGCAGACGCGAACGTGGCAGCGCATCGCGCTCGTCGCGTCCGTGGTGCCCGCAGCGCTGCTCGGCAACGTGATCCGCGTGATCGCGACGGTGATCGCGGCGGGCACCTACGGTGTGGACCGCGCCACGTCGGGCGCGCTGCACGAGTTCGCGGGCGTGCTCACCTCCGCGTTCGCGGTGCTGCTCGTGGTGACGTTCGGGATGGCGCTCGCGCGCTGGACGGAACGGGTGCCCGCGCGCCGCGCCCGCGCGTGACGCGGTGCCGGATCCGGCTGCGCTGGGCGAGCTGACGCTCACCGAGCGCGTCGCCGCGCTCGCGCTCGGGCTGGGCTTCGACCTGGTCGGCGTCGCGCGCGCCGAGCGGGGCCAGCACGCTGCGTTCTTGCGCGAGTGGCTCGCGCGCGGCTACGGCGGCGAGATGGCCTATCTCGCGCGCAACGCCGAACGACGCGAGGACCCGCAGCGCGTTCTGCCCGGCGCGCGCAGTGTGATCGCGCTCGGGCTCGTGTACGACCCGGGCGCGCGGGCGGAGCCGAGCGAAAGCTCGTTCCGCATCGCGCGCTATGCCGGCGGCGAGGACTATCACGACGTGATGATCGATCGCGTGCGCGCGCTCGAATCCGCGCTGTCGCCGCTCGCGGGCGCACCTGTGCGCACGCGCGGCTACGTCGACACGGGGCCGGTGCTCGAGCGCGCGTTCGCCGCGCAGGCCGGGCTCGGCTGGATCGGGAAGAACACGCTCCTGATCCACCCGCGCCTGGGCTCCTATCTCTTCCTCGCCGTCGTGCTCACCGACCTCGCGCTCGCACCGGATGCGCCCGAGCCGGACCACTGCGGGAGTTGTCGCGCGTGCCTCGACGCGTGTCCGACCGGCGCCTTTCCCGAGCCCCACGTGCTCGATGCCACGCGCTGTCTCTCGTACACGACGATCGAGCTGCGCGGGCCGATCCCGGAGGATCTGCGCGCGCGCCACGGCGACTGGGGATTCGGCTGCGACGTGTGCCAGGAGGTATGTCCGTGGAACCAGCGCGAGCGCCGCGCGGTTCCCGCGGATCGGCTCGGGTTGCGCGCGCGGCTCGCTCCGCGCGACGAGTGGCGAGCGCCCGCGCTCGCGTGGGCGCTCGATCTGTCGGTCGAGGAATGGCGCGCCGCGGCGCGCGGCACCGCGCTGCGCCGCACCGGGTATCGCGGCCTGGTGCGCAACGCGCTCGTCGCGGCGGGCAACTCGGGCGACGCGTCGCTCGTGCCGAGCGTGCGCCGGCATCTCGACGGCGCGGATCCGATGCTCGCCGAGCACGCGCGCTGGGCGCTCGAGCGCCTCTCCGGCTGATCGGTCAGTCCGGTTTCTGCGCGGCGAGTTGCGCCATGGCGGCCGGGCGAGCCTCGTCGGTCACTCCCTCCCAGTGGTGCGCGACGGCGAGCCCCGAGAAGAGCGCGGGCAGCTCGCCAGGGTCGAGAAGAAACGCAGGATTCTCGGGCCCGTAGCCGAGATCCCTCTGGTGGATCGTGAATGTCTCGTAGAGCAGCCATCCGCCCGGCGCGAGCAGTGCCTCGAGGACCGGGGCGAGCGGTCGGTGCAGATAGCGGCAGACCACCAGCGCGCCGCAGCGTCCCTCGGCGAGCGGCGGCGCAGGCGCGCCCTCGAGGTCCGCGCGCACGGCACAAATCGCGAGGGATTGCGCGTGCGCGGCGCGGCATAGCTCGAGCAGAAACTCGGTGTTGCGGTCGACGCCGAGCACAGGGATTCCCTGCGCGGCGATCGCGAGCGCGTTGCGACCGCGCCCGCATGCGAGATCCACCACTGGTCCGAGCGCGGCGCCCTCGCGCAGCTCGGCGAGGTGCGCGACCACGTGCCGCGACGGGTCGCTCACGCCGATGCGCGCGCTGCGGCGGCGCGCACCACGCGCGCGGGGTAGTCGGAGATCACGCCGTCGACGCCGAGCGCGAGCAGCGCGTCGATCTCGTCGGGGTCGTTGATCGTCCAGACGTGGACGTGGACGCCGTGCGCATGGGCCGCGGCGATCAGCGCCGGCGTGGCGAGCGGCGCGCCCGCGAAGCGGCT
>DATFWW010000132.1:0-9933 GCA_035258825.1 Myxococcota bacterium
GCGTGGGGGGCGGCGGATCGGGTATCGCGGGCGTCCGATCGCGCCACCACGCATCGCGCTCGGGATGCGCGATCCACTCGCGGTAGGCAGTTAGTTCGCGCAGCGCGACGCGGTCGCATTCGCGGAGCGGCCGGTGGCGGCCCGCACGCGCGAGGTCGAGTGCGCCGGGATCGTGGCCCGTGCGCCTGTCGAGGCGCGCCGCGAGCGCGAGTGCGGCTTCGAGCTGGAGCACCCCGCCCGGATACAGCCACGCGTAGGGATCGCGCGCGCCGAACCCCGCCGCGAGCGCCGCGATCGGAACGGTCGCCGCGGACAGCGCCGCCCATGCCGCGAACGCGGAGTAGCCGATCCCGACCAGCACGAGCTCGCCATCGAACCAGGGCTGGTCCGCGATCCAGCGCAGCGCCTGAGCACCGTCGGCGGCCTCGTCGGCGAACGGCCGGAACTCGCCCTCCGAGTCGCCGCGCCCGCGGCAGCTCTGGACCGCCACGGTGCGCCCATCCTCGGCCAGCCAGCGCGCGAGGCGCAGGACGGGGCTCCGCGCGCGGCCCGCTGCGAGCGGCCGCTCGGACCGGATCAGCACCGCGCCGCGGCGCGCGCTCGGGTCGGCGGGCCGCAGCACGCGCGTGGCGAGCCGCGCGCCGTCGGCGGCCACCATCCACGCGTCGGACTCGATCAGCGCCGAGCGCGCGGGTGGCAGCCCGAACCAGCGCCGCTCGAGTCGGCCGCGCGCGTTCAAGAGCGAGCGCCGGCGGGATCGAGGTTGGCGCCGACGCGGAACAGGTGCTCGATGCCCGCGCGCCGCAGCACCTCGACGTCGCGCAGGTGATGCTCCTCGGCGAGATAGGCGAGGCCCGCGCTCGCGAAGCGCGCCGCCTTCGCGATCGCGGCCGGCGTCGACTCGGCGTCGCCGAGCGGCATGCGGTCGGCCACCGCGATCCGATTCGCCAGCGCGACGAAGCTGTAGAACGCGGCGCGGCGCTCCGCCTCGGAGAGCTCCGCGATCGCGCGGAAGATCCGATCGCCCGCGCCGCCCGTCGCGGGCAGCTGCGGCAGCCAGACGGCCAGCGGCCACTCGGCCGTGACCGCGGGCGGCTCGACCGGAAGCGCGCGCCGCGCGGGCGGGTCCATGAACCGGTAGATCCGCATCGCGTCGTCCCAGGTCGGGAAGCCGAGGTCCTCGAGGCGCCCGGTGCGCCAGCGCAGCGCCCACTCCTCCGAGTCGGAGCCGAGCTCCCACTGGATGGCCTGCATCAGCCGGAAATAGCTCCAGTAGGCGCCCTCGAACAGCGCGCGGAGGTGGTCGGTGATGTCGGCGAGGTCGTCGGCGTCGGTGAGCGCCCAGTAGTGGAACTGGCCTTCGAGCGTCTGCGAGCCCTCGGGCGGCGACCAGCCCTCGGCGTCGTCGGGCTTCTGCACGACGCCGATCCGCGCGCGCAGCGCGAGCACGAGCAGCTCGGCGTCGAGCGCTTCGAGCGTGCGCACGCGCGCTTCGGGCGACGTGCGCGCGAACGCCTGCAGCCATTCGTTGGCGGTGGCGAGATCCATCTCGTTGCCGCGCCACGCGTCGAGATCGATCGCCGCGACCGACTGCTCGGCGGTCGCGTGCTCGAGCACCCACGCTGCGTCGGCGAGTCCGATCGCCTTGATCGTGAAGCAGAGCTCCGCGGGCGGAATCTCCGGGATCAGCACCTCGGGGTGCGGCGCGAGGCCGAGGATCCGGCCGCGCTCCGCGAGCGGCGCCTCGCACACCACGGCCACCTGCGCGGCGATCGGCAGCGCGGCGAGCGCCCGCTCGGCCGCCCTCGGATCGCGGCGCGCGAGCGCGAGCAGCTCGCGCGCATCGGGCTCGGTGCGAGCGGCCGGATCCATCGCGGAGTCAATCTAGCAGCGCAGCTATGCTTCCACCGTGATCTCCGTCGACCAGGTCCGCCGTGCGCTCTCCGCACGCGGAGCCGTGTTGCTGCCGACCGAGGGTCTGCGCCAGGCCGCGGTGGCGATGGTGCTCACGGACGGGAAGCCCGGCGCGGACGTGCTGTTCATCGAGCGAGCGCGCGCCACCGGCGACCCGTGGTCGGGCCACATGGCGTTTCCGGGCGGCCGCGTCGACCCCGGTGATCCGAGCGGGCAGCACGCCGCCGAGCGCGAGACACTCGAAGAGGTCGGGCTGTCACTGGCCGGCGCGGAGCTGCTCGGCCGGCTCGACGACAAGAAGGGCAACCCGCGCACGCATCCCGAGCTCGTGATCTCCGCGTTCGTCTACCACACCCCCGCACCCGGCGAGCTCGCGATCAACAGCGAGGTGCAGGACGCGTTCTGGTTCCCGCTCGACGCGCTGCTCGACCGCGCTCGCCACGTCCAGTACACCGCCCACGGCGAGTTCGAGTTTCCGGGCATCCTCGTCGGCGAGCCGGACCGCCACGTGGTCTGGGGGCTCACCTACAGCTTCCTCGAGTCGTTCTTCTCGGTGCTCGGCTCTCCGCTGCCCGACCGCTGGACCGACGAGATGCGGAGCTTCGCGCGCGAGATCGCACGGCCGACGGGTTAGTCGCGAGCGGCGGGGAACTCGGGCTCGCCCGGCGCGAACGCGTGGCACGCGCGGACCGGCAGCGGGGGATAGCGGAGCAGCGCCGCGTCGATGTCGGACTGCCGGCAGCGCCAGAACTCGCTGCCGCGCGCGCTGCGCTGCACCGCGGCGTGCGCGCAGCCCGCACACAGGCCCACGCGCGCGGCGGTCCGCTCGTCGCTCACGATCGCACCGCCCTTCTACCTAACAGGTCGACCCAAGACTCGAACCGCGGCGCCGTTGAAGAGTGTGGAGTCCACCTTTTCGACTTCGCTCGCCTCGGCTCGCTGCGCGCGCCGCTTCAGGGCGCTTGCGGCCAGCTAGCGGTGGACCCCCGTGGATGGCAGCATAGACCGCGACGTGGGGCGCTGGAAGCGGATCCTCGATCGACTCGAGCGAGTGCTCGGCCTCGCCGAGCGCGCGCTCGAGCCGCGCGTCGGCCCGGAGCCAGGGCCCGCGCTGTTCGAACGCGCCGTCGCGTTTCGCTGGGACGCGCGCCGCGGAGCGGGGCGCCTGCGGCCGATCGAACGACCGCAGCTCTTCGACCTCGAAGACCTCGTGTGCGTCGACCGTGCGATCGACCGCCTGGTCGCCAACACCGAGCAGTTCCTGGCCGGGCTGCCGTTCAACCACGTGCTGCTGTACGGCGAGCGCGGCACGGGCAAGTCGTCGGCGGTGCGCGGACTGCTCGAGCGCTATGCGGACCGCGGGCTGCGGATCGTGGAGCTGCACCGCGCCGACCTGCTGGATCTGCCGGACGTGCTCGAGCTGCTCGGCCGAACCGAGGGTCGGCCGGCGCGCAGCGAGCCGAAGGCGATCGAAGGCGGGCCCCAGCACGGGGGGGGGCCGCTGCGCTTCCTGATCTTCTGCGACGACCTCTCGTTCGACGCCGGCGATCCCGGCTACCGCGAGCTGAAGGCGGCGCTCGAGGGCAGTCTCGCGGCGCCGGCCCAGAACGTCTGCATCGCCGCCACGAGCAACCGCCGCCATCTGATCCAGGAGCGCGTCTCCGACAATGCGCAGATCGGCCTCGACGCGGCCGGCGATCTCCAGGTGGGCGAGACGGTCGACGAGAAGCTCGCGCTCTCCGACCGCTTCGGGCTCGTGATCGGCTTCTACGCGTTCGATCAGGACGCCTATCTCGAGGTGGTGAAGCACTACGCCGCGAAGGCCGGGCTCGAGACACCCTGGGAGGAGCTGCGCGCCGACGCGCTGCGCTGGGCGCTGCGCCGCGCGAGCCGTTCGGGCCGCAGCGCGCGCCAATTCGTCGACGACCTGGCCGGCCGCAAGGCGCTGGCGCGCACGCGGTAGGAGGGAATGGCGGGCGCGTTCTTCGGCTCCTCGCTCGGCGGGCTGATTGCGATCGCCGTGCTCGTGCTCGCGAACGGGTTCTTCGTGGCGACCGAGTTTGCGCTCGTAGCGGTGCGCGTCACGCAGATCGAGCTGTGGGTGGCGGAAGGGCGGCGCGGCGCCCAGGCAGCCGCGACCGCCATCGAGCGCCTCGACGAGGCGATCGCCGCGACGCAGCTCGGTATCACGATCGCGAGCATCGCGCTCGGCTTCGTCGGCGAGCCGGTGGTGGCGGATTGGATCGCACCCGGGCTCGCCGCGATCGGGATCGACGCGGCGTATGCGGTGCATTCGGTGGCGCTCGCGCTCGCGTTCGTGGTGATCACGTTCCTGCACGTGGTGGTCGGTGAGTTCGCGCCGAAGGCGATCGCGCTCGACCGCACGCGCCGCGTGCTGCTCACGTGTGCCGGGCCGCTGCTCGTGTTCGCGCGCACGCTGCGGCCGGCGCTCTGGCTGATCAAGGGCGCGGGCAACCTGGTGCTGCGCGCGCTCGGCGTGCGCCCGGCCGGGCAGGCCGAAGAGGAGGTGCACACGGCCGAGGAGCTCTCGGTGCTCGTCGCGGAGTCGCGCGCGGCGGGCGCGATCCGGCCCTACGCAGGCCGCATGCTCGGCAACGTGTTCCGACTATCGCGCACGCGGGTCCGCGACGTGATGGTGCCGCGCGAGCGCGTGGTGGCGATCGATCGCAGCATCGACCCGGATGCGCTGCTCGACTTGATCAAGGAGTCGGGCTTCACGCGCATCCCCGTCCACGACGGATCGTTCGACAACGTGATCGGCGTCCTGCACACGAAGGACCTGTTCCAGGTCTACGCCGACACGCGCATCGTGATCCTCGAGGACGCGATCCGCGAGGTGATCTTCTTCCCGTCGGACCTGTCGCTCGTGAACGCACTGCGCCGTTTCCGGCGCGGCCGCGGCCACCTCGCGATCGTGCGCGACGATGGCGGACCCGTGATCGGCGTGTGCACGCTCGAGGACGTGCTCGAGCAGATCGTGGGCGACATCGAGGACGAGCACGACTGATCGCGGCGCGATGCGCCCTAGGCTTCGCCTACGAAATCAGGCCGAGCTCCCGGCCCATCTGCGCGAACGCCTCCAGCGCGAGGTCGAGGTGCTCGCGCGTGTGGGTCGCGATGCAGGACGTGCGGATCATCGCGCGGCCGCGCGGGACCGCGGGCGAAACGACGGGGTTCGCGAACACGCCCAGTTCCTGGAGTCGGATCGTTGCCCAGTACGAGTCTTCATCTTCGCCGACTACGACCGGAATGACCGGCGATGCCGACTTGCCCGTGTCGAATCCGAGCCGATCGAGCTCGTCCTTCCAATAACGCGCATTCTCCCAGAGGTGTTTGCGGCGCTCGGGCTCGCGCTCGACGATGTCGAGCGCCTTGCGCGCGGCCGCGGCCGAAGCCGGCGGCAGCGCCGCCGAGAAGATCCCGCTGCGCGCGACGTGGCGGATGTGGTCGATCACATAGGCGCTGCCCGCGACGAAGCCGCCCACGGTGGCGAGCGACTTCGAGAACGTGCCCATCAGGAGGTCGACGTCGCCGTCGACGCCGAAGTGCTCGGGCGTGCCGCGGCCGCACTCGCCGAACACGCCGAGGCCGTGCGCGTCGTCCACCATCAGCCGCGCGCCGCGCTTGCGCGCGAGGTCCACGATCTCGGCCAGCGGCGCGACGTCGCCCTCCATCGAGAACACGCCGTCCACGACGATCAGGACCCCGGAGCTGCTCGGGATCGGATCGAGCTTGCGCGCGAGGTCGGCCATGTCGTTGTGGCGGTACTTCACGGTGCGGCCGAAGCCGAGCCGGCAGCCGTCGATGATGCAGGCGTGATCGAGCGCGTCGAGCACGGCCACGTCGCGGCGCCCGAGCAGACTCGACAGCACGCCGAGGTTCACCTGGAAGCCCGTCGAGAACACGAGCGCAGCTTCGCGCCGCGTGAACTCCGCGAGCTTGCGCTCGAGGTCCACGTGGAGGTCGAGCGTGCCGTTCAGGAGGCGCGAGCCCGCCACGCCCGTTCCGTACACGGCGAGTGCGACGGTGGCGGCCTCCTTCACCTCGGGATGGTTGGCGAGGCCGAGGTAGTTGTTCGAGCCCAGCATCACGAGCTCGCGATCGCCGCACAGGACGACCGGATCCTGGGCGGAGGAGAGCGCCCGGTAGTAGGGATACACGCCGGCGGCGCGCACATCGACGAGGCGGGCCCCCATCTCGCTGCACTTCGCGAAGACGTCCACTCGTCCCTTCCACTCACCCGCCGCCGGTCTACCCGGCGGCAGTGTCTGTGGGGGGACACTCGCCGAACGCCCCCGGAGGGTACCCGCAACTTCGTGTCCCGCCAGAGGCAGACCTATCGGTCCACTCTGGTCCGGGCTGAAGCCCCCCTCTAGACTCGCCCGTCGTTCTCAGTCGTGGTTCCCCCCCCGGTGGCTCGGCTCGTTCGTTGGCGGGTGCTGCGGATCGCGATTCCCCGCCCCGCTGGCATCGGGAGGATCTCATGCGCGCTCGCGGTGTCGCCCGATCGCTCGCGATGGCGTGGATCGGGCTCCTGGCCGCGGGCATTGCGCCCGCGCGCGCGCGCGAGGCGCCGGACTCTTCACGCGCGCCCGGCGTCGAAGCCGAGCAGAGAGAGGCCGCAGACGACGAGGGTTCGCGGCCCGAGGAGGAGGATCTCGTCGACGAGGCGAGCCGGAGCGATCCGTTCGAGGGGCTCAATCGCGACATCTTTGCGTTCAACCGCGGCGCGGATCGGTATCTCTTCGATCCGATCACGCGCGGATATCAGCATGTGATGCCGGCGCCGGGCCGCCACGCGATCTACCGCGTGTTCCAGAACCTCGACTCGCCCGTGATCCTGGCCAATCACATGCTCCAGTTCCGCGTGGTCGACGCGGCCGTTACCACCACGCGCTTCGCGCTCAACACCTCGCTGGGGCTCGGCGGGCTGTTCGATCCCGCCGCCGATTGGTTCCAGGTGTACCGGCGCGAGGGCGACTTCGGGCAGACGCTCGCGCGCTACGGCACACCGAGCGGGCCGTTCCTGATGCTGCCGGTGTTCGGGCCCAGCACCGTGCGCGACGTGTTTGGCGACGTGGTCGACATCCTCGCGGATCCAGTCTCGTACCTGCTCGGCCCGTGGCGCTGGTGGACGATCGTGCTCGGCGGCGGCGAAGGTCTGACCACGCGCGAGGCCCACATCGACGAGCTGCACGAGCTCGAGGAGGGATCGCTCGACTTCTACTCCTCGCTGCGCAGCGCCTATCTCCAGAGCCGCGACGCGATGGTGCGCGAGGCGCGCGAGTCGGCCGTGAGGGGGATCACGACGGCGCGTTCGCACTGAGCGCGGACCGCGCCGACTCCGCGAGCTCTTCGAGCTTCTCGATCGCGTCCCTACCTCGCGACCACGGCAACACCGACACGCGATCGACGCCCGCGTCCGCATACCGCTCGAGCACGCCCGCGTCGACCGGTCCTCCGCCGTGCCCGACGGTCACCTCGAAGGGGGCGTCCGCGCGGCCGGCCTCGGCGCGCAGAGCGCGCAGCGCTTCGACCCGCTTGCGCGCACTGACCGGGTCGTGGGCCACCCCGTACCACCCGTCGCCCAGAGCCGCAGCGCGCCGCAGGGCGGCGTCGGACTCGCCGCCGAACAGAATCGGCGGGTGCGGCTTCTGGACGGGCTTCGGCTCGAACTTGAGCGGCCCGAAATCGAAGAAGCGCCCGTGGAACTCGGGCTCCGCCTGGGTCCACAGCGCGCGCAGCGCCATCACGCACTCGCGCGTGCGGGTGCCGCGCGTGGCGAAGTCGACGCCGACGGCGCGGAACTCCTGTTCGAGCCAGCCGACGCCGATGCCGAGGTAGAGCCGCCCGCCCGAGAGCACGTCGAGCGTCATCGCGAGGCGCGCGGCGACGATCGGATGGCGCAGCGGCAGCACGAAGATGTTGGTGCCGAGCCGGATCCGCGACGTCGCGGCTGCGATGTGCGTGAGCAGCAACAGCGGATCGAGGATCGGCGTGTCCGGCGTGAACGGAGCCCGGCCGTCCTCCGAGTACGGGTAGGGGGTGTCGAGCCGAACGGGCAGCACGAGGTGCTCGGGGACCCACACCGATTCGAATCCGAGCGCCTCGGCGCGCGCCGCCACGCGCGCGATCTGCGCGTGCCGCAGCTGGAACAGCGGGATGCCGATCTTCATCGGCTGCGCCCTCTCGATTTACAAGGCCTCGGCCGACGGGATAGCATCCCCGCCCGCGTGAAGGCCAGGGAACTGCAGAGCAAGGCCGCCATCGCCGGGATTGGCTGCACCGATTTCTCGCGCGATTCCGGCCGCAGCGAATACCAGCTCGCGCTCGAGGCGGCGGTGGCGGCGTGCCGCGACGCGGGCATCTCGCCGCACGAGATCGACTGCATCACGATCCCCGCCTATCAGGCCGAGACCTGCGACGAGGCCGCGCTGATCAACGGACTCGGGATCAGGAACCTCAGCTACCTCTCCTCGCTCGGCCACGGCGGTGGATCGGCGTGCGGCGTGGTGGGGCACGCGGCACTCGCCGTGGCCACCGGCATGGCCAACACGGCGCTGTGTCTGCGCGCGTTGAATTCGCGCTCCGAGTTCCGCTACGGCCAGTTCGACAAGGACCGCGGCGAAGCCGATCTGGAGGCGCCCGTGCCGTGGTTCTACGCGTTCCTGTATCCGTGGGGCTTCTTCACGCCCGCGCAGTGGGCGGCGTTTTGGGCGCGGCGCCACATGCACGAGTACGGCACCAGCGCCGAGCACTTCGGCGCGATCGCGGTGGCCGCGCGCAAGCACGCGGCGCGCAATCCGAGCGCGCGCTTCTACCGGCAGCCGATCACGATGCAGGACTACCTGGACTGCCGGATGGTGGTGGACCCGCTGCGCCTGTTCGACTGCTGCCTCGAGTCCGACGGCGCCTGCGCGGTGATAGTCACCACCGCGGAGCGCGCGCGCGATCTGGCGCAGCGACCGGCCTACATCCGCGCGATGGCCCAGGGCACCGGCGGCGCCGGCCTGTTTCCGATCACGGCCTGGAACCGCGAACGGCTAACCGGCATGGAGGAGACGCAGCGCATGGCGGACTTCCTGTTCGCGATGGCCGACCTGCGCCGCGAGGACATCGACGTCGCCGAGCTCTACGACCACTTCGGCCCGCTCGTGCTGATGAGCCTGGAGGACCTCGGCTTCTGCGGGCGCGGCGAGGGCGGGCCGTTCGTGGAGGGCGGGCGGATCGAGCTCGGCGGCGAGCTGCCGATCAACACGCACGGCGGGCTGGTCGCGGAGGCCTACATCCACGGATTCAATCACATCGTGGAGGGCGTGCGGCAGGTGCGCGGCACGTCCACGGCGCAGGTGGAGGGCGCCGAGCACGTGCTCGTGACGAGCGCGGACGGCGTTCCGACCAGCGGACTGATCCTGAGCCGGTGTTAGGTAGGTGGGAGATGAAGATCCACGGCCCGCGCGGCGTGCCCCGACCGCGGCCGCTGCTCGGGCGCGACACGCGCGGATTCTGGGAGCACCTGCGCCGCCACGAGCTCGTGATCCAGCGCTGCCGGGAGTGCCGCGCCTATCGCCACCACCCGAGACCGATGTGTCCGGAGTGTCATTCGCTCGCGTTCGAGTGGGCCCCGATGTCCGGGCGCGGCGAAGTCTACACTTATGCCCTGGTACACCATCTCTTGCACCCGTTCTGGGCCGGAAGGACGCCCTACAACGTCGTGCTCGTCGAACTCGAGGAGGGGGTGCGGATCGTCTCGAACCTCGTCGAATGTCCGAACGAGGAGATCCGGATCGGGATGCCCGTGACCGTCGTCTGGGAGGACGTCTCGGAGGAGATCAGCCTGCCGATGTTCAAGCCCGTCTCGCAGTGATGCTCGCCGGGGTCCGCGTCGTCGAGCTGGGCGGCGGCGTCGCGTGCGCGTTCGCCGGGAGGTGGCTCGCCGCGCTCGGTGCCGAGGTGACCCGCGTCGAGCCGCCGGGCGGCGATCCGGCGTGGCGGGAG
>DATFWW010000133.1:0-5497 GCA_035258825.1 Myxococcota bacterium
GGAACCCCGCGCGCACGACTCCCGCCGCGAGCGCCTTCGCGTTGGCGATCACGGCGGCGCAGTACTCGCGGAACGCCGGGCGCGATGCCTCGCGGAACGCCACCGCCTTGGCCGCGACGATGTGCATCAGCGGTCCGCCCTGACCGCCCGGGAACACCGCGCTGTCGATCTTCCGCGCCCACGCCTGATCGCACAGGATCAGGCCGCCACGCGGCCCTCGCAGCGTCTTGTGGGTGGTGGTGGTGACGATGTGCGCGTGGCCGATCGGGCTCGGGTGCAGGCCCGTGACCACGAGGCCGGCGATATGCGCGATGTCCGCGAACAGCACGGCACCCACCTCGTCGGCGATCGAGCGGAACGCCGCGAAATCGAGCGTGCGCGAGTAGGCCGTGGTGCCGCACTGGATCATCTTCGGGCGTTGCTCGAGCGCGAGCCGGCGCAGCTCCTCGTAGTCGATCAGCTCGGTGTCGCGCCGCACGCCGTACGGGACGATCTTGTACAGCTTGCCGGAGAAGTTCACGGGGCTGCCGTGGGTGAGGTGGCCGCCGTGGTCGAGGTTCATCGCGAGCACTGTGTCGCCCACCTCGCAGACCGCGCGGTAGACCGCCTCGTTCGCCTGCGACCCGGAGTGCGGCTGCACGTTGGCGTGGTCGGCGCCGAACAAGGCGAGCGCGCGAGAGATCGCGAGCGTCTCGATCTCGTCGACCACCTCGCAGCCGCCGTAGTAGCGACGGCCCGGATAGCCCTCGGCGTACTTGTTCGTGCACACCGTGCCCGCGGCCTCCAGCACGGCTTCCGAGACGAAGTTCTCCGACGCGATCAACTCGATGCCGAGCGCCTGGCGGCGCGCCTCGCGGCGCACCAGGTCGGCGATCTCGGGATCGCCCTGCTCGAGCGCGCGCAGCGCGCCCGCTCCCGACGACAGCTGATCGATCTTCGCGACGCGCCGCGCGTGGCGCCCGCCCTCGAACGGCGTGGTGAGCCAGGTGGCGACGAGCGGCCAGGCGCGTTCGACGTCGAGGCGGTCGGCGGGCAGCGCGAGCACGTTCGCGTCGTTGTGCTCGCGCGATGTGCGCGCGGCCTCTACGTCCTGCACCCAGGCCGCGCGCACGCCGGGAAACCGATTCGCCGTGTAGGAGACGCCGAGCCCGCTTCCGCAGATCACGATTCCGCGCGGTACGTCACCGCGCGACACCGCGCGCGCCGCGGCCGCGGCGAAATCGGGATAGTCGACGGAGTCGTCGCCGAACGCCCCGACGTCGGTGACGGCATGTCCCTCGGCTTCGAGGCGCGCGCGCAGCGCGGCCTTGAGCTTCGTGCCCCGGTGATCGCTGGCGATGACGATCGCGTCGCCCATGGGATGGCCTGCCTGATGGTCTTCGCTCGCCGTTCGGCTCGCTGTGCGAAACCTGCTGCGGAGGATGGGCCGCCGATTGTGCCACGGCCGCGCGGAGTGCGCCCTACTCTCTCCCGAGCACCAGACAGGCGTTGGTGCCGCCGAAGCCGAACGAATTCGACAGCGCCACGCGGATCGCCCTGCGGCGCGCCTCGTTCGCGACGTGATCGAGTTCGCAGTCGGCGTCGACGGCGTCGAGGTTGATCGTCGGCGGCAGGATCCCGGACTCGAGCGCGCGAATGCACAGCGTCGCCTCGACGGCGCCCGCGGCGCCGAGCAGGTGCCCGGTCATCGATTTGGTCGCGGAGACCGCGAGGCGATCGGTGTGCGCGCCGAACACGGCGCGGATCGCGCGCGCCTCGCTCGGATCTCCGGCCGGCGTGCTCGTGGCGTGCGCGTTCAGGTATTCGACGTCGGAGGGAGTGAGGTCGGCATCCTCGAGCGCGAGCCGCATGCAGCGCTGCGCGCCCTCCGCGTTCTCGGTCGGCTGGGCGATGTGGGCCGCGTCGGCGGTGCCCGCATAGCCGAGCAGCCGCGCGCGGATCGGCGCGCCGCGCGCGCGCGCGTGCTCCTCGGCCTCGAGCAGCAGCACTGCGGCGCCTTCCGCGATCACGAATCCGTCGCGCCCGCGGTCGAACGGGCGGCTCGCGAGCGCGGGCTCGTCGTTGCGCGTGGACAGCGCCCGCATCGCCGCGAAGGCCGCCACGCCGATCCGCGTGATCGGCGCCTCGGTGCCGCCGGCCAGCATCGCGTCCGCGTCGCCGCGCTCGATCACACGCGCGGCCTCGCCGATCGAATGCGCGCCGGTCGCGCACGCAGAGACGTGGCAGAGGTTCAGACCCTTCAGGCCGTGGCGGATCGCGATGTAGCCGCTCGTCATGTTGCAGATCGTCATCGGGATCACGAACGGGGCCACGCGGCGCGGACCCGACTTCGCGAGGATGGCGACTCCCTCCTCGATCGTCTCGAGGCCGCCGATCCCAGAGCCCACCGAGACCCCGATGCGCTCACAATTGCCGGCGTCGATCGTGAGCTTCGAGCTCTCGAGAGCCTCGCGCGACGCGACGAGCGCGAGCGCGATCGAGCGGTCGATCCGGCGCGCCTCCTTGGCGGGCACGTCGGAGAGGTCGAGCTCGCCGGGAACCTCGCCGGCGATCTGCGACGGGAACTCGCCGGCGTCGAAGCGCTCGATGCGCCGCACGCCGCTCTTGCCGGCGATCGCGGCGTTCCAGGTGGCGTCCACACCGATCCCGAGCGGCGTCACGCAGCCGATCCCCGTGATCACCACGCGCCGGGAGGGGGACGACTTCACGCCCCGAGCTTCTCCTTGAGATAGGCGGTGGCGTCCCCGATCGTCTGGATGCGTTCGGCATCCTCGTCGGGAATCTCGATGTCGAACTCCTCCTCCATCGCCATCACCAGCTCGACGATATCGAGCGAGTCGGCGCCGAGGTCGTCGATGAAGGAGGCTTCTGGCCTGATCTCCTCCATGCTGACCCCGAGCTGCTCGACGATCAGTTCGGAGACCCTCGTATCCAAAGCCACCATTCCACCCTCCCTGTCGACACGTCGTGTGTGCTAGCGCTCCCGTGCGGCGAACTCTGCCGCGGGATCGAGTTCCTTCGCAATGCCGAGGCTGGCCCGCGCCAGGTCCCGCGACACCCGGGCGACGAGGCCGACCAGGACGCGGCCCGGCCCCACCTCCAGCACCCGATTCACGCCCGACCCGGCCAGGAACTCGATCATCTCCGTGAACCGGACCGGCGCGGTGACCTGTTCTTCGAGCAGCGCGGGGAATCTCGCCGCGTCGCGGCACGCGTTCGCCTCGACGTTCGTGACGATCGGCGCGTCGGGCGTGGCGAAGCGCACCCGCGCGAGCTCGAGCGCCAGCTTCTCGGCCGCGGGCCGCATCAGCGAGCAATGGAAGGGAGCCGACACGTCCAGCGGCACCGCGCGCTTGGCACCCTGCTCGCGCGCGCGCGAGCAGGCGACCTCGACGGCGACCGCGTCGCCCGAGATCACCGTCTGCGCGGGTCCGTTGAAGTTGGCGGGGGCGACGACGCGGCCGGTCTGCTGCGCCGCGAACTCGCACGCCGCGGTCACCTGGGCGCGGTCCAGCCCGAGCACCGCGGCCATCGCGCCGCGCCCCTCCGGCACCGCCTCCTGCATGAAGCGGCCGCGCGCGTGGACGAGGCGCAGCGCGTCTTCGAATTCGAGCGCGCCCGACGCCACCAGCGCCGTGTACTCGCCGAGGCTGTGGCCCGCGTAGAACGCCGGCGACAGATCCACTCGCTCTTCGAGCGCGCGCAACAGCGCGATGCTCGCGGTCAGGATCGCGGGCTGCTGGATCTCCGTGCGGACGAGATCGTCCTCCGGCCCCTCGAAGCAGAGCCGGGTGATCGGAAGCCCGAGCACGGCATCCGCCGCGTCGAAGACGGCGCTGGCCGCATCGCTCGTCTCGTAGACGTCGCGGCCCATTCCCACCGCCTGGGATCCCTGACCTGGAAAGAGCAGAGCCAACACTCGCGATCAATCCTCGTCCGTCTTCACGACTTCGCGGCCGCGGTAGGTCCCGCAGTTCGGGCACACCCGGTGGGGATGCTTGGCTTCCCCGCACTGCGGGCAGTTGCTGCGCGCGGGCTGCGCGAGCGCGTGGTGGGACCGGCGCATGTCCCGCCGCGATTTGGTGGTCTTGGCCTTCGGTACCGCCACTAATCAGCTCCTCGCTCGCCGCGGAGCGCGGCGAGCACGGCAAAGGGTGAATTCGGTGCAGTCTCGGTGCAGCCGCACGGCGCGTCGTTGCGATCCGCTCCGCAGCGCGGACACAGCCCTGCGCATTCCTCACGGCACAGGGGCTTCACTGGAAGCGCAAGCGAGACCATCTCGAGACACACCGAATCCAGCTGTATCTCGCTCCCCCGGTACCAACCCAACTCGACCTCATCCGCCAAGCACATCCCATCCCGGGCGAGCGCCTCGGCGGCCTCGGGCTCCGCCGGCGTTCGCAGTCCTGCTGGCTCGAGGACGAATCGGAAGGGTTCGCGAAGCCGGTGACGATAGCGCGCGAGGCAGCGCGCGCATTCCAGCTCGAAGGCCCCGGTGATCGTCCCTTCGAGGAGGACATCCTCCGAATCGCCCCCCCGGTACGCGATGCCCGTCACACGAAACGGCTCGGCGACCTCGCGTGGAAGCGATGCCTCGCGCGGCATTCGCGTACACCACCACCCGCTGCCCTCTTCGTACGCGAAGGGCATCGGCTCGGCCGTCAGCCGTTCGACTTCGAGCTTCATTAACGACCCGTTCGGCCCCAAGGGGGGACCAGGGGGACCTACGACTGAAGCCTATCCAATGAAGGGGGCGAAGAAGAGGGGCCTGCGGTGGATCCCCGGCGAGGATTTGAACCTCGATTAACAGGTTCAGAGCCTGCTGTCCTGCCGTTAGACGACCGGGGAACGCTGCCGCGGCGGGACCTTACCTTGATTTTCCCGTCTTCGCTGCCCCGATCAGCGCATCCCGGGCAGCCAGGACAGCAGGTCCGGGGCGAGGAGCGCGATCAGCGCGCCGACCGCGATCGAGGGGGCGAATCCGAACGGCGAGTTCCAGGTCTGTCGGGAGAGCGTCACGGCGAGACCGACGACGATCCCGACCACGGAGGCGAGCACGATCGCCTCAAGCACGCCGAGGGGCCCGAGCACCGCCCCGATCATCGCAAGCAGCTTCACGTCGCCGAATCCGACCCCCGGAAACCAGGTCCAGTAGTCGAGCGATCCGAACTTCGGCAGCGGCTCTCCTTCGCCGGGCCAGTGCTCGAACTCGCGCCCGAGCGCGATCGCGAAGCGCGCGTGCAGGAAACCGACGATCCAGAGCATGGCGCCGCCGATCAGCGCGCCCATGAGCGAGCGCGCGACCGCCGCGCCGAGCGCCTCACCCGAGAGCCAGTCGCTCGCGGGCACTGCGACGAGCGCAACCGCGAGGCCTCCGAGCGAGATCTCGTCGGGGATGATCTGGTGATCGAAGTCGATTGCGGCGGTCGCGACGAGTGCCGCCGCGAACGCGCAGCCCACGAGGGTCATCGGCGTCGGGCCGAAGCGCAGTGCGACC
>DATFWW010000134.1:0-6998 GCA_035258825.1 Myxococcota bacterium
ACTCCAGAGGAGCCTGACCGAACTCCGATCGGCGCCACGCAGTGACGCCACGCGCCGCGTCAGGAAACCGATCTGCCCAACTTCTGCCGCGGTAATTTCGCCAGTCGTAGTTCATAGCCGCGGCACGGGCACCGCCATCGAGGGATGCTCGGTGCCGCCGTCCACCTGGAAGATCTTGCCGGTCACCCACGAGCTCGCGGGCGAGGCGAGGTAGAGTGCGCAAGCGGCGATGTCCTCGACCGTGCCCGGGCGACCCATCGGTGTGTTGCGGTTGAACTGCTCGCGCAGCGCTTCGTTCGTGAGCACCACCGCGAGCGCGTCCGTCTCCACGCCGCCGACCGAGATCGCGTTCACGCGCACCTTGGGCGCCACCTCCGCGGCGAGGTTGCGCGTCATCATGTTGAGCGCGGCCTTGCCCGCGCCGTAGGCGACGAACGCGGTCTGCACCATGTCGCTCGAGCGCGACGAGACGTTCACGATCGCGCCGCCGCCCGCGGTCTCGACCATGCGCGGGATGCAGAGCTTCGAGAGCAGGAACGCCTGCGTCACGTTCATGCGCAGCGCGTTCTCGAAGAAGCGCTCGCTCGTCTCGAGCGCGGAACGCGGACCCGTACCGCCTGCGTTGTTAACGAGCACGTCGATGCGGCCGAACTCCTCCACCGCCGCAGCCACGAGCCGCTCGAGATCGGGCATCTGGAGCACGTCCGTCGGCACCGCGAGCGCGCGCCGGCCGCGCTCGGCGACCGCCTTCGCGGTGGCCTCGATGTCGGCGGGCGTGCGCGCGGCGCATACGATATCGGCGCCCGCTTCCGCGAACGCGAGCGCGATGCCGCGCCCGATCCCCTTGCCCGCGCCCGTCACGATCGCGACGCGGTCGGTGAGCTTGAAGCGGTCGAGGATCACCGCGCGAGCTCCGGCGCGGCGCGCCCCGCGACGAGCGGAAGATCGAGATAGGTCGAGATCCCCGGTGCGGCTCTGCATACGTAGGGGATTGCGCTGACGCCGTGGATCGCCGTGGCCACGATGCCCGGGTTGCGCACGAGGCCCGCCGCGATCGACTCGGGGTGCCAGCCGTGGAACGTGACCTTCGCGGTCGGGTCGCCCGTCACCTCCACCTCGAAACGCTGGCCCTCGGGCCCGAAGCTCCACGCGGGCTCGAGGTTCTCCTCGCCCATGAACCAGTTCGTGCGCACGGTGATCACGGGCTCGCCGCGCACCGTGGCCTGCCACGTGAAGCGCTGCGCCGCGACGAGGCCGGGCTGGATCGGCCCGATCGGCGAGTCGATCGGCTTCGCGGCGACGGAGACCTCGTGCTTCGAGATCTTCTTGTCGTCGAGTGCAAAGCCCAGCCCATCGGCGACCATGTCGATCGACTGCAGGAAGCCGCCGCCCATCACCGCGAGCATCGGGCTCTTCGCGGCTTCTTCGGGCGTCTTGCCGAATAGCATCAGATCGTGGAGCACTTCCGGAGCGCCGTAGCTGCGGCAGTCAGAGAACTCCTCCGCGCGCACGTGCGTCACATTGCGCGAGAGCGCCGACACCATCAGCGGAAAGCGCTCGGTGATGCCGCCCGGGTGGATTCCGGTTCCGTGCAGCGTGACGCCGCCCTTGCGGCACGCCTCCTCGAGGTCCGCGACCTTGGCCTTGTTCGGGTAGAACCAGTTCAGCGGCGTAACGACGTTCTTGCCCGATTCGAGGATCCGGATCACCTCCTCGCGCTTGGCCATGATCGGCGAATACATCACGCAGTCGGCGTCGAGCGCGAGCAGCGCGGCGCTGTCGTCGGTGGCTCGCACGCCGATCGGCCCGATCCCGACCAGCTCGCCGACGTCCTTGCCGGACTTCTCGGCGCTGTGCACCCAGCAGCCGACGAGCTCGAGCTCGGGGTGCGAGAGGATGCCCTCGATCGCGGCGCGTCCGACGCCGCCCGTGGCCCACTGGATGACGCGAAACTTCATGGCGAATCCTCCGCGAGCGCGAGGATCGCCACGCTATCAGCCGCGCAATCAGCGCGTCAAGAACGCCCTCGGATCACAGATCCGGCGGCACCGCAGTGCCGAACGCGTTGTGGCCGTTCTGCCCGAAGCTCGGGCTCGGCTGGCCGATCGCCCTGCGCGCGACCGGGTTGGCGCCCTGGCCGTTCACGATCCCGTTGCCGGAGACGTCGCCGCACTGGCACGCGTCGCCGATCCCTCTGGCGTCGCCGTGTCGATGCCGCCGCGGTCGAGCTGGTCCTCGTTCGCGACGTTCGGGCAGTTGTCGGCCGAGTCGTCGACCAACGTTATTCCACGGTCGAAGCATCCCGGCAGAGCGGGCACTAGATATCCGCGCGCGGCATCTCGAAGTTGATCCGGACGAGGCCGCCGTTCACGCCGTAGATTTCACCCGTCACGAAGCTTGCGGCCGGCGAGGCGAGATAGAGCGCACAAGCGGCGATGTCCTCGACCTCGCCGAGCCGCGCCATCGGCGTCATCGCGACCATCGCCTTCTCGACCTTGTCGTTCAGGATCGTGCCGAGCGCATCGGTGCGCACCGAGCCCACCGCGATCGCGTTCACGCGTACCTTCGGCGCGAAGTCCTGCGCGAGCTGCTCGGTGAGGAAGGAGAGCGCGGCCTTCGCGGTGCCGTAGGCGGCGAAGCCGGCCGAGTGCAGCCGGCCCGCGACCGACGAGATGTTCACGACGGCGCCCTTGCCCGCGGTCTTGGCGATCTGCGGCACTGCGAGGCGCGTCATTTCGAACGCCGTGGTGACGTTGAAGCGGAAGCAGGCCTCGAAATCCTTCTCGCTGGTCTGGAGCGTCGGCTTGGGGGGCCAGCCGCCCGCGTTGTTGACGATGATGTCGAGCCGGCCGAACTCGCCGAGCGCGGCGTCGACGAGCTGCTTGCGCTGCGCGGGCTCGAGCACGTCGCACGGCACCGCGAGCGCGCGGCGGCCGCGCTCGCGCACCGCCGCGGCGGTCTCTTCGATCTGCGCGACGCTGCGCGCCGACACCACCACGTCGGCGCCCGCGTCCGCGAACGCGCGCGCGCAGGCCGCGCCGATGCCGCGGCCCGATCCGGTCACGAGGGCCACCTGTCCGTCGAGGCGGAAGCGGTCGAGGATGCTCGGCATGGGGGGTCTCCTTCGCGGTTCGTGTACCTTATCGCGGCACGCGCCCGACCTGCGAGCCAC
The DNA here is from genome assembly GCA_035258825.1 of Myxococcota bacterium. Taxonomy (GTDB): domain Bacteria; phylum Myxococcota_A; class UBA9160; order UBA9160; family SMWR01; genus JAHEJV01. The sequence goes on from DATFWW010000134.1 coordinate 3,173, forward strand.
CGCTCTGCGCGAGGACCCCCCGATGGCCTACGACCTCGTGATTCGTCATGGCACCTTGATCGACGGGACGGGAGCCGCGCCGCGGCCCGGCGACATCGCGATCCAGGACGGCCGCATCGCCGCGGTCGGAGACGTCTCGGGCGGCGCCGCGCGCGAGATCGACGCCACCGGGCTCGCCGTGACGCCGGGCTTCGTCGATATCCACACCCACTACGACGGCCAGGCCACCTGGGACCCGCAGCTCGCCCCCTCCTGTTTCCACGGCGTGACGACCGCGGTGATGGGCAACTGCGGCGTCGGCTTCGCGCCGGTGCGCCCGGGCCAGCAGGACTTCCTGATCCAGCTGATGGAGGGCGTCGAGGACATCCCGGGCACCGCGCTGCACGAGGGCATCCAGTGGGAGTGGGAGAGCTTCCCCGAGTATCTCGATGCGCTCGAGCGGCGCCGCTTCAGCATGGACCTCGGCACGCAGGTGCCCCACGGCGCCGTGCGCGCGTACGTGATGGGCGAGCGCGGCGCCAACAACGCCCCGGCCACGCCCGACGAGATCGCGCAGATGGCGGCGCTCGTGAAGCAGGGCGTCGCAGCGGGTGCGCTCGGCTTCTCCACCTCGCGCACGATCGCGCATCGCGCGATCTCGGGCGAGCCCGTGCCCGGCACGTTCGCGGCCGAGGACGAGCTGTTCGGGCTCGGGCGCGCGCTGGGTGAGCTCGGCTGCGGGATCTTCGAGGTCGCGGGTGCGGGCGCCGCGGGCGAGGACGTCGCCGCGCCGAAGGCCGAGCTCGACTGGATGCGGCGCTTGTCGGCGGAGATCCGCCGGCCCGTGACGTTCGCGATGCTGCAGGTCGACGCAGCGCCGCAGCTGTGGCGCGAGCTGCTCGATCTCTCCGCGGATGCGGTGCGCGACGGGGCGCAGATCTATCCGCAGGTCGCGGGCCGGCCGTTCGGACTGCTGACCGGACACCAGACGACGGTCCACCCGTTCGCGGCGTGCCCGACCTACGCCGCGCTGCTCGCGCTGCCGTTCGAGGAGCGCGTGCGGCGCATGCGCGACGGGCAGGTGCGCCGCGCGATCCTCGCCGAGGCCTCACCCGAGAACTCGATGCTGCTGCGCGGGCTGCACCGCACGTTCCCGATCGGCGACCCGCCCAACTACGAGCCCGGCTACGAGGACTCGGTCGAGGCGGTCGCGAAGAGCACCGGGCGCGACGCCACCGAGCTGCTCTACGACCGCATGCTCGAGCGCGACGGCCGCGAGCTGTTCCTCGTGCCCGTGCTCAACTACTCCGAGCTCACCGCCGACCCGATTCGCGAGATGATGTACCACCCGCGCGCGTCACTCGGGCTCGGCGACGGCGGCGCGCACTGCGGCGTGATCTGCGACGCGTCGATCCAGACCTTCATGCTCACGCACTGGGTGCGCGACCGCCGCCGCGGCGCGCGCATCCCCGTGGAGTTCGCGGTCCAGCGCATGAGCCGGGACACCGCCCTGCTGTTCGGCCTGCGCGACCGCGGCACGCTCGAGGTGGGCAGGAAGGCCGACGTGAACGTGATCGACCTCGATGGCCTGCGCCTGCTGCCGCCGGAAATGGTCTTCGACCTGCCCGCGGGCGGGAAGCGATTCATGCAGCGGGCGAAGGGATATCGCGCGACGATCGTGTCGGGCGAGATCGCGCTCGAGCACGATGAGCCGACCGGCGCGCTGCCGGGGAGACTGGTGCGAGGCGAGCGGAGGTAAAGAGCGTGATCTACGAGCCCTATTCGCGGCGCTTCCAGGAAGACCCGTATCCGCTGTACAAGCACTTCCGCGATCATGAGCCGTGCTCCTACAACCCCCACATGGACTTCTACGCGCTGTTCCGCTTCGAGGACGTCTGGAACGCGACGCTCGACTTCGAGACGATGAGTTCGACGATGGGCCCGTCGCTCGAGAACCGCGGGCAGATTCCCGGCAGCGCCTTCTCGATCATCGGCATGGATCCGCCCGCGCACACGAAGCTGCGCAACGTGATCAGCCGCGGCTTCACGCCGCGCCGGATCGCCGCGCTCGAGGCCGAGATCCGCGGGATCGCGAAGAACTACCTCGAGCCGCTCGCTTCGCTCGACGCGTTCGACTTCGAGCAGGAATTCGCGGTGAAGTTCCCGATGGACGTGATCAGCGCGCTGCTCGGGATCCCCGAGGAGGATCGCGAGGCCTACCGCCACGCCGTCGACCAGGGGCTCAACCGCGATCCCGATGCCGGCCTCGACGAGAGCCGGGCGTTCGCCGCGGTCGGCTCCGGCCACGACTATGTCGGCCGGCTGGTCGAGGAGCGCCGCAGGCATCCGCGCGAGGACCTCATCAGCGTGCTTGCAGAGGCGGAGTTCGAAGACGTGGGCGGCGTGCGGCGTCCGCTCTCCGACCCGGAGCGCATCTCGTTCGTGACGCTGCTCGCGGCCGCGGGCGCGGAGACCACCGCGAAGCTGCTCGGCCACGCGGTGTACCTGCTCTGGAAGCACCCCGACCAGCGCCAGTACATCTGGGACGATCACGCGCGGATCCCGAACGCGATCGAGGAGACGCTCCGGTACGAGGCACCGTCGCAGTTCCAGGGCCGCGTCGCGCTGCGCGACTCGACCTGGCACGGCGTCTCGATCCCCACCGGCGCGCGCGTGGCGCTCGTGACGGGCTCCGCGTGCCGCGACGAGCGCGAGTACGCCGATCCGGACCGTTTCGACGTGACGCGCATGCACGGGCGCGAGCTCTACTTCGGCCACGGGCACCACGTCTGCATCGGGAAGAGCCTCGCGCGGCTCGAGACTCGGATCGCGCTCGAGGAGATCGCGGCGCGCTTCCCGCACTACGAGGTCGACGAGTCGGGCGTCACGCGCACCTATCAGGCGCACGTGAAGGGCTATGTGAACCTGCCGATCGCCACGCGCTCGTGAGCGCCGACTCGCGGCCGAGGACCTCCAGAGAGAAGGAGCAGTTCTCGTCGCGCGGGAACCGCTCCTGGTTGATCCTGCGCGGGCAATGGGGGCTCTCGGCCGACAAGGCGATCGTGTGGACCACGGGCTGGTCGCTCGTGACCGCGCAGTACGCCTGGGCCACGGGCGATACCTACGTCCCGACGCTAGTGCTCTGGACGATCGGGGCCCGGAGCGGCCGCACGCGGTCCGCCTGTCTCCCGTACTTCCGCGTCGGCGACGCGCTCGTGATCCGCGGCAGCAACGGCGGCGGGCCTACCGATCCGCACTGGGTCCACAACGTTCGCGCCAACCCCCGGGCATGGATCCGCGTGCGCCGGAGGAATCGACCCGTTCAAGCGCACGTGGCGCAGGGCGAGGAGCGCGAGCGGATCTACGCGGATCTGGTCCGGCAGAGCCGCTCGACGGAGCTCTACGCGAAGATGTGTGCTCCGCGCGAGCTGCCGCTCGTGGTGCTGCGCGGCTGAAACTCGCGACTATCCCACCGCTTCGCCTGCCGCGAACGATACGAACTGTTCCTGCGCCATCGACGCGATCAGGCGTCCGTCGCGGCCATGCAACGTGCGGCGGGAGAACGCGCGGCCGCCCTGGCCGATGTCCGAGACCGATGTGAGCAGCAGCCAGTCCGTCCACGGCTGCGTCCGGTGCATCCACACGACCTGATCCAGGCTCGTGTAGCCGAACGGCTCGAAGTGGTAACCGAGACGGCGCGCCACCGGAACGTGCGAGTGGAGGTCGGAGAGGAACGCGATCGCAGCGGCATGGAACGCGGGCTCCGCCGGGAGCGGCTTGCGCGGCCGCACCCACGCCCGGTAGAGCGAGACGTCTCTCGCGCGCCACGGCGAGCCGCCGACGAGCC
>DATFWW010000135.1:0-17006 GCA_035258825.1 Myxococcota bacterium
ACCGCCGGAAGCCAGAAGATCTGGAACCCCGACCGCCGGATCGGATTCCTCGCGCAGGCCGACCATCTCGTCGGCCAGCTCGCGCAGGGGCTCGTTCCGCCCGAGAAGCTCGCCGAGACGAAGGTGCTGATCTTCAACAACCGCCTCGACGCCGCGCTCACGGGCGCGTTCATGGTGCTCGTTGCGATCGTGGTCCTCGACGCCGCGCGAGTGTGGTGGCGCACGCTGCGCCCGGGCGGGTTCACTCCCGACGCGATTGCGATTCCCGTGGAGTCCGGGCCGCAGCCGGTCTCCGGTGGCGCGGCGCTGCGCGCCGCGCGCGGGTTCGTGCGCGGCTTCGCCGGGCTCGGCGCGCTGCGCGGCGACGTGCGCGCGGAGCTCGCGCGCCGATCGGCTCAGCGCAAGAGCTGCTGCTGAACGCCCTCGCGCACGATCCGCTGCTCGGATTCTGAGCAGCCGCCCGCTCTTCCCCGGGCAGTCGCGCCAGTTCCGGCGCGCTCCGCGCGCCGGAACTGGCACCGCGTTTGCTATGCGCGACGAGGGGAACCGCGCGTGGCCCGCTATGCCTACGAGCGCCTGTCGGCGCAGGACGCCACCTTCCTGTGGGCCGAACGCGACAACGCGCCGATGCACGTCGGCGCGGTGGCGATTCTCGAGACGGGGCCGCTGCGCAACATCGACGGCGGCGTCGACTTCGCGCGCTACCGCAGCGCGATCGAGTCGGTGCTGCACTGGATCCCGCGCTACCGCCAGAAGCTCGCCTGGACGCCGCTCGAGGGCTGGCCGGTCTGGGTCGACGACCGCCACTTCGACGCCGGCTACCACCTGCGCCACCTCTCGCTCGCGCGGCCGGGCACGCTCGCGCAGCTGCGCGAGCTCGCGAGCCGGATCCTCGCGCGGCCGCTCGACCGCTCGCGCCCGCTCTGGGAGATCTGGGTGATCGAGGGCCTCGAGGGCGGCGAGCAGTTCGCGCTGCTGAACAAGGTGCACCACTGCATGATCGACGGCGCCGCGGGTGCCGACCTCTCGCAGGTCTTGATGTCGCCGTCGCCGGCCGCGGAGATCGCGCCGCCGATGGCCTACATGCCGCGCCCGGCGCCGACTGGAGCCGAGCTCCTGCGCGATTCGCTGCGCGACCGCGCGCGGATGCCGCTTGCGGCGCTCTCGTCGCTGCTCGCGGCCCCCGACCGGCTCGGCGAGATGCTCGGCGAAGCGGTGCGCCGAGCGCGCTCGCTCGGCGAGCTGCTCTCGTTCATCGCGCCCGCGTCGGAGACGCCGATCAACGGCGAGCTCAGCCCGCACCGGCGGCTCGACTGGCTCACGATGCCGCTCGGTGATCTGCTCGAATTGCGCGCGGTGCTCGAGTGCACCGTGAACGACATCGTGCTCTCCACCGTCGCGGGCGCCCTGCGCCGCTACCTGTTCCGTCGCCGCGTCGAACCCGCGAAGCTCGACTTCCGTGTCGCCGCGCCGGTCTCGGTGCGCACCGATGCCCACGAGCGGCTGCACGGCAACCACGTCTCCACCTGGATCCTGCGGCTGCCACTCGGCGAGGCCGATCCGCTCGCGCAGCTCGCACTCGTACGCGAGCGCACGGCGGAGCTCAAGCGCTCGCACGCCGCGCTCGGCGCCGACACGGTGATGAAGATCGCGGAGTGGCTGCCGCCCGCGCTGACCCGCGCGAGCGTGGGGCTCGCCAATGGTCCGACCAACACGATCGTCACGAACATCCCGGGGCCGCGGTTCCCGCTCTACGTGGTGGGTGCGCCGCTGCTCGGGCTGTATCCGGTCGTGCCGCTCTTGCCCGGCGTCGGCCTCGGGATCGCGCTGTTCAGCTACGACGGCAAGCTGTGCTGGGGGTTCAACGCCGACTACGAGCTCGTGCCGGATCTGCGGGTGCTCCACGACGACGTGTGCGTCGCGTTCGAGCAGCTGCGCAATGCGTCGGTCGCGCGCTACATGCAGAAGCGCACCGGTGCCTCGGAGGCCGAAGTCGAGGTCGAGATCGCCGCACCAGCCGCGCCGAAGATCAAGCCGCGCCGGCGCAGAGGCGCGGGCGGAGCGGCGGGCCCCGGTGAGGCGATCGCGGCGAAAGGAACCTCGGACTCGCCCTAGCCCGCATCCGCCTCGATGAAGCGGTACCCGACGCCCTGCTCGTTGGCGATGAAGCGGGGCCGGTCCGGATCGTCGCCGAGCTTGTGCCGCAGCTGGGCGACGTAGACGCGCAGATACTGCACATCGTTCTCGTGTCCGCGGCCCCAGATCTCGCCCAGCAGCTGCTTGTGGGTGACGACGCGCCCCGCGTGCATCATCAGCACGCGCAGAAGCTCGAACTCCTTGCGCGAGAGCTTGACCGCCGAGCCCGCGAGCCGCACGCGATGCCGCGCGACGTCGAGCTCGAGCGCCCCGACGCGGTGCACGGCTGCGTCCTCGCGCGGGCGCGGGCGGTCGCGCAGCAGCGCGCGCACGCGCGCGAGCAGCTCCTGCATGTGGAAGGGCTTCACCACGTAGTCGCTGCCGCCGAGGTCGAGCGCGGACACCTTCTCCGACGCTGCGGCGCGGCCCGACAGCACGAGGATCGGCACCCGGCTCCAGACGCGGACCTCGGCGATCAGCTCGCGACCGTCGCGATCGGGCAGGCCGAGGTCGAGGATCACGAGATCGGGGTCGCATTCCGCGCATTGGGCGATCCCGCCCGCGGTGTCGGCGGCCTCGAACACCTGGTGGCCGTGCGCTTCCAGCCCGCGCCGCAGGAGCTGGCGGATCGGCAGCTCGTCTTCGACTACCAGCACGCGCGTTCCGAGCGCACTGGGCAGCGCTCTCCGGCGTCGTACGTTCGCCGTTGTGCGGGGAGATCGACCCGAAATCGCAGTCGGTCCGGACATCTCGAACGCCAGCCTAGACTTATGAGAATTTTACGGCAAGTGTGGCTTGGGCGAGAGAAATCTGAATAGAACCTTTACGCCCGCGGGTCGTAGGGTTCGCGCCCGGACTCGGGGAAAGTCCCGTGCCTCCGGGCAAAGAGCGTGGGCACACAACCTTGTCGGCTCTCCGGCTACCCATCTCGTTCGTCCTGGCGCTTTCCTCCACGGTCGGCCTCTTCTGGTTCCTCGGGATCATGATCTCCCACCGGTCGACCCCGGAATCCGTCCTCGCGATTCCACGGATCGACTTCACGCGCCTGGTCCGGGACTCGGACACCCAGGAGATCACGCGCGTCAAACCCGAGATCAAGAAGATCGAGCCCCCGCCGAGCCCGCAGAACGTCTCGACCAACACCAAGGCCAGCGTGGCTGCGGGCCTCGACCAGAGCAATCTCGCGCCCGCCGGCGTCGATTTCGGCGGGACGGGCGAGGGCGGGCTCCGCACCGGAATGGCACAGGCCGTCGCGATGTCCGGCGGCTCCGATCGCGGCCCCGTGCCGCAGGTCCGCATCGAGCCCGACTACCCGCCGCAGGCCAAGGACCGCGGAATAGAGGGGTGGGCGCTGGTCAGCTTCACCGTCACGAGGGAAGGGCGGACCAAGGACATCGTGATCCTCGACGCGCAGCCCAAGGGGATCTGGGACCGCAACGTGATCCGCGCCGTCTCGAACTGGCGCTATCAGCCCGCGCTCAAGGACGGGAAGCCGATCGCCACCACCGGGATCAAGATCCGGTTCCCGTTCGAGATGGAACGCTGATGCCTCGCCGGCTCGCGCTCGGACGATCGCTGATCGCGCTCGCGCTCCTCGCGTGGCTGCTCGCGCCGGCCGGCACGGGCCGAGCCGAGGGGGGGGCCGCGCCGAAGCCCGCCGCTGACAAACCCGCCGCCGCGGAGCCCGCCGCAAACGGGGAGCCCCAGGCGGCGGACGAGCCCGAGAACGAGGCCGAAGAGGAGAAGAAGGACGCCGAGGACGAGAAGCGGCGCGAGAAGCAGGCGCACGACGCGAAGAAGGAGAAGGAGAAGGGGAAGTGGCACTCGAAGAGCAAGGAGGAGACCGAGAAGGACGAGAAGGCCGCGCTGCGCACCCTCGGCCGGCGCACGGGTCGCTTCCTCGCCAAGGCCGCCGTGCTCTTCCAGGACAAGAAGTACGACGAGTCGAACGAGGTGCTCGCGCGCCTGAACCCGAAGCGGCTCAACCCGTACGAGCGCGCGCTCGTCTACCGCTATCAGGCCTACAACGCCTACGGCAAGGAGCAGGTCGAAACCGCCGTCGAGCTGCTGCACAAGGCGCTCGCCGAGGACATCCTCCCGAAGGACGACTCGAGCGACATCCTGTTCCAGATCGCCCAGATGCAGATGGGCAAGGACCACTTCGAGGACGCGATCGAGTCGCTGAAGACGTGGTTCGCGCAGGCGGAGAAGCCCGGCGCTGCGGCCTACTTCACGCTCGCGATCGCCTACTACCAGCTCAAGGACCTCGACCACGCACTCGAGCCCGCGAAGAAGGCGGTCGAGCTCGCCGAGAAGCCGCAGCAGGGCTGGCTCCAGCTCCTGCTCGCGATCCATCTCACGAAGGAAGACTATGCGTCGGCGACGCCCGTGCTCGTCCAGCTGCTCACGCTCTATCCGGACGTGGGCAAGGCCTACTGGATGCAGCTGGCCACACTCTACGGCGTGCAGAAGGACATCCCGCGCGCGCTCGCCGTGATGCAGCTCGCCCACCGCCACAAGCTGCTCGACGAAGACGCCAACGTGCGCAGGCTCGCCTCGCTGCTCCAGTCCGAGGACATCCCGATGCGCTCCGTCCACGTGCTCGAGGACGGCTTCCAGAAGAAGATCCTCAAGGAGGACGAGACGTCCTACGAGCTGCTCGGCAACAGCTGGATCCTCGCGCGCGAGAGCGACAAGGCCGAGCCCTCGCTCGAGAAGGCGGCGCAGCTGTCACCCAAGGGCGCGCTCTACGTCCGGCTGGGTCAGGTGCGACTGCTGAAGGAAGACTGGAACGGCGCGATGGTGGCGCTCAAGAACGCGCTCGACAAGGGCGGCCTCGACGACCCGGGCGCCGCGGAGCTCTTGCTCGGCATCACGAACTACAACGCCGGCAAGCTCGGCGAGGCGCGCAACTGGTTTGCGAAGTCGCGCCGCTCCGAGAAGTCCCGCGCGACCGCGGATGCCTGGCTCAAGCACATCGACGAAGAGCTCCAGAAGCAGAACGGGGGCGGCGGCGGTGGCGGCGAGTCGGGCTCGGTCGGCTTGTGAGCTTTGCAATCGGAAGGAAACAGAGATGACGCATGGAACACGCAGATCCGCGCTCGCGGCCGTCTTTCTCGCACTGACGGTCTGGCCGGCCGGAGCCGCGGAAGAGAAGAAGGGCCTGCAGTTCGAGACGATCGTGCAGGCGCAGATCGCCGCGGACCAGGACGCAGCCGCTTCGCAGAAGCGCATCAACGATCTCGACGACAAGACGCGCGAGATGCTGCAGAAATACAACCTGCTCGTGGCGGAAGCCGAGAGCATGACCAACTACAGCAATCAGCTGCAGCTGCAGGTCAAGGACCAGAACGACGCGATCGCGTCGTACAACAAGCAGCTCGTCGACATCGAGAACACCGCGCGCGAAGTGATGCCGATGATGCAGCGCATGCTCGATCAGATCGATCGCTTCGTCGAGCTCGACATGCCGTTCCTGCACGAGAACCGTCGCGAGCGGATCCAGAAGCTCAAGGACGTGATGGGCAAGGCCGACGTCGCGATCTCCGAGAAGTACCGGCGCATCGTCGAGGCCTATCAGATCGAGATGGACTTCGGGCGCACGCTCGAGGCCTACGACGGCAAGCTGGAGGGCGATCCCGCCGGCCGCACGGTGAAGTTCCTGCGCGTCGGGCGCGTGGCGCTCTGCTACCAGACCCTCGACGGCACGGAGACCGGCTACTGGGACCGGGACAAGAAGGCCTGGGTGGTCGACAACGGCTACCGCGCGGCGGTGAAGCAGGGCTTCGCGGTCGCGACCAAGCAGGGCGCGCCCGAGCTGATCCAGGTGCCGATTTCCACTCCCCAGGATGCCGCGCCGGCGGCTGCCCCGAGTGCCGCGCCGGCCGCGATGAACACCGCGCCGGCCGCGGCGGAGACCCAGTCATGATCCGCAAGACCCTCCTCGCGTTCTGCCTCGTGCTCGCGGCGCAGATGGCGCTGCCGCGCCTCGCCGCGGTGGCCGATACGCTCGACGATCTGCTCGCCGAGACCCAGAAGGCGCGCGCTGCCGAAGCCGAGGAGAACAAGAAGCGCGAAGCCGAGTTCATCGCCAATCACGACCGGCAGAAGGCGATGCTCGACGAGGCGCAGGCGAAGTGGAACGCCGCGAAAGCGCGCAGCGACAGTCTCTCGAAGCAGTTCGACGCCAACGAGGTGACGCTCGCCGACCTCGAGACGAAGCTGAAGGCGCGCGAGGGCAACCTCGGCGAGCTGTTCGGCGTGACGCGCCAGGTGGCCGGCGACTCTTCGGCGATCGTCTACAACTCGCTCACGAGCGCGCAGTTCCCGAAGCGCGACGAGTTCTTCACCAAGCTCGCGAAGAGCAAGGTGCTGCCGACGATCCCCGAGTTCGAGCAGCTCGCATTCGAGCTCCTGCGCGAGATCACCGAGACCGGGCGCGTCGCGCGCTGGAGCACCGACATCGTGACCGCGGCGGGCCAGCGCGAGAAGGCCGATGTGGTGCGGATCGGCGGATTCATCGCGATGGCCGGCGACCGCTACCTCGACTACAAGCCCGATCTCGCCACGTTCTCCGTGCTCGCACGGCAGCCGGGCAGCGAGCTGCGCAGGGCGGCGCGCGAGCTCTCCGAGGCGAAGACCGGCTACACGCGCGCGTTCGTCGACCCGTCGCGCGGCGTGCTGCTGTCCCTCTACGTGCAGCGGCCCAACATCATCGAGCGCATCCAACGCGGCGAGTCGGTCGGCTACGTGATCATCCTGGTCGGCGTGATCGGCCTGGTGTGCTCGGTCTATCAGGCCTTCTACCTGTTCGTCGTGCGCCGGCGCGTCGCCCATCAGCTCCAGCATCTCGACACGCCGATGCGCGACAACCCGCTCGGCCGCGTGCTCGCCACGTTCCGCGGCGATCCCGAGACGATCGAGGACGACGTGGAAGTGGTGGAATTGCGCATCTCCGAGGCCGTGCTCAAGGAGGTGCCCAAGATCGAGCGCTTCCAGGCGTTCCTGCGCCTCGCGGTGGCCGCGGGTCCGCTGCTCGGCCTGATCGGCACCGTGATCGGTATGATCATCACCTTCCAGAGCATCACCGAGTCGGGATCCTCCGATCCGAAGCTGATGGCGGCCGGCATCGGCCAGGCGATGATCGCGACCGTGCTCGGTCTGGGCATCGCGATCCCGCTGCTGTTCATCAACGCGGGGCTCGCCACGATGTCGCGCTCGGTGGTGCAGGTGCTCGACGAGCAGAGCAACGGCCTGCTCGCGGAGCACATCGAGCGCAAGACGGGCATGCCAGGCGGGCACGGAGGCGCGCATGCTTGATTTCTTCGATGTCGCCTATCGGCACGTGGCCGACCTGATCGAGGGCGGCGGTCCGTTCGTGTTCTGGATCTTCGCCACGGGCGTCACGCTCTTGACGCTCACGATCGAGCGCTACTGGTACTTCTCGCGCGTGTTGCCGAAGGAAGCGGAGCAGTACCTCGCGATCTGGCGGGCGCGTCCGGAGCACACGTCCTGGTGCTCGCGCGCGATCCGGCAGACGATGATCTCGAAGCTCAACCAGGGCATGTCGTCGAACCAGATCCTGATGAAGGTGCTCGTGCCTCTCTCGCCGCTGCTCGGCCTGATCGGCACCGTCTCCGGCATGCTCGAGGTGTTCGAGTCGATGGCGTTGCGCGGAACCGCCGACGCGCGCACGATGGCCAACGGCGTCTCGCACGCGATGATCTGCACGCTGACCGGCCTCGCCGTGAGCATCATGGGCCTCTATCCGGTCTACTACTTCAACCACCGGACGCGCCGCGAGACCGAGCTGCTCGCGGACCACTTCGAGTTCTGAGATGAAGACCAGGCGCGTATCGGGAGCCGAAGTCGGAGGACACTCCGGTATCGACCTGGCGCCGATGCTCGACTTCGTGATGAACCTGCTGGTCTTCTTCATCATCACCGCGGTGTTCGCGAAGGAGGTCGGCATCGAGGTGAGCCGGCCCGGAGCCGGCGCGGGAGAGGGCGGCAAGGAATCCAAGAGCATGATCGTCACGATCTACGGCACGGGCGACATCGAGATCGAGGGCCGGATCGTCGATGCGCGCGCCGTGCGCGCGAACGTGGAGAAGATGCACGCAGTGAAGCCCGAGAACGGCGTGATGGTGGTGGCGGACAAGTCCGTCGCGGCCGGTAAGCTCGTCGAGGTGCTCGATCAGATCCGCCAGGGAGGTGTCCAGGACATCTCCTTCGGCGCGACCAAGTAGGCGAAGCGATGGCACAACAACACGCTCCCGAATCGGAAGAGACCGGCATCGATCTCGCGCCGATGCTCGACTTCGTGATGAACCTGTTGATCTTCTTCATCATCACCACCTCGTTCGTGAAGGAGGCCGGGATCCAGGTCGACAAGGGACTCGCGGTTACCGCCGTCCACAAGGATTCCGGCAACATCCTGATCGCGATCCGCCAGAACGGCGAGGTCTGGATGGACCGCCGCCAGGTCGACATGCGCGAGGTGCGCCCGATCATCGAGCGCTTCCACATCGAGCGGCCCGACGACACGGTCGTGGTGGTCGCCGACAAGGCGGCGCCAACCGGCGTTCTCGCGCAGGTGATGGACCAGGTGAAGTCGGCCGGGATCAAGGACGTCGCGATCGGGGCCCAGAACCCGGCAGGCGGTTAGGCGAACCGCACCGCGGCGAGCTTGCGCGGCGCGAGCACGACCTGCACGGCGCGGATCCGGTCTTCTCCGTCGAGCTCGACGCGCAGGAGGCTGCGCGGCGCCTGCCGGCGCTGCGGGCGGCCCAGCACGGTGAACAGCGCGGGCAGCCCGTTCGCGCTGCGGATCTCGGAGCGCGCGTCGGAGGCCTGCCGGTGCAGCGCCGCGAGCCGGTAAAAACGCGCCACGCGCGCGCGGCCCGACATCGGCTGTGTGAGCGCGGTGTACTCGCCGTTCGCGTCGGTGACCGTGTGCACCGACTCGGTGAACAGCGCCTCGAGCGCGTCGGCGTCCTGGGCGAGCAGGCACGCGTGCAGGCGCTCGAGCGCGGCGCGGTGGCGGTCCCGCAGTGCGGCGTCCGGAACGCAGCGCTCGCGGTCGTAGTCGGCGAGCGCGCGGCGCCCGCGCAGGTGCAGCACGCGCACGTTCGCCTCGGTGGTCGCGAGCGCGTCCGCGGTCTCGCGCGCGGAGTAGCCGAGCACGTCGCGCAGCAGGAGCGCGGCGCGCGGCCGCGGCGCGAGCGCCTCGAGCGCGATCAGGAACGCGAACGTCGCGCTCTCGGCGAGGCCATAGCGCCGCTCCGGATCGGCGTGGTCTCCCGCGCGCGGCGTGTCGCGATCGGACCCTGCCCCCTCATCCTCGCACGGCGCCGGCAGCCAGGGACCCTCGTAGCGCCGCCGCTTGCGGCGCCGCAGCACGTCGATCGCAAGGTGGGTTACCACGCGCACGAGCCACGGCGCGAGCGACCCCGCGCGCGGCTCGGGAGCCGCCGCAAGCTGCGCGCAGCGAGCCGAAGGCGAGCGAAGACCAGCGGTCAGGGCGCGCGCGAACGCCTCCTGCACCACGTCGTCGGCGTCCGCGGCGGTGCCGGTCAGGCGATAGGCGAGGCCCCAGAGGGAGCCGCGCTGGGCGCGGAACAGCGCGCCGAGGTCGGGGCCCCGCGCTCGTGCTTCGCTGTGCATGGTGCCTCCCACGACGCGCGGGGGCGGCCAAACGTTACACGCGACGCGGGTCAGGTGCCCTGGACCAGGATCGCGAAGTGCTTCGACGTAGCCGCCAGGCGCTTGCCGATCACCGCCTGATACTCGCCGGACTCGTAGAGCGCCTTCGCCTTCTCCTTCGATTCGAATTTGAGGAGCACCGTCTGGCGGCCCGCGGAGTCGCCCTCGATCCGGTCCGTCGCCGGATCGAACGCGATCAGCTCGCACTCCGCCCCGATCTTCATCGCGGGGCCGGCGGCCTTCGCGTACTCGCCGTAGAGCTTGGGGTCCTCGACCTGGTAATTCACGATCAGATACGCGGCCATGGGTGCTCCTGTGTGAAGACTCCGCAAGATACGCGCAGAGGCGATGTTTCGCCGCGCCGCCGAGTGCACGCTCACCCTGCCATCGGTGGCCGCCGGCGTCGCGGCATCGGCGCTGGCTCACGCACGCCGCGCGCGCCGCCGGTGGAGCACTCCGAGCAGCGCGGCCGGCGCGGCGAGCCCGAGCGCCGAGCCGGGCTCGGGGGAGAGGGGGCTGCCCAGAGCAGGAATGTCATCGCGGCCGCGTGGAGTCGCAGGCGCATCGTATCGCGGTCTCCGCGTTCGACGAACTAACATCGTCGTCGAGGGTGTGCCGCATCCAATACCCGCGAATGCAAGTCGAGTGCAATCGCAAATGCGAGGTGTCGGAACCCGCTCGCAACCCGAGTCCTGGCGCGCGCTGGCGTGCGGGTCTCGCCCGCCTAGCGGGTGCCAGCAGTGATCTGGGCCGGACCCTCGCGCGTCCGCATCCGCGAGGCTTCGACCTCGTCGATTCCGAGCACGGTGATCGCGAAGCCGCGGTCGGTGCGATCGACGAGCTTCTTCTCGCGCAGGTACCAGAGGTGGAACGCGAGCAGCTCGCGCGGGCACGCGAGCAGCTTCTCGAGGTGGACTTCGCCGATCGCCGCGTCGTGCAGATCGCGGCGGCGCTGCGTGTACAGGACCGAGAGCAGGCGCTCGCGCACCACTCGGTCGTCGTCGCGGCTCTCGCAGCCGATCGCCTCGTCGAGCAGGTTGAGCCGGTCATCGACCGCGTCGGCATAGAGCACGTCGTAGGCCGCGCGCTTGTCGGGATTGGCGAGCGTTTCGTGGGCCTCGGCGAGCTGGTCGAACAGCTTGCGGTCCCCGGTCTCGGTGTTGTCGGGGTGGTAGCGCTTGGCGAGGTGGCGGTAGACGCGGTTGATCGTGCTGATCTCTGCGCGAGGGTTCACCTGGAGGACTTCGTAGTAGTCGATGAACCCGTTGTTCTTCACCGGGACCTCCCGCGCTCCCGCGCGCGCGGCACCGCTCTTATCGGAAGGTCCCCTGCGGGCCATGAATGAGGGTGGGTCGCAGACGCGGCGATTTCGGTTGCAGAGTTGGGCCTAGATCCCCATGCGCGGCGCGGTCTCGTCCCACCGGCGCTCGAACACCCGCCGGCCGGCCGCACTGGCGGCCAGACGCGCTTCGACCCGGAACACATCGCGTGTGCAGGAGATTTCCACCTCCGTCTCGACCGCCACCGACCATTCGCCGCGGCGCAGCTCGGTGCGCTGCTCGATCGCCGCGCGCGCGCGCACCGGGTCGGCCGGGTGGATCCGGGTCCGGATCGCCATGCCGTCGCCCCCCTCCATGCCCACGAGCTCGTGGCGCCCGAGCACCACCCGACCCTGCGCGTCGTAGCCCGAGCGGGTCGCGGTCACGAGGTCGCCCGTCGCCGCGTCCGGGTCGGTGCGCCGATCGAAGCGCGCCTCGCCGAGCGGGGTCCACTCGCTGTGCGGGGCGCGCTCGGGCGGGGCGAACGCGGGCAGGTGGGCGTCGCCGGGGTCGGGCGGGCGGACCGGCACCACGAGCTGGCACTCCTCGGTGTAGACCGTCAGCGCGGCCGGCACGGGCGACGGCCACACCAGCGGCCAGTACGCGTTCGAGAGCGCGAGGCGCAGCCGATGACCGGCCGCAAACCCGTGCGCGGCGTCGTTGAGCCGGAACCGCACCTCGCGGCGCTGTCCCGGCACGAGCGGCGTCCACGACGCATGGTCGGGCGCGTGGGTGAGGTTCCAGAGCCCGTACGAGACGCGGATCGAGGTTCCGTCGGGTGCGACGTCGCACAGGCGCGCCGCCACGAACGCGGCGGGCTGATCCGAGGACACGACCAGGCGCAGCTCGGGCGCGCCGAGCAGCTCGGTGCGCTCGCGAAACGGCTCCGCGTCGAAGCACAGCGAGTCCGCGTCGTCCTCGCGCTGGTCGCGCAGCGCGGCATTCAGCCAGGCGCCCGCGGCGCGGCCGGTCCGCTGCGGGGAGCGGATTTCGAGCCGGGCGGGCGGACCCGGTGGCCCGAGTCGGCCGCGCGCGAGGTGCAGGATGCGCGGCTCGATGCGCGGCGACGGCCAGGTCGACTCGGAGACCCACCGGCCGGGGCGATCGGCGCCGTCTCCGGCCAGTGCGCTCTCGGGCATCCAGACGCGGTAGAACGGGCGCGCGACCTCGGCGCCCAGCGCGCCGCGCAGGCAGGAGTTCCACCAGCCGAGCGCATCCTGGAGAAACCCGATCGCGGGGCCGGGTATGCCCTCGTGCGGGTAGGCGTGGCCCCAGGGCCCGACGAGCCCCCACCGCGGCGTCGAGACACCCGCGAGCAGTCGCGGGATCGCGTTGGAGTAGGCGTCGGCCCAGCCGCCCACCGCGTACACCGGGCACGCGATCGCGGAATAGTCCTCGCACACCGAGCCCTGGCGCCAGTAGTCGTCGCGCAGCGGATGCTGGAGCCAGCGCAGCGGGTGGGGATAGGCGGCCTCGAGTCGCTCCTGCCAGCGCGCGCGCCAGTCCGCGCCCGCGAGCTCGGGGTCGGGCGGCTGCGCGCAGAGCTGGAAGAACACTCCGCCCCACCAGAGGTTGTCGTTGAGCAGGCAACCGCCCATGTAGTGCACATCGTCCGCATAGCGGTCGTCGGTGGAGCACGCGGTGATGATCCCGCGCAGCGCGGGCGGCCGGCGCGCCGCGATCTGGAGCGCGTTGAAGCCGCCCCAGGACTTGCCGATCAGGCCGACCGCGCCGCTGCACCAGGGCTGCGCGGCCGCCCACGCGATCAGCTCGGCGCCGTCCTGCTGCTCCCGCGGCAGATACTCGTCGAGCAGCACGCCGTCCGACTCGCCGGCCCCGCGCAGATCGACGCGCAGCGCGGCGAGCCCGTGGCCCGCGAACCACGCGTGCATCGCCTCGTCGCGCTCGCGCGTTCCGATCCGCTTGCCGTACGGGATGTATTCGATCACGGCGGGCACGGGGGACTGCGCCGCGCTCTCCGGCAGCCAAATACGCGCGGCGAGCCGCGTGCCGTCGCGCAGCGGGATCCAGGTGTGCTCGATCTCGCGCACCGCGTGGGGAGGGCTCTGCGCGACCGCCACGGTCATTTCTCACGCCGGAACAGCGCGATCGCGTTGTGGCCGTAGCCCGCCACGTACACGTGCGCGCCGTCGGGCGAGATCGCCACGGCGCACGCCTCGGCGACCGCGTCGGTGCCCGCATCGTGGTGCACCGGGATCGGACGCAGCCCGCCGCTCCTCACGTCGAACGCGACCAGCGAGCCGGGATCGGCGGCCGCCGCGTACACCTCGGCGCCGCTCGGCGAAAACGTCACGCCGAGCGGGTGGCGCAGCCGCACGGGAGCATCGACGCCCGCGTGCGCGGTGGCGAGCCGGGTGAGCTCGCCGGTCTCCTGATTGCGCGCGAACAGCTCGAGCGCGTCCTCGCCGTAGGCTGCCGCCACCAAGGTCCGCCCGTCGGGGCTGATCGCGAGACCCGCCGCATTCGTGAGCGCATGCGCGGGGTCGTCCGCGTCGCGCACGATCGCGATGCGCCGCAGCCGACCGTTCCCGGTGTCGCGCTCGTATACCGCGATGGCCGAGGCGTCGAAGCCGGACGCGTACACGTGCCGCCCGTCGGGCGCGATCGCGAGGGAAGTGGGGCCGAATCCGCGCTCCCGCTCGGTCTCGACGTAGCGCAGGTTCCCGTCTGCCGGATCGCGCGCAAAGACCACGAGCGAATCGTCCTCGCGGCCCGCGACGTACACCGAGCTCCCGTCCGCGCTCACCACCACCGCTACCGCGCCGCCGAGGCCGCGCACGCCACCGACGCGGTCGCGCAGCACGGCGGTGAAATGCAGCTTTCCGCTCGCGGCGTCGCGCGCGAACACGGCGAGCGCGTCGTCGTCGAAGCCCGCGACGTAGAGGTTTGCGCCGTCGGGCGATAGCGCGAGGTCGCCTGGCTGGTCGAGTCCCTCGGCGGAGCGCCCGTCCCGGACGACCCCGACAGCCTCGAGCGCGCCGGTGCGGGCGTCGCGCGCGAAGATCGCCACGGCGTTCGATCCGCTGCCCGCGACGTAGACGAAGCGGCCGTCGGGCGAGAGCGCGATCGCGGACGGCTCTTCGATTCCCGAGACGCCGTCGACGCCGTCGCGCACGTCGTCGGCGTACACGAGCGGACCGCTCGCGGCCGCGCAGCCGCACGCGAGCGCCGCGGCGATCGCGCGCCGCGCGCCGCGCGTGCGGGCCGCGACCCGCGCGATCACGACCGCTCCACGTAGCGCACGAACAGCTCGGTCACCTCGTCCGCGAAGCGCGGGTCGCGCAACCGCTCGGGCGCCTCGAGCGAGGCGCCGTGGATCACGCCCTCGAGCGCGCGCACCGCGATGAAGCTGGTCAGCTCGGGGTCGGGCAGCCCGAGCTCGCGCGCGTGATCGGTGAGATAGGTGCGCATCTCGGCGATGAATTCCCGCATCGCAGCGCGGTCGTGATCGGGCACGGGGTCGACGAGCTGGCCGTGGAGCGCGGGATCGAGCGCATTCATCGCGATGATCCGCTCCACGGTCTGGCGCATGCCCTCGCGCAGCGGCAGGCCGCGCCCGCGCTCGATCTCCGCGCGCACGCACTCGTCGTACCAGTCGACGTACCGCTCGCGCAGCGCCGCGACGATCGCCTGCTTGTTCGGGAAGTACTGATAGAGCGATCCCACGCTCACGCCGGCCTTCTCGGCGATCCGGTTGGTGGTGGCGTGCGCGAAGCCCTCGGTCTTGAGAATGTGAGCAGCGGCGAACAGGATCGCATCCACGGTCGCGCGCGCGCGCGGCTGGCGGGGCTCCTTCCGGCGCGAAACGGGCTTGTCCTGCGGCACGGACCGCTCTCCGCAAATGCGAGCTGACGCGGCGCTCGCGGCCGCCGACACTCTATCCCATGCGAGCACCCGACACGCTCCCGCATCGGCCGGTGCAATGGCGGCGGGCGCTGCGGGCGCTCCGCCAGATGCGGGGCAACTACGACAGCCGGCTGATCATGGAATACGCGAGCGCGCTGGAAGGCGACGACGGCGAGCGCGGGTTCCACGACTTCCGCGCGCAGGCCGAAGCGCCCGAGCTCGAGCGCGATCGCCCCTGCCTCGCGGCGATCATGGACGACTGGAATCGACTCGCGGAGCTCCCGGCCGATAGCCTCGGCCGCGCCTATCTCGCGCTCGCGCAGCGCGACGGGATCCGCGTCGGCGACCTCGTGGCCGGCTCGCACGCGTTGCCCGACGAGCGCGAGCGCGCGCCCGACCCGCTGCGCCGCTGGTATCGAGACCGCATGACCGCGATGCACGACCTGCTGCACGTGCTGACCGGCTACGACCGCGACCGCGCGGGCGAGCTGCTGCTGATCGCGTTCACGATCGGGATCTCGCCGATGCGCGTGCTGCGGATCTCAATGGTGCTCGGGCCGTTCGCGACGCCGGCGCCCGCGCTGCCGGGCGTGCTCCGCGACCTCTGGCGCGCGTGGCTCCGCGGCGCCGCGTCGCGGATCTCGCGCGCCACGCCCTGGGAGGCGCTCTTCCCGCTGCCGCTCGCCGAGGTCCAGGCCTGGCTCGGCGTCGCGCCCGGGCGCACCGCGCACCCGCGCGGGATCTGGTGCGAGCGCGCGCGGGGGGATTGGGCGCGCGTGGCAGTGGCGACGGGTGCCTAGCGCCCGGGAGCGCCCCGCCCTGCGAGGAGCAGCGCGGCGGCGGGCAGCAGGAACGGCCGCACGACCAGGGTGTCGATCAGGACGCCGATCGTGACCCCGATCCCGACCTGCTCGAGGAACGCGATGCGCGAGAGCAGCAGTGTCGCGAACGTGCCCGCGAGCACCACACCGCACGACGTCACCACGGGGCCGGTGGCCTCGAGCGCGCGCGCGATCGCGTCGCGCCAGGGCAGGGCGGTCGCCTCCTCGCGCGCGCGCCCGAGCACGAATACGCCGTAGTCGGCGCCGATCGCCACGAGCAGCACGAACAGGAAGAACGGCGCCTTCCAGTCGACGCCCGGCCACGCGCCGAGCGAGGCGAGCGCCTGCAGGGCGCCGAGCGCCGCGAAGTACGAGGCGAGGATGAACGCGGTGACGCACAGCGGCGTCACCAGCCCGCGCAGCAGCGCCACGAGCAGCGCGAACACGCCGAGCAGGATCCAGATTCCGAGGCGGTCGAGGTCGGCCTTCGTGAGCGCGGTGAGCTCTGCAGTGATCGCGGTGGCGCCGGCCAGCGACACGGTGGCGTCGGCCAGCCCGAAGCCCGCCAGCCAGACCGGGATCCGCTCGCGCAGCCGCTCGCACAGCGCCACCGCCGCGGGCGAGTTCGGCGCGGCGGCGAGCCTCAGCTCGAACAGCGCAGCACGGCCGTCGCGCGTCACGTAGTGGTCGAGCGCGCGCGCGAGGTCGGGCGCCGCGGCGACGTCCGACGCCGTGAGCGCGAGGTGATCGAGCAGGCGCGCCGCGCCGGGCTCGGCATTCAGCGTCTCGAGCCGGTTCGCGCCCAGCGCGACGCCGTCGGCGAGCTCGTGCGCCCCGCGCGCGGCGCGGCCGATCCCCGTCGCGAGCGCACCGAGCTTCTCTCCAGTCGTCTCGAGATCGCGCGCGGCCGCCTCGAACCGGCCCGGCGCGAGCGCGGCGAGCAGGGAGGTCTTGCGCTCCGCGTCGAGCTCCGCGCGCTTGGCGGCGAGATCGGAGCGCCCGGCGCCCACCTGCCCCTCGGCGCTGCCGAGGCCCGACGCGAGCGAGCGCGCGCCCTCGGTCGCGTGCCCGAGTCCGCTGCGCAGCGCATCGAGCTGGTTCGCGAGCGTGCCGCGCGAGAGCAGCGCGGGGTCGCCGGTCGGACGCGCCGCGCTGAACA
>DATFWW010000136.1:0-7773 GCA_035258825.1 Myxococcota bacterium
GGGTGCCGAAGATCGACCGCCGCAACGGCGCGCTGGTCTACCCGCGCATCGAGTCGGCCTACGCGGCGCTCGACCGCTCGCGCGACTTCGAGGGCTATCTGCGTGAGCTGCTCGCCGAGCGCACGGACGACCTGCACGCGCGGCTCGCGCTGGCGCGCGCGCTCGCAGCGCGCGGCGAGATCGACGAGGCGATCGCGGACCTGCGCCGCGTGCTCGAGCGCGATCCCGAGCACCTCGGCGCGCGCGCGGTGCTCGGTCGCCTGCTGCTCTCCGAACACCGCGACCCCGAGGCCACGAAGGAATACGCCGAGCTCCTCGACGTGCTCGAGCGGTGCGGACTGCTGCGCGCGCGGGAGCGGCTCGGATGAGCGGCGAGCGCCCCCCGCGCGCCGGTGCGGACCCCGCGGCCGGGACCGCCGCGAAGTCCGCGCTCGACACGCCGATGATGCGCCAGTACCTCGCGGTCAAGGCGGTGCATCCGGACGCGATCGTGTTCTACCGGATGGGCGACTTCTACGAGATGTTCCTGCGCGACGCGGAGATCGCCGCGCCGCTGCTCGACATCGCACTCACCACGCGCGACAAGCACAAGCCGGACGCGGTGCCGATGTGCGGCGTGCCCGTGCACGCGGCCGACGCCTATCTCGCGGTGCTCGCCGAGCACGGCCACCGCGTGGCGATCTGCGAGCAGGTCGAGGACGCGCGCGCCGTGTCCGGGCGGCAGCTGGTGCGGCGCGAGGTGGTGGAGGTGGTGACGCCGGGGCTCGCGAGCGATCCGCAGGCGATCGAGGGCGGCGCGGAGCTCGCGCTCGCGGCGCTGTGGCCCGGCCCGGCGATCGGGCTCGCGGTGCTCGACGCCTCAACGGGCGACCTGCGCGCCACCGCGGTGGATCGGCCCGCGCGCGGTCTGCCCTCCGGGCTGTTCGAGGAGCTGCGGCGCGTGGCGCCGCGCGAGGTCGTGATCCCCGACGACTCCGAACTCGACGCCGCGCTCGCGCGCGCGCTGCCCGATGCGGTGCGCTCGCGCGCGGGCGCCGAGTGCTTCGACGCCGCGCGCGCGCCGCGGCATCCGGACGGCCTGCGCGCGGACGCCGCGGATCCGGCGTCGCGCGCGGCCGCGGCGCTGCTCGACTACGTCGGGCGCCACCAGCCGTTCGCCCTCGCCCAGATCGCGCGCCTGCGCCGCTATGCGCTAGCGGACGCGATGGTGCTCGACGCCGCCACGCGCGCTCACCTCGAGTTGTTCCGCAACGCCGAGGACGGGTCTCGCGCGCGCACGCTGATCGCGCGGATCGACGAGACGCGCACGGCACTCGGCGCACGTCGGCTCGCGCGCTGGCTTGCGTATCCGCTCGTGCATCCCGGCGCGATCCTCGCGCGTCAGGCCGCGGTGGCGTTCCTGTTCGAACGCGACCGCCTGCGCGCGCGCGCCCGCGAGGCGCTGCGCCCCGTGCGCGATCTCGAGCGCCTGCTCGCGAAGGCCGCGCGACCGGGGGCCACGCCGCCCGACCTCGCCGCGCTGCGCGGGTCGCTCGAGGCGCTCCCGGGCGTGGTCGCCGCGTTCGGCGCGCGCGAGGAGGACCTGCTCGGACAGGAGCTGCCGGCCGCGCTCGCGGTTCCGCAGCCGGTCCCGCGCGTGGCGGAGCTGCTGCGCGAAGCGCTCGAAGACGAGGTGCGGCCGCTGCCGCGCGGGTCGCGCGGCGCGCTCGAAACCGGCTACGTGCGTGCGGGGTTCCACGCCGAATTGGATGGAGTTCGTGAAGCCGTGCACAAGGGCCGCGAGTGGATCGCGGGGCTCGAGGCCGAGGAGCGCGCGCGCACGGGCATCCCCACGCTCAAGATCCGGTTCCACCCCGTACACGGGTACGGGATCGAAGTGACGAAGGCGAACCTCGAGCGGGTTCCGGCCGATTACGAGCGCCGCCAGACGCTCGCGAACGCGGAGCGGTTCGCGACGCCGCGGCTGCGCGAGATCGAGCGCCAGGTGCGCGGCGGCACGGAGCGCGCGGCGGCGCTCGAGCGCGAGATCTTCGAGCGGCTGCGGCTGGCTTCGCTCGAGGCGGCGGCCGAGATCAGCCGCGCCGCAGAGGCGGTGGCCGACCTCGACGCGCTCGCGTCGCTGGCCGAGGTGGCGCGGCGCGACGGCTGGACGCGCCCGGAGGTCGATGCGGGCCTGCGGCTCGAGATCCGCGCGGGGCGCCACCCCGTGATCGAACCTCTGCTCGCCCAGCAGGGTGGCCGATTCGAGAGTCGGCCGACGCACAGCTCGCAAGGCCGTGAAGCGGCCGCGCAGCGAGGCGAAGCCGAGCGAAGCGTGGGCCCCCGCGAAGGATGGCAGCCGAGCGGAGGGGGACCCGTGCACGGGATGGGCGGGGAGGCGTTCGTGCCGAACGACGCCGAGCTCGACCCGGCCACCCGGCAGGTGCTCGTGCTGACCGGTCCGAACATGTCCGGAAAGAGCACCTATTTGCGACAAGTCGCGTTGATCGTGTTGCTCGCGCAGCTGGGATCGTATGTTCCCGCCGAGAGCGCGCGAGTGGGGGTGGTGGATCGGGTATTCACGCGCGTGGGCGCCAGCGACCGGCTGGCGCGGGGGGAGTCCACGTTCATGGTCGAGATGCGGGAAACCGCCGAGATCCTGGCGCACGCGTCCGCGCGCAGCCTGATCATCCTCGACGAGATCGGACGCGGGACATCGACCTTCGACGGGCTGTCGATCGCCTGGGCCGTGGCAGAGTACCTGCACGACACGCCTGGCCTCGGCGCGCGCACGCTGTTCGCCACCCACTATCACGAGCTCACCGATCTCGCGCGCACCAAGCCGCGCGTCGCGAACGCGCACTTCGCCGCGCGCGAGTGGAACGACGAGGTGGTGTTCCTGCGCCGGCTGGTCGAGGGCGGCGCTAGCCGGTCGTACGGGATCCAGGTGGCGCGGCTCGCCGGCCTGCCGGACGCGGTGATCCGGCGCGCGCGCGCGATCCTGGAGAATCTCGAGAGCGGCGAGCTCGACGCGCGCGGGCGCCCGCGCCTCGCCGCCGACGCCGCCGATTCCGCTCCGGAGGCCGCGGCGCAGCTCGCACTGTTCGGCGACGCGCAGCGCGATCCGCGTGAAGCCAGGGTGCTCGACGCGCTGCGCGCGCTCCGCGCAGAGGAGACGACTCCGCTCGAGGCGCTCGCGGCGATCGCGCGCTGGCAGGCCGCGCTGCGCGACGGGGACCCGTGGTGAAGGGCCGGCTCGCACTGCTCGTCGCGCTCGCGGGATTGCTCGCGGGCGTGGATCGGCCGCCGAACCTGCTCGACGTGAAGGAGCTGCGGCACTGGTCCTATCCCGACTACACGCGTGTCGTGATCGAGCTCTCGGGCGAATTCGCGATCAAGGGAGCGCCCCAGTTGCTCGGCCCCTCCGGCGACCGGCCGCAGCGCCTGTACCTCGATCTCGATGGCGTGTGGGTAGGCACGCGTTATGTGGAGGGCGTGCCGGTCGGCGACGGACTGCTGCGCGGCGTGCGGATTGGCCAGAACACCGAACGAGCGGTGCGCGTCGTGGTCGACCTGCAGAACTACTCGCACCACCGCGTGCTCACGCTCACCCATCCCGACCGGCTCGTGATCGACGTCTACGGGTCGCGCAGGGAGGCGGGCTCGCCCCAGTCGGGGCTGGCGCATGCGCCCGCGACCGGCCCGGCGCCCGAGCCGCGACTGCCCGCGGAGCTGCGCATCCCGCAGACGATCGTGCTCGACCCTGGACACGGCGGGAACGATCCCGGGGCGATCGGCGTGGGCGGGCTGCGCGAAAAGGACGTGACGCTGCGGCTCGCGCTCGCGCTCGCGCCGAAGCTCGAATCGCGCGGGTTCTCCGTGGTGATGACGCGCAACGGCGATCGCACGCTCACGCTCGAGGAGCGCACCGCGATCGCGGAGGGGTCGCGCGGCGACGTGTTCGTGTCGCTGCACGCCAACGCCGCGCCCCGCCGTGCGCTGCACGGGATCGAGACCTACTACCCCGACGCGAACCACGAGCGCCACACGCTCCGCGTGGCCGCGCTCGAGAACGGGGTCGCGCGGTCGCAACTCAATGAGCTCCAGCGCACGCTCGCGAAGCTGCGCGTGGGCGAGGTGTCGCCGCAGTCGCGCCGCCTCGCGGAGCACCTGCAAGAAGAGCTCGTCACGGGGCTCCCGCGCGAATACGGGCCCGTGACCGACCTCGGGGTGAAGAAGGGCCCGTTCTACGTGCTGTTCCTGCCGAGCATGCCCTCGGTGCTCGTCGAGTCCGGCTTCGTCACCCACGCGGGTGAGGCGCGACTCCTGCGCGACGACCGCTACGTCGACGCGCTCGCGGAGCAGATCGCCCAGGGCCTGTCGGACTACCGCGGCGCGAGCGCGATCACCGCGAGGGCGCCGTGAACTTGGCGGATGTGTCGGTGAGCCTGCGGCTCGACCAGCGGCCGAACGAGGTGGCGGTCGCGGCGCGCGCCTATCTCGCGGCGGCGCGCGAGTACCTGCGCGAGCGACACATGGCGGGTGCGTCGGGGCGCGAGCTCAACAAGGTTCACTCGGACCTGATCGACGGCCTCGTGCGGCGCCTGTTCGAGCTCTCCGAGGCGCACTACCTGAACGAGCGCGGCGAGGGGCCGAGCGAGTTCTGCGTGGTGGCGGTGGGCGGCTATGCACGCCGCGAGATGAGCATCCACTCCGACGTTGATCTGCTCTGCCTCTACCGCGATCGCGTGACGCCGTACGTGAAGGCGGTGGCGGAGCGGCTCCAGACCTGGCTGTGGGACGCACAGGTCACGCTCGGCGGCGCGGTGCGCACGCTCCACGACACGATCCAGCTCGCGCGCGGCGACACCACCGTGTGCACCGCGCTGCTGGCGCCGCGCTTCCTCGCCGGCAGCGGCCTCTTGTTCCACCAGTTCACGCGCATGGTGCAGGATCGCCTGCTCGACCGTCCCGAGGCGTTCATCAAGGGCCTGATCGATGCCACTCAGCACCGCCACACGCGCTACGGGGATTCGCTCTACCTGCTGCAGCCGAACGTGAAGGAGGGCGCGGGCGGCCTGCGCGACTACCACGCGGCCTGGTGGGCGATGCAGGCGGCGCTGCCGGGCGCGCGCAGCCGCAGCGACCTCCTGCACCAGGGCCTCCTCACGCACCAGGAGATGGACGGCATGAACGCCGCGCTCGAATTCCTGTGGCGCGTGCGCAACGAGATGCACCTCTACGCGGGCCGCAAGCACGACCAGATGAGCTTCGATCTCCAGGAGCACATCGCCGAGGCGTTCGGCTACGAGCCGGAGGGGCCCGAGGGGCTGCCCGTGGAGCACTTGATGCGCGACTACTACCGGCACGCGCGCAACGTGCTCAACTCGTCGTCGCTCGTGATGGAACAGTGCCTCGCGCGCGTGTCGAAGCCGCGCCGCCGGCGCGTGCGCGACGTGGAGGACGGGCTGCGCATCAACGACGGCCAGCTCGAGATCCCGCACGCGCTGCAGCTGCGTCGCGACCCGCTGCTGCTGATGCGGGCGTTCGCAGTGGCGCAGCGCCACGACGTGCCGCTCACGCGCAAGGCGCGCCGGCTCTTGCGCGAGAACCTCGACCTGATCGACGACGCCTACCGGCGCAACCCCGCGGCCGTGGCGATCCTGTTCGAGATCCTGCGGGCCGAGCGGCGCGTGGCGCGCACGCTCGTGGCGATGAACGAGGTGGGTCTGCTCGGCCGCTTCCTGCCCGAGTGGGACCACATCGTCAACCGCTGGCAGCACGTGATGTACCACACGTACACGGTCGACGTGCACTCGATCTTCCTGGTCGAGGAGGTGCGCCGGCTCTGGAAGGGCGACTTCGAGAAGGAGCTGCCCGCGCAGACCCAGCTCGTGCGCGACGAGGACGACCTGCTCCCGCTGATCCTCGGCTGCCTGTTGCACGACATCGGCAAGGGCCTGGGCGGCGACCACTCGCCCAAGGGCGCGGTGCTCGCGCGCACGTGCCTCGAGCGGCTCGCTGCGGACCCGGAGCTGATCGACACGGTGGTGTTCCTCGTGCAGGAGCACCTCGTGATGTCGCACATCGCGCAGCGTCGCGACCTCTCCGACCCGCGCCTCGTGCTCGACTTCGCGCGGAGGGTCGGCAGCCGCAGCCGCCTGCGCCTGCTCTACCTGCTCACGGTGGTGGACATCCGCGCGTCCTCGAAGAAGGCGTGGACGGATTGGAAGGGGAGCCTGCTCCAGGAGCTGTTCGAGAAGACGAGCGAGCTGCTAGAGACGGGCGCCGACGACCTCGGGCGCGCGACCGAGCTGTTCGAGCGCCGCGTGGAGACGCGGCGCCAGGCGGCCGCTGAGGAGCTCCGCAGCGAGGGCGTCGCGGATGCGGCGATCGGGGAGTACTTCGACCTGATCCCGCAGCGTTATTTCATCTCCCACACCCCCACGCAGATCGCTCGCCACGCGCGCGTGGCGATGGAGCACCGGCCGGAGCGGCTGTTCACGCACGGGATCAAGGAGATGCGCGGCGACTTCACCGAATTCATCCTGTACACGCACGACGTGCACGGGCTGTACTCGAACGTGGCCGGTGTGCTCACCGCCCACCACATGAACATCCTGGGCGCCAACGTGTACACGACGCGCGACGGCATGGCGCTCGAGGTGTACCGCGTCGCCACGCCGCCCGGAGACGATACGGTCCGCGAGCTCACGTGGCAGGAGTTCCTGAAGTCGCTCGACCGCGTGCTGCGGGGCGAGATCGAGGTGGCCGAGCTGCTGAAGCGCCGGGGCCGGCCGATCGGCGGGATCGGGATCGCGCCGTCGCCGCGCCAGCCCGAGGAGGTGGAGATCTCGAACGAAGAGTCCGACTTCTACACGATCGTCGACGTGCTCGCGAACGACCGCCTCGGGCTCCTCCACGACCTCACGCGCGTGATCGCCGAGCACGGCTACGAGGTGTACATCTCGAAGGCCGGCAAGGTGCTCGATCAGGTGAGCGACACGTTCTACCTGAAGGACGCCGAGGGGCTGAAGATCTCCGACGCCGGCGCGATCGACGCGCTGCGGCGCGACCTGCTCGCCGCGATGCGGTCCGGAGAGGCGAGTGCCGCCGCCGTCTGAGATCGAGGGCGGGATCGACGCGTTCCTGCGCCACGCGGCGGTCGAACGCGGGCTCTCGCCACGCACGATCGAGGCCTACGGGCGCGATCTCGCGCAGCTCGCGAGCTACCTCGATGCGGCCGCGGTGCAGCGGTTTTCCGACGTGGCGCCCGAGCACCTGGCGGGCTTCGCGTCCGCGCTCGCGCGGCGCGGCCTCGGCGCGCGCAGCCGCGCTCGCTCGCTCGTCGCCACGCGGCGGCTGTTGCGCTTCGCGGGCGCGAGCGGCGCGTTCCGCGCCGATCCGCGCCGCGGCGTCGACTCGCCGCGCGTCGATCGCACGCTGCCGCGCATCCTGCGCCGCGACGAGACCGCGGCACTGATCGAGGCCGCGGGACGGGGCGAGGGCCCGCTCGCGGTGCGCGACCGCGCGATGCTCGAGGTGCTCTACGGCGCGGGGCTGCGCGTGTCGGAGCTCGTCGGGCTGCCGCGCGCCGGGGTCGATCCGCGCGGCGGCTGGCTGCGCGTGCTGGGCAAGGGCCGCGTCGAGCGGATGGTGCCGCTGGGCGAGCCCGCGCTCGAGGCGGTCGCGCGCTATCTGGAGGAGGCCTGGCCCGTGCTCGCGCGCGGCGCTTCGCGCGAGCCGGCCGCGCTGTTCCTGACGCGGCGCGGGCGCGCGATGACGCGCCAGAAC
>DATFWW010000137.1:0-7370 GCA_035258825.1 Myxococcota bacterium
GCCCCGGGGCTTCTCAGACGCCCACCGGCGTACGCAGGATTAGGTGCTCCGGCGCAACGACGCCGGCACGGATAGAAGGTCGTCCCGGGCAGGTCCCGGACGCTTCGATGAAGCCCACTCGGTCAGACGACACGACGAGGCATCACCGATGTAGAATCGATCGCGTCAATGACGGGAGTTGACAGTAGGCCCTACATAGAAGGCCGCTGAGGAAGTGGTATCAGTGATCTTGAGAGTCAAAGTGAAACGTAATTCACGGTCGTCGTCGCTAGAGCAGGCGTCAGATGGGACTTGGGTCGCAAGGCTGAAATCGCCTCCCGTAGACGGCAAAGCCAATCGAGAGCTCATCGGTCTAGTCGCATACCATTTCTCCTGTCGCAGGGCCGCCGTGGTCATCAGAGCCGGCGCATCTGGGCGCATGAAGGTGCTCGAGGTGGAGCGAGCATGAATGAGCAGCGGACTAACAATCGTTGCTGGTGGCCGCCCGTTGATTGCCGCACAGCGTTGCACGGCCGGCGGCCGCCAGTTCGGTGATCGACGCGCAGCGGCCGCCGGATTGATACTCGGAGACACGCGGGGCCGCAGCTCGCCGATTCGAAGCTCGCAGCCCTTACCGAGGCCGGTTCGAATCTCGGGCCCGATGCTATGGTGTCACCGCGCGGACGGTCAGGAACTCGTTATGCCGCGCGAAGGTGCCCATGTCGCTCGAGCTCTGGCGCGCGTTCTGTGTCGCGGAGACCGTGCTCTGCTTCACGCCCGGCCCCGCCGTTCTGTTCGTGTCGTCCAGCTCGATCGCACGGGGCGCTCGCCCCGGTCTCTCCGCGGCGCTCGGCATCCTCGCCGGCAACACCTTCTACTTCGCGCTTTCCGCCACCGGCGTCGCGGCGGTGATCCTCGCCTCCGCGCGGCTGTTCTCCGCGTTGAAGTGGGCGGGCTCCGCCTATCTCGTATGGGTGGGCCTGCGGATGCTCCTGACCCGCGCGCGGCCCGATTTACCCGCACTCCCGCAGCCGGTGTCCCGGTCGTTCGTGCGCGGCTTCGTCGTCCAGACTTCGAACGCCAAGGCGCTGATCTTCTTCGTCGCGCTGCTCCCGCAGTTCATCGATCCCGCGGGCCCGGTGGCATTCCAGGTGTTCGTCCTCGGCACGAGCTCGATCGCGATCGAGTTCCTCGCGCTCTCGCTCTACGTCGCGCTCGCGGTCCGCGCGCGCAGGCTGGCCGGGACGCGATGGTCGAATTCGCTCGAGCGGCTGGGCGGCGGCGTTCTCGTGGCCGCTGGTGCGCGGCTGGCGATGGTGCGAACGCCCTAGCGCCGGGCGGTCTGAGCTCACCACGGCGATCGCGCTCGAGAAACGCCGCGCGCGCGATTCAACCCCGTTCGCGGTGGAGGCGGCAGGGTTCTCCGAGGGAGCATTGTGTCCGCTCCCGGAGCGTTGGCTCCCCGAGGCTCAGCGGGGGGAGCGCTCCGGCGCGGCCACCGCCGCGTCGCACTCGCGCATGCGATCGCGCCTCGATCTCCGACGCGTCCTGCGGTGTGCGCGCACGCGAGCGCGAACGCCGCCAGCGCTGCGCGGCCCGCAGCGCCCCGGAGCGCGGCTTTGGACATGGGTTCAGCATCGCCTCTCGCTCTGCGTTGCCTAGTACACCAGCAGCCGCGCCTGCGCCTTCCGGATCGCCCCGCGCACGAACTGGCGCGCTCGATCGATCGCGTCGCGCAGCTCGGCGCCGCGCGCGAGGTGCGCCGCGATCGCCGAGGACAGGGCGCATCCCGTTCCGTGCACCTCGCCGCCCGGGATGCGCTCGCCCGCGAGCCAGTGGAACGATGCGCTGCCGCCCTCGCGCAGCGCGAGCAGATCGTCGGCCGCGCCATCGCGGTGCCCGCCCTTCACCAGGGCCGCGCGCGCGCCCAGCCCGGTGACGAGCTGCGCCGCCGCGGCCTCGACACCCTCGCGTGTCGACACGTCGGTGCCCGTGAGCGCCGCGGCCTCGAGCAGGTTCGGCGTCACGATGTGGGCGCGCCCGATCAGGTCCTGCAGCGTCCCGTACGCGCGCCGCTCGAGCAGCGGCGTGCCGTCGCTCGCAGCGAGCACGGGGTCGATCACGATCGGCGCGCCGCGCTTCGGATCGAGGTCGCGCAGACCGAGCTCGATGTTGCGAGCGACGTCCTCGGTCGCGAGCATGCCGAGCTTCAGCGCGTCGGGCGGCGCGCTGCGCAGCAGTGCGCGCAGCTGCTTCAGCACCACGCTCGGAAACACCGGCAGCACCTCGTGCACGCGCGCGGTGTCCTGCACGGTGAGCGCGGTGACCACGCCCATCCCGTGCACGCCGAGGGAGCGGAACACCTGGAGGTCGGCCTGGAGGCCGGCGCCGCCGGTCGGGTCGGAGCCCGCGATGGTGAGAGCGATGTTCATGCCTAACCGAGTGCCCGGTCCAGCACGTGCTGGACCAGCGCGGCGCCGATCCAGCCGAGCACCGGAATGCCGACGTAGACGGCGAATCGCCCCAGCGTCGAGACGTCGATCGGCCATTCCGGTACCGCTTCGACGAACGCGCGCCACGCGAGCAGGTCGGCGAGCCCAGGGGGCTCGCGGTGGGCGAGCGGCGAACCGTGCAGGGCGGCCGCCTCGCCGCGGATCGCCGCGTTCACGCGCGCGATCTCGTCGCGTTTCGCGGCGCGCAGACGCTCGTGCACGCCGCGCATCGGGATCAGGAGCGCCGTGGCGTTCTGCACGAGCACCGCCGATCCGAGCAGCGCCGCTGCGAGCACGAAGCCCGCATCGCCGAGGTTCAGCGCGAAGAAGGTCACGAAGATCACCCCCGGCACCGCCGAGAGCAGCCCCTGGCGCGCGAACGGCAGCAGCGCCTCGCGGTCGAGCAGGTCGACCTCAGGCAGCGCGCGGGCGAGCCGCGCGAATATCCGCGCATCGGTGAACACGCGATAGATGTGGATGCCCCCGGTGAATGTGACGAGCGATCCCACGATCCAAGTCCAGATCGGACCAAGCCACCAATAACGCGCCGTGAAGTAGAGGGAGGCGTCGCGATCCACGGTGTAGGCGATCAGGGGAATCAGCAGGAAGCCGGAAAGGCCACACGCGATGGCCGCGCGCGGGTTGCCCGAAGTGGCGCGGCGCAGCGGCGCGGGCAGCCCCCCCGGCCATAGGTTCGCCGAAGCAAGCGCGTCGAGGTTGCGCCGCGTGCCGAGCTCGTGATAGCGCAGCGCAGCGGGAAGCGTGCCCAATAGCAGCGATACCACTACGGCGATGCGTCCGTCGCGGCTTTGCCACCAGGCGAGGTTGCGCACAGCGAGCCGGTCGAATGCACCGGTGGCCTCCGCGAGCAACGCGAGCAGCCCGATCAGCGCCGCGGCGATCAACGCGCCGAGCACCGCGGGCGGCAGCGGCACGCGCTCGAAGAACCAGTCCGACCACAAGCGCCGCGAGACAGGTTCTGCGTGGACCATGAGCCCCGGAAAGCTAGCCTAGCCGCGCGTGCCGCTGTCGCGTCTCCTGCGCCTCGCCATCCTGGCCCTCTCGCTCGCACCTGCGGCGTCGTCCGCAGGCGAACCCACTCCCGTGAAGCCGAGCGGCCCGCCCACCTGGTATGCGCAGGCGCTCACGCGCGGCGAGGCGGGCCTCAACGTGACCCACTTCTGGTCGAAAGGCGCGATGATGCGCTCCGAGACCGTGGTGGCGGGACACAAGATCGTGACGATCGTGCGCGGTGACCGCTACTTCGCCTACGACGGGCTCACGGGTGAGGGCCTCTCGATCCGCCGCGAGCCCGCCGTGGCCTCCGCCGATCGCCCGGACCAGCGCCCGTTCGCGCGCGAGTACGACACGCTGATCGGACAGGGCGCCGAGCTCGTGCGCGAAGAGACGCTGCTCGGCCGGAAGGCCGGCATCTACCGCGTCACCGACGACCACGGCCGCCGCGAGCTCTGGGTGACGCAGGACGCGCTGCGGATGCCGCTGCGCGTGGAGATCTTCGACCGCGACACGGGCGCGCAGCGCACCACCGACTACGTGAACTGGCAGAGCGACCTCGCGATTCCGGACGCGTTCTTCACGCCCGACCCGCACGTCACGCTCAAGGAGATGGACTACACCGAATATCTGCGCCGCTCCTCCGAGGAGGGCAGCGTCGGGCCGGTGCCGGTTCTGTACCTGAGCCTCTTGTACAAGAAGAAGGGCTGATCGGCGGCGCCGCTTCTATCAGTCGCCGGGCAGCGCGTAGAGATAGATCGACCCGCCCAGCACCGCGATCGGCTGCCGCACCCTGAACGGCGCGTATGGGTCGGCTCCGCCCGGAACGCGCAGGCCCTGGAGAATCGTCGCACTGATCGCGACGACACCGGGCCGCGACGGCGGTCGAGGCTCCGGTCCCAGCGCATTCCCACCCGGCAGATTCGTGTAGCGGATGCCGTAGTGCGCCGGATCCGCGGTGCCGAAGTACGCGAGGGCGAGCGGCACCTCCGGATGCTCGCGCTGCCACGCGGCGAGCCGCGGCAGGTCCTGGCCCCAGTCGAGGTTGGAATCGCCGAGCAGCCGCACACCGCCGCGCTCTCCCCCGGCGACGAACGGGAAGAAGGACAGGTAGTCCGGATACGCCCAGATCGATTCCACCGCGAGTAGAGCGGCGATGCCGACGACCGCCAATCGCCCAGAGGACGCCCGCCATGCGCGCGCCGCGGCGATGCTGGAGCCGATGAACAGGAACGGATAGAGCGGAAGCAGATGACGGACTCCCGACGCCGCCGGCGTGCCGAGCGCGAACAACGCGTAGACGAGCGGAGGGATCGCGAGGCACGCGAGCGAATCTCGATCCCTTGGCGCGCCGGCGCCGTTCTCGCTCGGCGTAGGCCGGCGGCTTCGCCACCTCGCGACTCCCATCGCGAGGGCCGCGGCGAATGCCGCGAGGGTCGCCGCGGGCGTCTTGAACAGGAACACCCGCGGCAGATACCCGGACCAGGGCGCATCGACGAAATCGCCTAGCAGATATGCGCGCCGCCGCGTGCCGGCGTGAGCGAACAGGAGGCCGGCGAGCCAGGGTTCGGGCAGGCAGCGGTGGTCGAGCGACCAGACCACCGCCCGCTCGGGCCACGACGGCGCTCCCGCG
Organism: Myxococcota bacterium; assembly: GCA_035258825.1. Taxonomy (GTDB): domain Bacteria; phylum Myxococcota_A; class UBA9160; order UBA9160; family SMWR01; genus JAHEJV01. The sequence goes on from DATFWW010000137.1 coordinate 5,119, forward strand.
CTGTGCGGGGGCGAGCCCTCTGCAAGCGCGAGCGCGGCGGCGATTCGCCGCGTGTCGATCGCGATCGCGGGATCGGGCGACACTCCGAAGCGGAAGCCGTAGACGGCCCAGATGACGCCCACCGTCATCAGCGCCGCGCCGGCCAGCGCGGCGACGGCGGCCAGCAGCGGCCGCGCCCGCGCGCGGAGATCGCCCTGCGCTCGCGCGCCGGCCCGAAGCGCGCGCACGAGCAGCACGAGACACGCCGCGACCGGCAGCACGATTCCGGAGAGCTTCACCGCGCAGCCCGCCCCGCACAGCAGCCCGATCGCGAGCGCGCCGCGCCAGGTGATCCGGGCGCCCGATCTCCACACCGCATAGGCGAGCGCGAGCAGCAGCAGCGCGATGGCGACGTCGTTCTTCACGAGCGGGCCGTGGGCGAGGAAGTTCGGGTCGAGCGCGAACAGCGCGGTGGTCGCGAGCGACGCGGCGGCGCCGGCGAGCTCGAACGCCCAGCGCGCGGTCAGCGCTCCCAGTGCGACGGCCCACAGCAGCATCATGAAGCGCGCGCGTCCGATCAGGCGGTCCGGGTCGTTGTGCGGGTCGCGATAGAGGGTCTGCATCGCGAACGGCCACTGCTGCAGCAGGTCGAACGGCAACGCGCGCCAATGGCGGTCGCCCGTATCGATGTGTGCGGGCGCGGCCGCACTGGGCAGCGCCGCCCAGTATTTCCACAGCGGCGGATTGTCGAAGTCGATCCGGAAGTCGCGCTGCTCGAGCGCAATCGACCCGGCGAGCGCGTGCAATGGCTCGTCGAAGGTCGGCGACTTGGTGCTCACCGAAGTCCATGCCAGCACCGCGTAGAGCGCGAGGAGCGCGGCGCAGAGCATCGGCGCGAGCGCTTCGCGGCGCGCCATTCGTCAGCGCGTGTTCGCGCGGTGTGCGCGGAAGGCTCGTGCGGCGATCACGAAGCCCAGCGTTCCCCAACTAGCGAACAGCAGCCAGGGGTGGAAGGACGGGGCGTAGCGGAATTCGACCTCGTGGTGACCCGCGTCCAGGCGGATCGCCCGGAACAGGAAGCTGCCGCCCCATACCTCGGTGGGCCGCGCATCCACCGAGGCGCGCCAGCCGCGCGCCCAGCGATCCGTCACGAGGAGCCACCCGGGCTCGGGAACGTCCACCGAGAACGCGAGGCGCTCCGGGAGATAGGCGGAAACCCGGACCGGCACGCGTCGCGCGGGCGGCAGCTGCGCGATCCTGGCCGCGGCGTCGTCCGGCCCCGTATGCGCGGCGCCGGCGGACACCATCGCATCGCGCGAATGGATCACGATTGGCGGCGCCCCGAGCTGATCGGCGCGCGCGACGTAGGCCGCGAACGCGCTCTCCGTCGGCGCCAGCTCCGCGACCTCCGCGGCGAACCAGGTGCGCGGCTCGGCGCCCGACACTGCGCGGCGCAGCACGGCGTCATCGGACCAGCTCACGGGCAGGTTGTGCCACCCGGCCGTTCCCACGCCCGACCGGGTGTGGAAGCGGTTGTTGAGCGTGTTGAAGCTCTCGACGGTCGGGATCTTCGCGCCCAGATGTCGATTGCCGACGGCGCTGCGCGGATCGGGGTCGCGCCACAGATCGCGTGCGGTCAGGTCTAGGGTCCGGTTGCGGCGCGATGGATCGACCCGGAATCCCTCGAACGATTCCGTCATGAGCGGCAACGACGACACGACGCTGAGCACGCCATCGACCGCGATCGCGCCGACCAGCACGGCAGGAGCGATGCTGCGAAACCCGCGGGACGACGCGGCGATCGCGCAGAGTGCGGGAAGGCCCAGCCACGCGAGGCCGAACTGCGCGATCGCGAGCGGAAGCCCCGGCGCGCGCGAGGCGGCCGCAGCCAGGACGGCCGCGAAGGCGACCGCTGCGGCGACGGCGAGCGCGCCGCACGCGCGGGCCAGGCGCCGCCAGCCGCCGGCCTCCAGATCGCCCGAGAGCGTGCGCGCACCGAGCGGCGCGAGCACGCAGAGCGCGAACAGGAAGTGCGCGCGAAACACGGCGGCGTGGCGGAAATAGCGCGTGGGCGGCAGCAGATCGTAGAGCCATCCTCGCACGGGCAGCGCATCGCCGAGTGCGGCGGCGAGGAACAGCAGGCCGAGCAGCACGATCGCCGTGGCGAACCGATCGCGCGGACGCCTCGCCACCGAGATCACTGCGAGCGCGGGGATCAGCGGTCCCACATAGCATGCGGTGAGGCCGGCCCAGGTTCCGTCCACCAGCCCGGG
>DATFWW010000138.1:0-6419 GCA_035258825.1 Myxococcota bacterium
GCCCCGCGCGCAGCCGCGCCCTCCGCGCAGCCCGCACCGCAGCGCGGCGCTGCGCCTCCCTCGCCCGCGGAACCCGCGGAGTCGGACGCGCCCGCCGTGCCGCCGGTCGAGTCGAAGCCGCCGGCCGCCGCGGACGCGGCCGCCGTCGACGACACGGTCGCCGCGCTCGACGCGCGCATCGCCGAACTCGAGCGGAGCATCGCCGCCGACGAGGCCGCGCTCGCCGACTACATCAGCGATCCGGAGCGGGCGAAGCGGCAGCAGGGGTCGGGAGACGTGGCCGCGATCGCGAATCGCATGCCGCGGCTCCAGGACGAGCTGCGCGCGCTGCGCAAGCAGCGCGAGGCGATCTCGGGCGCCCCTCCCAGTGCCCCCTGAACGCACCATCGTCGCGCTCGCCGGCGGCGTCGGCGCGGCGCGCTTCCTCGCCGGTCTCGTGCGCGCAGCACCGCCCGAACACGTCGCCGTGATCGCCAACACCGGCGACGACATGCGCTTCTACGGGGTGCACGTGTCGCCCGACGTCGACATCGTGACCTACACGCTCGCGGGCCTGGTCGATCGCGCGCGCGGATACGGGCTCGAGGGCGACACCACGGCGGTGATCGACGCGCTCGGCGCGCTCGGCCACGAGACGTGGTTCCGGCTCGGCGACCGCGATTTCGCCCACTGCCACCACCGCACGCTGCGGCTCGCGCACGGCGCCGGTCTGGGTGCCGTCGCGGACGAGCTGCGGCGCGCGCTCGGCGTCCGGTCGCGGATTCTCGTCATGTCCGAGGATCCGTGTCCGACCCACGTCGTGCTGACGGGCGGACGCCGCGTGCACTTCGAGGAATACCTCGCGCGCGACGGCGCACCCGACGACGTGGCCGGCGTCGACCTCTCGGCCGCGCGTCGACGCGATCCTGTTCTGCCCGAGCAACCCGATCGTCTCGATCGGCCCGATCCTCGCGGTGCCCGGGATCCGCGAGGCGCTGCTCGCCGCGCGCGCGCCCGCCGTCGCGATCTCGCCGATCATCGGCGGCGCGCCCGTGAAGGGTCCGGCCGACCGCCTGTTGCGCGGGCTCGGCCACGAGGTGTCCGCGCGCGGTGTCGCGGCTCTCTACGGAGAGCTGCTCGATGGCTATGTGCTCGATGCGCGCGACGCGGCGCAGGTGCGCGACGTCGAGGCGCGCGGGATCCGCGCGCGCGCCGTCGAGACGCTCATGCGCACGCCCGAGATCGCCGCCGACCTCGCGCGCACCGCGCTCGCGCTGGCCGATTCGCTGCAGGCGTTCCCCGCGCGCAGTGAGCCGAAGGCGAACGGAGGTCGTGGGGCGTGATCGCCGCGGTCGTGCCCGTGAAGGCGCTCGCGGAGTCGAAGTCGCGGCTGTTTCCCGAGCGGGCGCGGCGCGACGTCGAGGAGCTGTCGCTCGCGATGATGGGCGACGTGATCGCGTGCCTGCGCGCGGTGCCGGACCTCGCGCGCGTGGTGGTGGTGACGCCCGATCCCGACGTCGCTCGGAAGGCCGAGGCGCAGGGCGCCGAGGCGCTGCTGCGGCCCGATCCGGGGCTCAACGCCGCGATCGACGCCGCCACCGCGGCGGTCGCGGGACCCGGCGACGCCGTGCTCGTCGTGCTCGGCGACGTCGCCGCGGCCGCCCCCGCAGACGTCGCGCAGCTGCTCGCCGCGGCGCCCGCCCGCGGCGCCGCACTCGCGCCGTCGCGCGACGGCGGCACCTCCGCGCTCTTGCGCCGGCCCCCCGACGCGATCCCGGCGCGCTTCGGCCGCGACAGCGCCAAGCGCCACCGCGAAGCGGCCGCGGCCGCCGGCGTCGCGTTCGTGGAGCTCGCGCTCTCCTCGCTCGCGATCGACGTCGACCTCTCCGAGGATGCGCGCGCGATCCTGGCCCAGCCGACGCTCGGCGCGCACACGCGCGCGCTGCTCGAGGCGTGGCACGCGTGAGCCGCATCGAGCTGATCGCAATCGCGGGCCTGCCCGCCGTGCGACCCGGTGACGACCTCGCGCAGCTGATCCACGGCGCCGCCGCCGCGCAGGGCACCGCGCTCGGCGACGGCGTGCTCGTCGTGTGCCAGAAGATCGTGTCGAAAGCGGAGGGCCGGATCGTCTCGCTCGCCGACATCACGCCCTCCGAGGAGGCGCGCCGGATCGCCGCCGAGGACGGCAAGGACCCGCGCCACATCGAGCTGGTGCTGCGCGAGTCGGTGCGTATCGTGCGGCACGGCCACCGCACGCTGATCACCGAGACGCGTCACGGTTTCGTATGCGCGAACTCGGGTGTCGACCTCTCCAACGCTCCCTCGGCCGACACCGCGGTGCTCCTGCCGCTCGACCCCGACGCGTCCGCGCGCGCGCTGCGCGAGGAGCTCGAGAAGCGTGGGCACGGTCCGCTCGCCGTCGTGGTGAGCGACACGTTCGGCCGGCCGTGGCGCGAGGGACTCGTCGACGTCGCGCTCGGATGCTCGGGGATCGCGCCGATCGACGACCTGCGCGGCAGCACCGACTGGGTGGGGCGCCCGCTCGAGGTGACCGCGACCGCGACCGCGGATCAGCTCGCGGCCGCCGCGGGCCTCTTGATGCGCAAGGACGCTGGCATCCCCGCGGTCTGGGTCGCCGGCCTCGCACTCGCGGGAGACGGCTCCGTGCGCCAGACGCTGCGCGACCCGGCGACGGACTTGTTCCGATGAGCAATTTGCGCGTCCTCGAGCGCTATTTCGCGGCGATGCGCGCGCACGACTGGGGGGCGCTCGCCGAGACCCTCGCGGAGGACGTCCACCGCACCGGCCCGTTCCTCGACGTCGTGCAGGGCCGGGAGGCCTACGTGGAGTTCCTCGCGGGCGTGATCCCCGCGCTCGAGAACTACGCGCTCGACGTCGCGCGGATCCGCGCACTCGAGGACGGCGCGGCACTCGTCGAACTCTCCGAGTCGATGGACCGCGGGGGCAAGCGCGAGACCCACCCCGAGGCGCTCCTGTTCGAGTTCGACCGCGACGGCCGGATCGCGCGCGTGGACGTCTTCATCAAACGGCCGCCGCCCCGCCCTGCGTAGAGCGCGGCGAGCAGCACCGCGCCCGCCGCGAGCGCGAGCGCAAGACGCGGTTCGGGAAGCACCACATCTCCTCGAGCATCGTGTACCAGAGCGCGACGCCGATCCCCGAGCCCGGTCCTGCGGGCGGCCTCAGGGCTCGTCGCAATCGGGATCCGGCGTCGCGCCTAGCACGGACGACCGAGCGCTCTCGTCGAGCTGCGCCGGCCTACCAGCACCGTTCGTCTTCGCCCACCGCCCACCATGTCCGCTCGGCATAGCGGAACGTGCCGCTGCGGCAGGCCTCTTCGCTGTAGCGCTCGTCGTCGGGCAGGCCGTCGTCGAGCGTCCAGACGCTGATTTCGCACGTCTTCGCGCCGAACTCCCTCGCAACCGGCACGAGCTGCTCGGCCAGCTCGTGCGGACGCGGCACGAGGCTGCGGCTCGGCAGCGATTCGACCGCGAGCTGGAGCAGCGCGCTGCACGACCCTCCATCGGGGTCGCCGTAGACCTCGATTGGCGTGGCGATCGAGGAGAGGCCCGTGTCGACGAGCGCGAGTGGCGGATCGGCGACCGGGCACGCGAATGCGGGTGACGCGATCGGGAACGACAGGGCGTACAGGCAGGCCGACAACACGATACGGAAGCGCAGCACGGGGGACCCCCTGCACCGTCCGGTGTGGCTCTACACCAGCGGGCGACACGGCCCGCATCCCAACCCCCGAATCGACACCGGCCACGCGGGATGGGTTCGCGCGCCTACACGGCCCGTTCGATCGCGCGCCAGAGCTCGGCAATCCCGAGCCCGGTCTCGGCCGAGGTGGCTAGGACCGGACCGACCGGCAGCTCGGGAGATCGGCCGAGCGCGCGCACGCGCTCGGCGCGGCGCATCGGCTTGAGCTTGTCGCACTTGGTCAGCGCCACGAGCGACGGCACGCCGCGCGCCGCGAGCCACTGGAGCAGCAGCGCCTCGTCCGCTCCGGGGTCGCGCCGCAGATCCTGGAGCAGCACCGCGAGCCGGAGCGTGCGCCGGCTGCCGAGATAGGCCTCGATCCAGCGCTTCCACTCCGCGCGCTCGTGTTTCCCCACCTTCGCATAACCATAGCCGGGCAGGTCGACGAGCCAGATCTCGCGGCCGCCGCGCACGACGCGGAACCAGTTCAGCAGTCGTGTCTTGCCGGGCGTCGCCGAGGTGCGCGCGAGCGCGCGGCGGCCGACCAGCGCGTTGAGCAGGCTCGACTTGCCGACGTTCGAGCGGCCCAAGAACGCGATCTCGGGGGGACCGGGCGCGGGGAATCCCGCGGTGGTCGCGGTGCTCGTGAGGAGTTCCGCGGTGGTGGTCGGCGGCGGCTTCCGCCTGGTCATCTCCGCGCCGGCAGCGCGTCGGCGAGCCGCGCGAGTGCCTCCTCGATCGCGGCGTCCGACGCCGCGTACGAGAAGCGCAGCCAGCCCTCGCCCGCGGCGCCGAAGTCGACGCCCGGCGTCGTGCCGACGTGCGCGCGCTCGAGCAGATCGAAGGCGAGCGCGCGCGAGTCGCGCGCGAACGCGCGCGCGTCCGCGAACACATAGAACGCGCCGTCGGGCACGTGCGGCACGCCGAAGCCGAGCGCGCGCAGCCCCGCAACCATGCGGTCGCGCCGCCGCGCGTATGCGTCGCGCATCGCGCGCACGGCCGGCTCGCCGTGAGCGAGCGCGGCGATCCCGGCGCGCTGCACGAAGCGGTTCGCGGAGATGAACAGGTTCTGCGACAGGATCTGGAGCGGCCGCACGCGCTCGCGCGGCGCCACGAGCCAGCCGAGCCGGAAGCCGGTCATCGCATAGCGCTTCGAGAAGCCGTCGAGCACGTAGGCCTCGTCGCTCACCTCGAGCGCGGAGGTCACGCGCGCGTCTCCGTAGACCAGCCCGTCGTAGATCTCGTCGGAGACGAGCGGGACGCCGAGCGCGGCGATCGCGCTCAGCGTCTCCCCGCTCTGCACCGCACCGGTCGGATTCGCGGGCGAGCCCACCACGATCGCGCGAGTGCGCGGCGTGACCGCCGCGCGCACGGCGTCGGGGTCGAGCGGGTAGCCGCGCGCGGGATCGGTCGGCACGAACACGGGCACACCGCCGCACGCGCGCACGAAGCTCGGGTAGCACGGATAGTGGGGCGTGCCGATCACCACCTCGTCACCCGGATCGACGAGCAGCGAGAACACGAGCAGCATCGCGGGCGACGTGCCGCTCGTCACGATCACGCGCTCGGGGTCGACCTTCACCGCGAAGCGGCGCGCGAGGTCGTCCGCGATGGCCGTGCGGAGCTCGAACAGGCCGCGGCTGTCCGTGTAGCGCGTCTCGCCCTCGCGCAGCGCGGCCGCGCACGCCTCCACCGCCTCGGGCGGCGGCGGGAAGTCCGGCTCGCCGATCTCGAGATGGAGCACCTTGCCGCCCGCGCGCTCGATCGCGAAGGCGCGCTCCATCACCTCCATGGCGAGAAACGGCTCGATCAGGGCGATGCGCGCGGCGAGCGGGCGGTCCATGCCTCCGGGTAGCCCATTGGATACCCTGCACGCCATGTCGAAGGGCTTCCAGGTGGCCGCGGGCGCGACGCTGATCGCGCTGCTGCTCGGATGGTACGCCGCCACCAATCTCGAGGAGGGCGGCTCGTTCGCCTACTACAAGACGCTCGACGAGTTCGTCGGCTCGCCCGACGCCGCGTCCGGCCGCCACGCGCGCGTGCACGGCTACGTCGCGGTGGGCTCGATCGAGCGCGACGTGGCCGCGCGCAGCGTGCGCTTCTCCGTGCAGAGCCAGCCGCCGCATGCGGGCGGCTCAGCGAGCGCGGCGCTGCCGGTGCTGTTCACGAGCCTCGAGACACCGGACCTGTTCAAGGAGGGCGCCGAGGTGGTGCTCGAGGGGCGACTCGCCCAGGACGGGCCGGGCGCGCGCTTCCACGCCGACAAGGTGTTCGCGAAGTGCCCGTCGAAGTTCGAGGGCCAGACCGCGGATCAGCCGGCGCGCACCGAGAGCGGGCTGCTAGGGAGTTAAGGGAGCCCGCGGGAATCGACCTGCGCCGGCTCGTTGGCGACCCCCGTCTGTACACTCCGTCTGGTGGATTCTCACGCGATCACTCTCTTGAACGAGTGCTAGCTTCAAGAAATCGCAACGAGCGAGAATACCCATCCACCGACTACGATCATCCGCTCAGCACCGTCGGCCGCAGAGGTTTCCCCGTGACGACAGTTCTACTGGTCGACGACCACAAGATGGTGCGGGAGGGCCTGCGCGCGATCCTCGAGCAGGACGAGGCGTTCTCGGTGGTGGGAGAAGCGAGCAGCGGAAAGGAGGCCGTGAAGCTCACCCAGGAGCTGCGCCCCGACGTCGTGGTGATGGACGTGGCGATGAGCGGCCTGAACG
>DATFWW010000139.1:0-9642 GCA_035258825.1 Myxococcota bacterium
CGACCCCGCCGTCGATCTCGAGGGCCTCGATCTCCCCGCGATGCTGGGATCGGCCGCGACGCCGGCCGCGCGCGAGCGCGCCGTGTCGCCCGCCGCGGCGCGCTCGCTGGTCGACTCGCTGCGCGAGATCTGGGCCCTGTCGTGGCCGCTGATGCTCTCGCAGGTGCTGCTGAACGTCGTCGGTCTGATCGACATCGCGATGGTCGGCCGGCTCGGTGCGGAGAAGGTCGCAGCGGTCGGCTATGCCACGCAGTTCTCGCAGCTCGCGCAGTCGGTGCTGTTCGCGGTCGGCTTCGCAACGGTAGCGATGATGGCGCACGCGATCGGCGCGGGTGACCCGCAGCGCGCGCGGCGCTCGCTCGCCGCGGCACTCCAGGTGTCGGTGGGAACCGCCGCGATGCTCACGGCGATCCTGCTCGCGGTGCCCGGCGCGATGCTGGCCATGCTCGGCGCCGATCCCGCGGTCGCGACCGCCTCGATCCCGTACCTCCAGCTCGTGGTCGGCTCGTCGCTCTTGCTCGCGGTCGGCATGACGCTCGAGTTCGCGCTGCGCGCCGACCGCGATACGCGCACGCCGATGCTGATCGCATCGGTGGTCACGGCGGTGAAGATCGCGGGCAACGCCGTGCTGATCTTCGGCGCGGGACCGTTTCCGCGCCTCGAGCTCGTCGGCGCCGGGCTCGCCACGTTCCTGTCGCAGGTCGTCGGACTGCTGCTGTTCACCACCGTGGTGGTGCACGCGAACTGCGACTCGCCGCTCGCGCTGCGGCCGCGAGACTTCGGGGCCGCGCGGCCGCTCGTGCGCGAGGTGGTGAGCCTCGCCGTGCCGGGCGTGGGCGAGCGGCTCGCCAACAACCTCGCGCTGCTCGCTTACTTCCGCGTGCTGTCGGGCTACGGCAGCGTCGCGATCGCCGCCTACACGGTCGGCGTGCGGCTGCTCGCGTTCACGTGGATCCCAGGCACCGCCTTCGGCACTGCGGCCTCCACGCTCGTGGGCCAGGCGCTCGGCGCCGGCCAGCGCGAGGCCGCGGTCCGGGCCGGCTGGCGCGCCAGCCACCTCTCGCTCGGGGTCGCGGCCGTGCTCGGTGGTGCCTGGGCGGCGATGCCGCGTTTCCTGGCCGGGCTCTTCACCCACGACGCCGCGCTGATCGACGAGCTGGTTCCGTTCATGATCGTGCTCGCGGTCGTGCAGCCCGCGCTCCAGTCGCACTTCGCGCTCGGCGGCGCGCATCGCGGCGCGGGCGACACGTTCACGCCGTTCGTGGCCGCCGCGATCGGCAACTGGGCGTTCCGCGTGCCGCTCGCGTTCGTGCTCGCGGGGGCCTTCGACGCGCCCGTGGTCTGGATCTGGTTCGTGATCCTCTTCGACCACGTCGCGCGCGCGGTGTGGCTCGCGGTTTCGTTCAGCCAGGGACGCTGGGCGACGCGGCGGCGCGGCGCGCCGTCGTGATCTCGCGATGGAGGGCCTTCAGCGCGGCGAGGTGGATCTCGGAGAACGTCGGGAACGGCTGGATCGTGTCGCGCAGCACCTCGAGCGGCACGCGCGCGCGGATCGCGAGCGTGGCCTGCTGCAGCCACTCGCCGGCCTCCGGGCCGAGTGCGTAGGCGCCGGTCAGCCGCTCGCCGTCGCTGAGCAGCGTCATGAACCCGTTCGAATCGGCGTAGGCGCGCGTGTACGCGGCGGTCTTCGCGACCTCCGACACGAGGGCCGTCGCGCGGAACGCGGCCTCGGCCGCGCCCACCGACGCCGCCTGCGGATCGGTGAAGACGACCCGCGGCACGGCTTCATAATGCGCCTCACGCGGCTCGCCGAGCAGGTTCGCCGCGACGACGCGGCCCTGGTACTTCCCGACGTGGGTGAGCGGCCAGATCCCGGTGACATCTCCGATCGCCCACAGGCGCTCGCCGGCGCGCAGGCGCGCGTCGACGGGGATCCCGTGGCCGTCGGGTTTCACGCCGACGGTCTCCAGACCGATCCCCTCCGTGCGCGGGCGCCGGCCCGTCGCGACGAGCAGCCGGTCGCCGACCAGCTTGCGGCCGTCGTCGAGCTCCAGCGAGTAGCTCTCGCCCTCGCGGCGCGCGGCGGTCGCGTGGAGGCCGAGCACGAGCTCGACGCCGTCGCGGCGCAGCGCTTCGGCGAGGGCCTCACCGAGCGGCCGGGGCTCGCGGGGGAGCAGTTGCTCGCTGCCCTCGACGAGCACCGCCTCGCCGCCGAGACGGCGAACCGCCTGTGCCATCTCCACGCCGACCGGTCCGCCGCCCAGCACGAGCAGCCGGCGGGGAACGGCCTTCATCCCGGTCACCTCGCGGTTCGTCCAGATTCCCTCGAGGTCGCGCAGGCCCGGTACGGGCGGGATGATCGGCTCGGAGCCCGTCGCCACGACCACGTGCTCGGCCGTGTGGCGAACGCCGTCCACTTCGACCACGCCCGTCCCCGCCAGCCGGCCGCGCCCGCGAAGCAGGTCGATGCCGTGATCGGCGAGCCAGCGCTCCTGACCGGCGTCGGAGTAGTCCGAGACCATGAAGTCGCGCCAGTCGAGCGCCGCCTCCACATCGACTTGCGCGGTGGCCGCCGCGTCGTTCGCGGCGTGGACCGCCTCGCCGGGGCGCAGCAGCGTCTTGGACGGGATGCACGCCCAGTACGAGCACTCGCCCCCCACCAGCTCGCGCTCGACGAGCGCGACGCGCAGACCACCCTCTGCCAGGGCGCCCGCGCAGTGCTCACCCGGCGAGCCGCCGCCGATCACGATCACGTCGTAGTCGCTCACGCCGGTAGCTTCTCGCCGGTCTGCTCCGCCACCAGGTACGCGGCGTACCAGTCGGGCCAGTCCGCATCGTGTTGGCCGGTCCGCTTCTCGTGCTCGCCGTGCGCGGCCGCCGCGCGCCGGAGCGCCTTCGCGAGCTCGGCCGACGAGGAGAAGGTCGTCTCGCGCTCCACGCGTCCGGGCAGCCGCACGGTGATCTCCTGGAACAGCCAGCCGTTGCCGTCCGGATCGCTGAACGACGCATACGACACGTAGCTGCGCCGCTCCGGATCGCGGCCCGGGAGGGGCGGCTGTCCCGGACCGGCGCGGTGGAACACTTCGCTCACGTCGACACCGCGCTCGACGAGCTCGGCGCGCGCTGCCTCGACGTCGGACACGATCAGATAGAGCCCCTTCGCCGAGCCCGGCGCGGCCGACGTGAGTCCCGTCCCGAAGTGGATCGAGCAGGGCGAGCCCGGAGGCGTGAACTGCACGACCCGGAACGCGTCACCGACGACGAAGTCGGCGTCGAGCCGGAAGCCCAAGCCGCCGTAGAATCGCTTAGCGCGATCGACGTCCGACACGGGGATGACGACGGCCTCGAGCTTCATGTCGGTCTTTGTGCGGATACTGCTCATGTCGACCTCCTTCTCGGGTTGGGGTGCCTCAATCGCCGCCGGCCGACGCGATGCCGCCGCGGCCGATGTCCTTGACCGAGAACAGCGCCTGATCTCCGAGCGCGAGCAGCGTCTCGAGGTCGCCCGCGTCGTCTGGATAGGTCGCGACGCCGAAGCTCGCCGTGAGGCGAGCCGGCCGACCCATGCCGGCGAGATAGCGCGTCTCGCGGATGCACATCTGGATCTGCCGCGCCTTGTCGAGCGCCCCTGCGCGCGCGACGCCCGGCAGCACGACGACGAATTCGTCCCCGGCATAGGCGACCGCCCACGCCGGCGGCTCGAGACAGCTGCGAATGCTCGCGGCCACCTCCTGGATCGCACGACTGCCGTTCAGGTGTCCGCGCGCGTCGACGAGCCGCTTGAAGCGATCGAGATCGAGGAACAGGATCGAGAACGCCGCGCGCGCTGCAGCGCTCGACTTGATCAGCTCCTCGAGCGCCTGATAGAGATAGCGGGTGTTGTAGAGGCCCGTGAGATTGTCGTGCACCGCGAGCTCGCGGAACCGCTCCTCGTTCGCGCGCAGCGCATCCTCGGCGCGCTTGCGATCCGTGGTGTCGATGCCGGTCGACAGGATCTCGACGAGTCGGCCCTTCGAGTCGACGATCGATGTGTTGCGCCACGTGATCCACAGGCGCCGCCCGTCGCGCGCCACGTTCTCGTTCTCGTTGTGCTCGTAGGACTCCGGATGGCGGAGGATGTCCTCGATCATCGCAACGAGATCGCGCCCCGTGGACTCCGTGCCCGGCACGATCAGCTCGAGCACCGAGCGGCCGATCAGCTCCTCCTCCGCGTAGCCGAACAGGCGCTGACCGAAGTCGTTCATGAAGAGGATGCGGCCCTGCGGATCCCAGCGCAGCACGATCGCATTGGTGCGGTCGACGATCTCGCGATAAGCGCGCTCCGCCGTCTGCAGCCGCGCGATTTCGTCGCGCAGGCGCTGCATCTCCCGTCGCGTCTCATCGGCGATGCGCGGAGCCACGCCTCCAGATTCAACACGCCCGTCCCGGCGGGTTCAAGGGGCTGCGGCTCGTCGACGATGGGCCAGGAACGGTCCGCCGTTCGCGGTCTATCGCTCGGCGGCCGTGAGGACGGGAGGGGTCGGCTCGGCGGCCGCCTTCCGACCTTCCGATCGGAAGCAGAGCCGATCGGCTTCGGGGTCGACGCTCACACGCACGACGCCGCCGCCCGCGAGCGCGCCGAATAGCAGGTCGTCGACGATCCGGTCCTTCAGCTCGACCTGGATCGTGCGCGCCATCGGGCGCGCGCCGAAGTCGGGGTCGTAGCCCTTCTTTGCGAGCCACGCGCGCGCGTCGGCGTCGAGCTCGATCTTCACCTTGCGCTCGGCGAGCTGCGCCTCGACCTCTTTCACGAACTTGTCGACCACCTTGCCCATCACGTCGGGGCCGAGCTCGGAAAACGCGACGACCTCGTCGAGCCGGTTGCGGAACTCGGGTGAGAACAGCCGCTCGATCTCCTTCTTGCCGTCGCTCGCGCGGCCCGAGCCGAACCCGATCCCGCGCATCGCCATCTCCCGCGCGCCGATGTTGCTGGTCATGATCAGCGTGACGTGGCGGAAGTCCGCCTCGCGACCCTGGTTGTCGGTGAGCGTGGCGTGGTCCATCACCTGGAGCAGGATCGAGAACAGGTCCGGGTGCGCCTTCTCGATCTCGTCGAGCAGCAGCACCGTGTAGGGTTCCTTGCGGATCCGCTCCACGAGCATGCCGCCCTGGTCGTAGCCGACGTAGCCCGGCGGCGCGCCGATCAGTCGCGAGACGGCGTGCTTCTCCATGTACTCGCTCATGTCGAAGCGCACGAACGGCACGCCGAGCGCCTTGGCGAGCTGCTTGGACAGCTCGGTCTTGCCGACGCCGGTCGGCCCCGTGAACAGGAAGCAGCCGATCGGGCGCTCGACGCCCGAGAGCCCCGCGCGCCCCCGCTTCACCGCGCGCACGACCGTGCTGATCGCGGCGTCCTGGCCGAACACCACTGCGCGCAGCTCGGACTCGAGGTTCTCGAGCCGCTTCTTGTCGGAGATCGACGCGCGTACGGCAGGGATGTTGGCCATGCGCGCCACGACCGCCTCGACGTCGCGCACGCCCACGGTCTTGCGCTGTTTGCCCGCGGGTCGCAGCCGCACCGACGCGCCCGTCTCGTCGAGCACGTCGATCGCCTTGTCGGGCAGGAAGCGGTCGTTCACGTGGCGGTGGGAGAGATCGACGCAGGCGCGGATCGCCGCGGCGGTGAAGCGCACGCCGTGGTGCTCCTCGTACTTCGGCGCGAGGCCCTGGAGGATCCGCACCGACTCCTCGACCGTCGGCTCCTTCACGTCCACGCGCTGGAAGCGCCGCGAGAGCGCGCGGTCGCGCTCGAAGTGGCGGTATTCCTGATAGGTGGTGCTGCCCATGCAGCGCAGCTCGCCGTTCTGGAGCAGCGGTTTCAGCATGTTCGAGGCGTCGACGGTGGCGCCCTGCGCCGAGCCCGCGCCGAGGATCGTGTGGATCTCGTCGATGAACAGGAGCGCGTTGTCGCGCTCGCGCAGCGCGTTCATGTAGGCCTTGAAACGCGCCTCGAAGTCGCCGCGGTAGCGCGTGCCCGCGAGCATCGCGCCGATGTCGAGCGCGTAGAGCTCCGCGTCGCGCAGGTCGTCGGGCACGCGCCCTTCGTGGATGCGCAGCGCGAGGCCCTCGGCGAGCGCGGTCTTGCCCACGCCCGTCTCACCGACGAGGATCGGGTTGTTCTTCCGGCGCCGCGCGAGGATGTGCACGATGCGGTCGAGCTCCGCGCCGCGGCCGATCAGCGGGTCGAGCGCGCCCTGCGCGGCGCGCTCGGTGAGGTTGGTGGAGAACGCCGCGAGCGGATCGGCAGGCAGCTCGCCGGGCTCGCCGAATCCCTCGCCCGCCGGCATGCTCGCGGGCCCTTCGCCCCCCTCCCCGCGCGCCTTCGACACGCCGTGCGAGATGTACTGGAGCACGTCGAGGCGCGTGACGCCCTGCGCGCGCAGCAAGGTCACCGCGTGCGACTCGGGCTCCTGGAAGATCGCGGCGAGGATGTCGCCCGCATCGACCTCGTCCTTCTCCGCGCCCTCGCAGTGCGACACCGCGTTCTGGAGCACCCGGTGGAACGCGAGCGTCTGGCGCGCCTCGTAGGCGTCCTCGCCGGGCACCTGCTCTAGATCGTCGCGGAAGTAGCGGTCGAGCGCGGCCTTGAGCACGGGAACGTCGGCGCCCGCGTGGTGCAGGATCTGGCTGCCGCGCTCGTCGTGGATCATCGCGAACAGCAGGTGCTCCACGGTGACGTAGTGGTGCCGGCGAGCGAGCGCCTCGCGCACCGACGCCTGGAGCATGATGTGGAGCTCGCGGCTGATCCGGCTCATTCCTTCTCCGCGCCCGCGCGCAGCGGATAGCCGCGCTGCTCGGCCACGGAATGCACCGCAGCCACCTTGGTCTCCGCCACGTCCTGCACGTAGACACCCGCGACGCCGAGTCCAGTGCGATGGATCGCGAGCATGATCTGGGTGGCCTCGGTCGGGCCCTTGCCGAACAGGTTCTCGAGGATCGCCACGACGAACTCCATCGGTGTGTAGTCGTCGTTGTACAGGAGCACCTTGTACTTAGGAGGACGCGCCACCTTGCGGCGCGTGGCGGTGAGGACGTCGCCCTCCCGCCGCGGGTCGGCGCGGCGCGGTCCGGCCGGCGGGCCGACCGGCGGACCGGCGGGGCGTCCGGGGTCGTTCGGCATGGGCTGAACATAGCGCGGGGCCCCGGGGGCCCGGCGCGCTCTCCCTTCCTTAGAATGGGCGCCGTGGGTGCGACAATCGAAGTGCTGGAGGGCGTGGCCCGGGTCCCGCGCGAGGAGTGGAACGCGCTCGTCGCGGACGCGTCGCCGTTTCTCGAGTGGGAGTGGCTCGCGTCGCTCGAGGAGGCGGGCTGCGTCGGCGATCGCACGGGCTGGATCCCGCGGCCGCTCGTGGTGCGCGAGTCCGGGCGGATCGTCGCCGCGTGCCCGCTCTACGAGAAGCACCACAGCGAGGGCGAGTTCGTGTTCGACTGGGGCTGGGCCGACGCCGCCCATCGGGCCGGGATCGACTACTACCCGAAGCTGCTCGTCGGGATCCCGTTCACGCCCGTGACCGGCGCGCGCTTCTTGACCGCCGAGGGCATCGACCGCACGAGTGCGATCGCGCGGCTGGGCGCGGGCCTGCGCGAGCTCTGCGATCACCATCGGATCTCGGGCGCGCACGTCAACTTCTGCCTGCCCGACGAGCGCGACGCGCTCGCCGACGCCGGCTTTCTGCTGCGCGTCGGGTTGCAGTACCACTGGCGCAACGCGGGCTATGCAACCTTCGACGACTACCTCGGCCACCTGCGCAGCAAGCGCCGCAACCAGGTGAAGCGCGAGCGGCGCACCGTGCGCGAGCAGGGCGTCGTTACGTCCGTGCTGCGCGGCGACGCGATCCCCGACGCGCTGTTCGAGCCGATGTTCCGGTGCTATCGCGCGACCGTGGACGCGCACTTCTACGGCCGCCGCTACCTCAACCGCGCGTTCTTCGAGCTGTTGCGCGAGCGCTTCCGCCACCGGCTCTGCTTCGTGGTGGCGCGGCGCGGCGGCGAGATCGTCGCAGGTACCACGAACGTGGTGAAGGGCGACGCGCTCTACGGCCGCTACTGGGGCGGCCTCGCGCCGATCCGCCACCTGCACTTCGACGTCTGCTACTACGCCGCGATCGAGCACTGCATCGAGGCCGGGATCGCGCGCTTCGAGCCCGGCGCGGGCGGCGACTACAAGTTCCTGCGCGGCTTCGACGCGCAGCCGACCTACAGCCTGCACTACCTCACCGATCGGCGCCTCGCGCGCGCGGTGGAGCGCTTCCTCGAATCCGAGCGCGCGCAGGCCGCGCGCGCGATCGATGAGCTCCAGCGCCAAAGTCAGCTGAAATCGGACGACTCGCCGCTCTAGCTGGCCGAGACCCGGCTGCCCGGGCGACATTTCTGGCGAGACACGCAATCCGTGACCACTCTCGCTGCCATTGCTCCGGGTTGGCGGGTCAGAGGAGGTCGTGGAAGAACGCGCGCAGGTGGTCGTGCAACGCCGCGGGCTGCTCCCACGAGACGAAATGGCCCGAGCCTGCGATCTCGAACGGCCCCGCGTGGTCGGGGAACGCGACCGCCATGCGCGCCGGGAAGTGGCGCGTGACGACGCGGTCCTCGGGCCCGTACAGGATCAGCGTCCGGACGGGATTTATCTGCGCGAGCACCGGAGGTTCGGACATCGGCCGCTTGCCGAACCCGACCCCGTAGACCGCGATCGCTGCGCGCAGCGCCTCCGCGCTCCCGAACGGCTCGCTGTGATAGGCGACGTCCTCGCGCGTGAACGCGCCCGGCGCCGCCCAACAGCGCTCCGCGTACATGCCGCCCACGTAGGCGCGTCGCTTCGCGGGTGTGTCCAGCTCCGCGAGCAGCCCGTCCCCGTCGCTGCCCTGCCGCACGAAGTAGTCCATTTCGGGGCGCTCGTGTGGCGGCGGATCTTCGGGGATGCCGGCGGCCGCGAACGCCGCGGTGAGCGGCGGCGCGAGCGTGTTGAACAGGCACTGCCGCTCGACGAAGCCCGGAAAGCGCAGCCCCAGCTCGGCCACCACGGCCGCGCCGACGTCGCCGGCCGCAGCGCCGCAGCGCGCGAGGCCGAGCTCCTCGCACAGCACGCGCAGGTCGCGCGCGTAGGCGGGCGGATCGTAGAAGCCGTCGGGCGCCGGATCCGAGTCGCCGACGCCGCGCAAGTCCGGAACGATCACGTCGAAGCCGACCGCGGCGAGCGGCGCGACGTTGCGCACCCAGATCCGCTTCGTCTCGGGAAAGCCGTGCACGAGCAGCAGCGGAAGCCCGCCCTCCCCCGCGCGCCAGTAGCCCAGCGCGAGGCCGTCGCGCACTGCGCAGCGGTACACGGGGAAGTGAGGATGGCGCGGGGATTCCATCGCGGCGCAGGGTAGTCTTGGCGCCACCATGGCGCTGCACCTCCTGGCCGCCCTCGCCGCGCTCGCGCTCGCCGCTCCTGCGGCCGCGTTCGACGAGGCGCTCTACGCGACCCTGCTCGAGCGACACACGCAGCCGGTCGCCGACCTCGCGCGCGTGCGCGTCGACTATCCCGCGATCGCCGCGTCCGCGGACTGGAAGCGCCTCGTGGCGGGTCTCGCCGCTTCCGATCTCGCCGCGCTGCACACGCGCGAG
>DATFWW010000140.1:0-9717 GCA_035258825.1 Myxococcota bacterium
AAGGCGCTCGGCATGGACCACGGCAACCCGCAGATCGCCTGCGCGCGCGTGTGGTTCTGCTCCGACGAGCACGTGACGTTTGCCCCCGAGCAGCGCGTCTCCCCCGGTGACTGGGTGCGCGTGGTGCCGGCTCACATCGACCCGACGCTCGCCTATCACGAGCAGATCCATGTCGTTTCGGGCGAGGACGTGGTCGACACCTGGCCGATCGATCTCCGAGGGTGGTAGGGGTTCACTTCCGGGATCGGGCCGCCGATAGAGGTGCATGACCGACCCGAGGCCCGTGCCGCTGCTGGGGCGGCTCGCCGTCCATCTGAAGATGATCAGCATGGACCAGCTCGCCGAGGCGATCCGCTCCCAGGGGCGGGCCGGCGAGGATGCGAAGCTCGGCGAGGTCATGGTGTCGCTCGGTCTGATCGACCGCGCTCAGCTGGCCAAGCTGATCGCCGCGCAGCAGCAGGTGATCGCGAAGCAGAAGAAGGCGTTGCCTGTCTCCGGCCCCGCCCAGGCCGGCGCGAGGCCCGCACTGCGCCCGACGCCCGCGCCGCCCGCACCGGCCGCCGCCCCCGCGCCGCGCTCGGCGGCTCCCGCTCCCACATCGCGCGCCGCTGCGGCGATGGCGGAGGGCCCCCAGCCGATCGGCAGCGCCGCGGATTTCGCCGCGCCCAGCGACGCCGACCGCGCGCGCTTCGAGGGCATCCTGCGGCGCGCGATCGAGCGCGGCGCGAGCGACGTCCACCTGCACGAGGGGGCGACGGTGCAGATCCGGATCGCGGGCCAGCTCGCGCCGGAGGGCGACTCGCTCGAGCTCGAGGACGCCGAGCGCATGGTGCTCTCGATCCTCTCTCCGCAACAGCGCGACGTGCTCGCGGCGCGCGGTGAGCTCGACGTCTGCAATACCTTCCCGGGCATCGGCCGCTTCCGCGCCAACCTCTATCGCGCCCACCGAGGTCTCGACGGCGTGTTTCGCTTCATCTCGGCGACGCCACCGACGCTCGACCAGCTCGGGCTGCCCGCGCGGCTCGCCAAGTTCACCACCTATCACCAGGGCATGGTGCTCGTCACCGGGCCGTCGGGCTGCGGAAAGTCCTCGACGATGGCGGCGCTCGTGAACCTGATCAACGAGGAGCGACGCGAGCACATCCTCACGATCGAGGACCCGATCGAGTACGTGCACGCGTCGAGGCGGTGCCTCGTGAACCAGCGCAGCGCGGGCGACCACACGCAGTCGTTCGCGCGCGCGCTGCGCGCGGCGCTGCGCGAGGACCCGGACGTGATCGTGATCGGAGAACTGCGCGATCTCGAGACGGTCTCGCTCGCCCTCTCCGCGGCGGAGACAGGCCACTTCGTGCTCGCCACGCTGCACACCGACAACGCGATCCGAACGGTGAACCGGTTGGTCGGCTCGTTCCCAGCCGATCAGCAGGATCAGGTGCGCACGATGATGTCCGAGTCGCTGCGAGCGGTGATCTCGCAGCGCCTGCTGCCGCGCGCCGACGGTCAGGGCCGCGTGGCCGCGCTCGAGACCATGGTCGTGACGCGCGCTGTCGCCAACCTGATCCGCGAGAACAAGACGTTCCAGATCCACTCGATCCTGCAGACCGGCGCGTCGCAGGGCATGGCGCTGCTCGACCACTCGATCCGCGAGCTGGTGCAGAAGGGCGTGGTGAAGGTCGAGGACGCGGCGCGCTACGTCGAGGACGCGAAGGCCGCCGCCGCGGCCTGAGCGCGAGAGGGGAGCCCATGGCCGCGATCGATGCGCTGCTGGTCGCGCTGAAGGAACGCTCGGGCTCCGACCTGCATCTGGCCGCGGGCACGCCGCCGCGCCTGCGCGTGAAGGGCAACCTCGACGCGATCGAGGGGCAGGCCCCGCTCGACGACGCAGGGCTGCGCGCGCAGCTGCGCGAGATCGTCACCGCCGACCAGTGGTCCGAATACGAGGCCAGCGGGGACCTCGACTTCGCCTACGGGCTGCCCGGCGTGGCGCGCTTCCGCGCCAACTATCTCGTGCAGCAGAACGGCGCGGGCGCGGTGTTCCGGATCATTCCGGAGCAGATCCTCACCGTCGAGCAGCTCGGCCTGCCGCCCGCGATCACGAAGCTCGCCGATCTGAACAAGGGCCTCGTGCTCGTGACTGGCCCGACCGGCTCCGGCAAGTCGACCACGCTCGCGGCGATCGTCGACCACATCAACAAGAGCCATCGCAAGCACATCGTCACGATCGAGGACCCGATCGAGTTCGTGCATCAGAACCAGAACTCGGTGCTCTCGCACCGCGAGGTGGGCACCCACACGCAGGGCTTCGGTCCGGCGCTGCGCGCCGCGATCCGGCAGGACGCCGACGTCGTGCTGGTGGGCGAGATGCGCGACCGCGAGACGATCGGGCTCGCGATCACGGCGGCCGAGATGGGGATGCTCGTGTTCGGCACGCTCCACACCAACAGCGCCGCGAAGACGATCGACCGCATCATCGACGCATTCCCGGCCAAGGAGCAGAGCCAGGTGCGGATCTCGCTCTCCGAGTCGCTCGCGGCGGTGGTGTCGCAGCTCCTCGTGCCGACCGCCGACGGCAAGGGGCGCTGCGCGGTGCACGAGATCCTGCTGCGCACCTCGGCGCTGCCCAACATCATCCGCGAGGGGAAGATCGCCATGTTGAACTCGCTGATCGAGGGCGGGCGCGCGGTGGGCATGCAGTCGATGGACGACACGCTGTTCGCGCTCGTGAAGGCGGGCAAGATCCGCGGCAGCGATGCGTACATGAAGGCGACCAACAAGGCGCGCTTCGAGTCGCTCGGCGGCGCGGACGAACAGTCCGCCGCGTAATATCCTCTCTCGCATGACGGATCGAACCCGGCGCACGCTCGCCGTCGGCGTGTTCATCGCGCTCGCGATCGGCTTTCTCGCCGCAAGCCACGCCTATCTCGCGCTGCGACTCGTGATCGATCCGGGCTGGCCCGAGCCCGCGCGCTCGCTCGGCATCGCCGCGATCGCGGGGTTCGCGATCCTGATCGTCCTGCATCCGGTCGCCGAGCGCGCGCTGCCGCGCTCGGCTGCGCGGTGGGTGTCGTGGCCCGCCTCGCTCTGGATGGGCGCGTTCTTCTGGCTGGTGGTGCTGCTGTTCGCGACGGACCTGTTCCTGTGGGCCGCGGGCGGCGTGGCGCGCGCGGCGGATGCCAGCTCGCCGGGGGAGGGCGCGGCGGTCTGGCGCGCGGCGCTCGCGCTCGGCACCACCGGGGCGGCGCTCGCGGTCGGGCTGCGCGGCGGCCTCGCGCCACCCGCGCTGCGACGCGAGGAGTTCACGATCGATCGCTGGCCGCGCGCGCTCGACGGCTTCCGGATCGTCCAGATCTCCGACATCCACATCGGGCCGCTGCTCGGGCGCTCGTTCGCCGCCCAGCTCGCGCAGCGCGTCAACGCGCTCGCGCCCGACCTGATCGCCGTGACGGGCGACCTCGTCGACGGCAGCGCCGAGCGGCTCGCGGAGGAGGTGGCGCCGTTCGCGGAGCTGCGCGCGCGACACGGTGTGTTCTTCGTGACCGGCAATCACGACCACTACTCGGGCGCCGGGCCGTGGGTGGAGACGGTGCGCGGCCTCGGCATGCGCGTGCTGCGCAACGAGCGGATCGAGGTCGGCGCACCCGGCGCGAGCTTCGACCTCGCCGGCGTCGACGATCACCACGCCCACTTCGCGGGCGACGGCCGCGAGGATCTCTCGCGCGCGCTCGCGGGCCGCGATCCGGAGCGCGCGGCGGTGCTGCTCGCGCACGATCCGGCCACGTTCGCGCGCGCGCGAAGCGAGGCGATCGACCTGCAGCTCTCCGGACACACCCACGGCGGCCAGATCTGGCCGTTCGCGTGGTTCGTGCGGCTCGCCACGCCGTACGTGGCCGGGCGCTACTGCGATGGCCGGGCGCAGCTCTACGTGAGTCGCGGCACCGGCTTCTGGGGCCCGCCGATGCGCCTGTTCGCGCCGGCCGAAATCACCGAGATCACGCTGAGATCGCCCGCCCCCTGACGCTCCGCTCGGAACGCAGCGCTCGCGCGCGCCTGCAACCGGTGTAGGACTGCAACTGCGCGCGATCTCTCGTCAAGGTGCCGTTCCGTCGCACCGATAGTCCCCCAGAGAAGCGATGGGGGCTGTCATGGCGAAGCGCCGCAACGATTCGAACGGGCGAAAGCCCGCGCGACGCGACCTCGCGGCGTGGCTGATGATGTTGCTGCCCGGCTTCATGTTCGTCGGCCTCCTCGCGCCCGCAGCGATCACCGTGAAGCCGCTGAAGGTCGAGGAGACCGCGGAGATCGGTCCCACCTCGTTCCGCAATTTCGCGCCGCGCCGTCCGCTGCAGTTCCCGATCGCGATCGCGCACGCGGTGCTGTCCGAGACGAGCGTCGATCCCGTGTTCGCGGGCGCGCGCTACCTCGCCAACGAGGCGCGGCGCGTGTTCGAGGTCAAGGACGACAAGGCCCACGTGAAGAGCGACGACCAGATCGTGCTGGCCGAGGACGGCGTCCAGCGCTACGTCGCGGAGACGCTGTTCGACCAGTCGACGGACCAGACGCAGCTCGTCGTCGATTTCACACCGCTATGGGATCCGGCCGTGTTCGACATCATTCCGGGCCTGATCAACCGCATGGGCTACCAGCAGTGGGACGACTTCCACGGCACCAGCGTGATCACGGTGCCGCCGGCGAGTGGGACCGCGCCGCAGACGCCGGTTCCCGAACCCGCCACGGGCGCGCTGGTCGCGCTCGGGCTCGCCGCGCTCGCGGCGAAGCGCCGGCGATAGCCGGGCCGCCCGCCGCTACCGGTCAGGCACGGTGGCGGCGGCGCGGCGCGGTGCGCCGGCGCGCGGGCGCCCCGGTGAGCGCGGCATCGATCAGCCATTCCGCCGCGCGCGCGTAGGCGGCAACGTCGAGGGTCGGGTCCCAGGCCTGCTGCAGGACGAGGCCTTGGAACAGCGACGCGCACAGGCGCGCTGTGGCGTCCGCGTCGACGCCGGGCGTGCGCCGCAGCAGCTTCGCGAGCGCGGCGAGCGGTTCGTCGAGGCCCTCGCGCACCACGCGCATCACGCGCGGGCTGCGCAGTGCCTCGCCCCAGAGCTGCACGGTCACGCGGCGCCATTCCTGCTCGCCCGGATCGGAGAGCCGCGCGAGGAACGCGCGCACGAGTTCGCGCAGCGCGAGGTGTACGTCGCCCCGCCCGGCTGCGTCGCGCAGCACGGCGAGCTCCGCGGCATGGTGGCGCGCCGCGATCGCCGCGATCAGGTCCTCCTTCGCGGCGAAATAGCGGTAGAGCGCGCCCGGCGAGAGCCCCGACTCCGCCACGATGTGCTGCATCGTGGTGCGATGGAAGCCCTCGCGCGCGAAGCAGCGCAGCGCCGCGGCCAGGATCTCGTCGCGGCGCCGGTCGAGGTAGTCGCGGCTCACGCGCGGCATCGCGCCGACACCACGTGGTAGTAGGCCGAAACAGGTGGGCATGCATCGGGGTAGTAGCGGCGCGCCACGTCGGAGAGCGGCAGGTCCTCCTCGAGCGCGAGCCCGCGCTGCGCGAGGTACGCGCCGACCTCGGCGGGTGCGAAGCCGAACGTGAACGGCTCGCCGAGCTTCTGCACGTAGGCGACCGACTCGGGGCCGCCGGGGAACGCCGTCTGCCCGTCGATCACGGCGCGGTCCACGTAGGTGAACAGCAGGGCCGTGCCCGCGCGGGCGGCGAAGCGGATCGTGGTGTCCACCGACGGTTCGTCGAGGTAGTTCGTGACGCCCTCCCAGAGGATGAGCGTCTCCTCGCCCGTCTTCATGCCCGCGCGCGCGAGCGCGTCGGGCAGCGCGTCGCGCAGGAGATCGATCGGCACGTAGGTGACGTGGCCGGGCGCGGGACCGACCAAGGCGCGCTTCATCGCCTGCGTGGCCGGGTGGTCGACTTCGAACACGCGCACGCGCTCGATTCCGGGCAGCCGGTGCGCGCGCGCGTCGAAGCCCGCGCCGAGCAGGACGAGCTGGTCGAGGCCGCGCGCGATCGCCGCCGAGATCGCGTCGTCGATCCAGCGCGTGCGCACGCAAACCGCTGCGCGCGGGCCGGGCCAGTGCGCGTCGATCGCGCGCGCGAGCGCGGCCGCGGGCAACAGCGCCGCGAGTCGATAGCGCCCGCGCAAGAAGCGCCGCGCCCAGGGGTCGGCGAACAGCGGCTGCGGCAGGCGCTGCTCGATCGCGCGGAACAGCGCATTGTGCTGGGCCGTGCGGCTGGGACGGTCGGCGAACATCCGGGCTCCTAAAAAGAACGTACGTTCACTTTATATCGAGTCGCGCGATCGAGGTCAAGCCCCGCCGATCGCGAATCAGCCGACCATTCCCCGCAGCGCCTCGCCGACCTCGGCGGCGTCGGCGGGTCGCTCGGCGGGCTGCTTGGCCATCATGCGCAGGATCAGCGCGGCGAACGCGTCCGGCACGGAGGCTTCGATCTCGCGCGGGTCCGGCGGCGGCTCGTGCGCGTGCAGATAGGCGATGTCGCCGTCGGAGAACGGCAGCGAGCCGGTCACGAGCTGGAACAGCGTGACGCCGAACGCATACAGGTCGGCGCGGTGGTCGACGCCCTGGCCGCGCGCCTGCTCGGGCGCCATGTAGTAGGGCGTGCCGCCGACCACGGTCGTCGAGCGGCGGACCTCCTCGAGCGACTTCGCGATCCCGAAGTCCATGATCTTGACCAGCTGGTCCCTCGTGAAGAACAGGTTCGCCGTCTTGATGTCGCGATGCACGATCCTGCGCTCGTGCGCGTAGTTGAGGCCCGCGGCGATCTGCGCGCCGAGCCGCGCCGTGTCGCGCGCGGACAGCTTGCCGCGCCGCGTGAGGATGTCGTTCAGTGTGCGGCCCTCGAGCAGCTCCATCGAGATGAAGCAGGTGCCGTTCTCCTGACCCGCGTCGAAGATCGTCACGATGTTGCGGTGATTCAGCGCGGCCGCCGCACGCGCCTCGCGCTCGAACAGTTCCACCGCAGTCGGGTGCTCGCGCAGATTGTCGGGCAGGCGCTTCAATGCCACGACCCGGCCCAGCCTCTTGTCGCGCGCCTTGTACACCACGCCCATGCCGCCGCGGCCGAGCTCCTCGAGCAGCTCGTAGCGGCTCTCGGTGCTCGCGGACGCTGCGCCCGCGCGGCGCGTGGCGGACGCGCTGTCGATCTGCTGGCGCAGCTCCTGGATCTTCACCGTGAGGTCGGTGCGCTGCACGTCGCGGCGCTGGATCACCTCATAGGTCGACACCGCCTGCTCGCGCCGTCCAGCGCGCACGAGGATCTCGGCGAAGCTCTCCAGCACGTCGAGCGAGGCCGTCTCGAGGCCCCGCGGCCCGAGCGCCTCGTCGAACTTCGCCACCGCGAGCTCGTGGTCGCCGCGCTCGCTGACGATCTCCGCGATCACGCGGCAGACGTGGCGATAGTCGGGATGCCGGTAGTCGATCAGCTGGAGGTTGCGGATCGCGCGCTCGGAATCGCCCATCGCGCGCGCGATCTGCGCGGCATCCTGATACTCGCCGAGCTTCTCGAGCAGGTCGAGCTGGCGCGCCTCGTCGCCCTGCTCGCGCCAGCACTCCAGCGCGTTGCCGTAGTCGTAGACCTCCTCGTAGCAGCGCGCGGCGTCGGCCCATTCACCGGCAGCGCGGTGCGCGGCGGCCGCCTGGGCGAGGTCGCCCGACTGCTCGTAGAGCGCGGCGGAGGCCGAGTGGTCGTCGTCCGACGCGCGCAGCTCGGCGGCCTGCGTGAGGTCGCCGAGCGCTTCGAGCTCGGCCGCGGCGTCCTTGGCGCGGCCCGAGCGCTCGAGCAGCCCGGCGCGCAGACGCCGCGCGGCGTTCCGGTTGCCCGCCGCGTGGAGCGCCTGGGCGGCGCTCGCGTGGTCGCCGACGAGGTAGGGCTCCACCGCCGCGGGACAGCCGCGGAAGATCACGTCGCACTCGGCGAGGTCGACGTGGAGCGGGATCGCGGCGTCGAGATGGTCGATCCGCACGCGGAACTCGGCCGCCGTGTCCTTCGAGCCCACCAGAATCGTGTATTCGCCTCGGCCGAGGTAGAGATAGGCCACGCCGTCGCGCGCGTAGCGCAGCGAGGCGGGGTCGCCCGCCACCGCGACGCGCGCCGCCGTCGCCGGGCGCCCCTCCTCGTTCACGGTCACCTCGACGGCGCACTCGCGCGGGCGGAAGTCGAAGTCGACGTTCGTGTGGGCACCGCGCCGCACGCGGATCTTCTGCTCCTGCAGGAAGTGCCCGATGATCTCCTTGCCGGTGGCGTCGAGCAGCGGCCCGCTCACGGTGATCGTGTAATCCGCGCGGCGCGCCGGGATCCAGCGGAACGTGGTCTCGCGCCCCGCCATGTGCTGTTCGTAGCGGCGCAGGAAGGCGAGGCGGCGATTGGAGCGGATCTTCTCCTTGCCGGTCTTCTTGTCCACCGTCTTCTGCGCGACCTGATCCGGGCGCTTCGTGATGTGGATGCTGAAATAGCCCTTGGTCTTGTCGGGCAGCTGGATGCGCACCACCACGGTTCCCCAACCGCGCAGCACCGGGTACAGCACCAACAGCGCGATCAGCGCGTAGGCCGCGAACGCCTCGTAGTTGCACGACGCCCACAGCTCGCTTTCGGCCGCGGCGCACTCGGTGGCGGAGTAGATCTGCACGAACTGCGGATCGGATCCGTACAGGAAGCGCGTTTCCACCGCGAACGCGCCGGCCGGGCACGCGATCCCGGCGAAGTCCCGAGGCCGCGTCAGCAGGCGCGCGACGAACACGCCGTCGGTGCCGAGCACGCCGTTCACGCTCGCGATCGCCTCCGCCGACAGCGAATCCGGGCGGTCGAACTCGAACAGCTGGGCGATCGGGCGCGCGAGCGCCGACAGGTCTGCATTCGGGTCCGGCGGCGCGGCGAACCGCGCCGCGATCGCGCCGGCGATCGCGCGCTCGAGCTTGTCCACGTCGGGTTCGCGCGGTCGGGCGACGCGCCACAGCCAGGTGCGCCAATCGCTCGGCTCGCGCACTCCGATCAGCGCGGCGGGGCGGCGGCTCGCCTGGGGAATGCCCGAGGCGAAGCTCGCGATCATGGCGTCGAAGTCGCCGCCGCCCGCCGCGCGCGCGGAGGATGGCGCGCCGGCCGACGAGGCGGCGCCGCCCGCGAGGCGCGACGCGAGCGCGCGCTGGCCCGCGGCGCCCACCGCGTCGGCCACGGCGTCGAGCACGCCCGCGAGCTGCTCGCGCAGCGAGGCGTCGTCGGGCTCGAGCGCCACCGCGCGCGTGAGCGTCGCGCGCGCGCCCGCGAGGTCTCCGCTCGCCCGCTGGCTCTGCGCCAGCTCGCGCAGCGCGCGCACGTCGGCGACGGTGCCGCCCGTGACGAGCACGTCGATCGCGTCCGCGTTCGCGCCGGTCAGGCGCAGCGCGCGGGCGAGCATCAGGTTGCCGTGCGGGTCGGACTGGATCTTCTGCGCGCTGCGCAAGAGCGGCACCGCCTCGCTGGCGCGGTCCGAATCGGTGAGCAGCGCGCCGAGCTCGACCAGCGCGGGCCCACTCTGCGGCGCAAGGCGGACCGCCTCGCGCAGCGAGCGCTCGGCACCGCCCGCGTCGCCGCTGGCGCGCTGCGCGCGGCCGATCGCCACCAGCAGATCGGGTGTGCGCGCGCCGGCCGACTGAGCGATGCGATAGGCGGCGAGCGCCTCGACGGGGCGCCCGAGGCGTGCCTCGAGATCGCCG
>DATFWW010000141.1:0-4328 GCA_035258825.1 Myxococcota bacterium
CACCGCGAGCAGGCCGGCGGCCAGGGCGAGCGGCCGGCGGATCGGGTCGCCCGCGCGCGTGCGCCGCCACGCGGCCGCCGCGAGCGCGGCGAAGCCCAGCGTGATCGTGCCCGCGAGCGCGCGGTGCGAGTACTCGAACGCCACGCGCACGTCCATGCGCGGCGCCACCGTGCCGAAGCACAGCGGCCAATCGGGGCAGGCGAGCCCGGCACCGTGCGCGCGCACGAGCGCGCCGAGCACGATCAGCGCCCAGGCGGCGGCCGCGAGCAGCGCGAACGGGAGCGCGAGACGCTCGGCGCCGCGCGCGCCGGCCGCCGGATCGCGGCGCGCGGAGGTCTCGTCTAGCATGCCCGCCTCTTCCACGGCGAGCACGCTAGGCCATGCCCCCGCCTGCCACAAACGCGATCGAGGTGCGCGGTCTCGTCAAACGGTACGGAGCCACGCCTGCGCTCGCGGGCATCGACCTCGACGTGCCGCGCGGGATCTGCTTCGGGCTGCTCGGCCCGAACGGCGCGGGCAAGTCGACGGCGGTGGGCGTGCTCACCACGCTGCTCACGCCGACCGCGGGCAGTGTCTTCCTGCTCGGGTGCGACGTGGTGCGAGAGCGCGCCGCCGTGCGCCGGCAGATCGGCGTGGTGTTCCAGGAGCCCGCGCTCGACCCGGAGCTCTCCGCGCGCGAGCAGCTGACGCTGCACGCGCGCCTGTTCCACCTCGACGCGCCCGCCCGGCGCGCGGCCGACTGGATCGAGCGCCTCGGCCTCACGGATCACGCCGACCGGCCCGCGCGCACGCTCTCGGGCGGCCTGCGCCGGCGCGTCGAGATCGCCCGGGGTCTCCTGAACCGCCCCGGCGTGCTGTTCCTCGACGAGCCCACCACGGGCCTCGACGTGGCCGCGCGCGCGGTGATCTGGGACGAGCTGCGCGCGCTGCGCCGGAGCGGCGAGACGACGCTGTTCCTCACCACGCACTCGATGGAGGAGGCCGACGCGCTGTGCGACGCGATCGCGATCGTCGACGCGGGGCGGATCGCCGCGTCCGGCAGCCCGGATGCGCTCAAGGCCGCGCTCGGCGGCGACGTGGTGACGCTCGTGGTCGAGCGCCCCGAGGTCGCGATCGCCGCACTCGAGCGCCAGCCGGGTGTCTCGCGCGTGGTGGCGGACGGTGCGGGCGCGGTGCGCGTGACCGTTGCCGATGGAACGCGCCGGCTCGCGTTCCTGCTCGAGTGCGCGCGCGAAGCCAGCATCCTCGAGGTCGACCTGCGGCGACCGAGCCTCGAACACGTGTTCCTGCACCATACGGGCCACCCGTTCGAGCTGCCTCGATGATCGCGCCGCTCTGCGACCTCGCGGCGCTCACCGGGCGCGAACTGCGCCGCTACGCGCGCGACCGCGCCTACTGGGTGGGGCAGGTCGTCTTTCCGCTCGTCTTCATCGCGTTCGTCGGCTATGGCCTGAACGACGTGATCGCGCTGCCGAGCGGCACTAGCTACGTGGGGCATCTCGCCACGGGTCTGCTCGCGATGCTCGTGGGCTCGGGCGCGGTCGGCGGCGGGTTCTCGCTGATCGAGGACAAGGCGAGCGGCTTCCTGCGCGCGCTGCTCGTGGCGCCGGTCTCGCGCACGAACCTCGTGCTCGCGAAGCTCGCCGCGCGCGTGCTCGTGTCGCTCGCGCTCGTCGCGGGGCTCGCGCTGCTGCTCGCCGCGTTCACGCCGATCCGGCTCGCCGACCCGCTCGCAGGCGCCGTCGCTGTGGCGGCGATCACGGCGATCTTCGTCGCGCTCGGCGTCGCGATCGCCGTGTCGCTGAGGCGGCTCGACTCGTTCCGGCTGATCGCCGCGATGGTCACCGTGCCGCTGTACCTGTGCTCTGGGATCTTCTATCCCGTGGCGACGCTGCCGGCGCCCACGCGGTGGATCGCCCACGTCAATCCGCTCACCTATGGTGTGGATCTGCTGCGCTACGCCCTGCTCGGTGTACACGAGTTGCCGCTGGCGCTCTCCTACGGAGTGCTCGGCACGCTCGCGGTCGCCGCGGTGGGCGTCGCGGTGGCGGCATTCGACCGGGGGACGCGCGGATAGGGGCGACCCTACAGCCCGGTGCCCGACAGGTCGATGAAGACCAGTGATGGACACCCAGGTGCAGATCACCGACGCCCGAGATCCCCGACGGCTCCGCGAGCTGATGGAGCGCGCCGAGACGCTCGCGCGCGAACACGGGCTGCGCTCGGTGGTGGTCGGGCTCGCGGGCTTCGAGGGCGACGCGCTGTTCCCGGAGATCGTCGACTACATCGAGAGCGCGCTGCGCGTGGACGACTCGGTCTTCCGGCTCACCCGTGAGCGCGTGATCCTGCTGCTCACCGACGTCGACGAGGAGAAGGCCAGCTCGATCGTGAATCGCCTGCTCGGGGAGTTCCGCGAGAACTTCCCGTCCGCGAGCGAGCCCGCGATCGGGCTGGGCTTCTTCGAGGTGACGCCCGGCGCGACCGACGTTTCGGTCAAGGCCGTGCTGCCGAATCTGTTCGCGACGCCGCCCAAGTCGCACTAGCCATCCGAGCTTTTTCGCGCGCGCCGCGGCTATGCTGCGCGCGCGATGCCCGACATCCATCCCACGGCGATCGTCGACCGCGACGCCGAGCTCGCCGCCGACGTCGCGATCGGCCCGCACTGCGTGATCCGCGGCCGCGTGCGGATCGGCGCGGGCACGCAGCTACTCGGCCACGTCCATCTCCAGGGCCCGCTCGAGCTCGGCGCGCGCAACCGCGTGTGGCCGTTCGCGGCGCTCGGCTTCGCACCGCAGCACCTGGGCTGGGACCCGGATCGCGCCGGTGCCGGGCTCGCGATCGGCGACGACAACACGATCCGCGAGTCGGTCACGATCTCGCGCGCGGCGTCGGACGAGTTGCCCACGCGCGTGGGCAGCCGCAACTACTGGATGGCGAACAGCCACGCCGGCCACGATTGCGAGATCGGCAACGGCTGTGTGATCGCGAACGGCACGCTGCTCGCGGGCTCGGTGCGGCTCGGCGACGGCGTGGTGACGGGCGGCAACGTGGCGGTGCATCAGTTCTGTCAGGTCGGCCGCGGGGCGCTCCTGTGTGGCACGTTCGGCCTCAACAGGGACCTGCCGCCGTTCTTCGTGCTCACGGGCGGCAACATCGCGGGTAGCATCAACCTGATCGGCATGCGCCGCTCGGGGATGCCGCACGAGCAGATCGACGACGTGCGGTGGGTGTACAAGACGCTCTACCGGCGCGGCCTGTCGCTGCCGCGCGCGCTCGAACAGCTCGCCGAGCGCGCGGCGCGGCCGATCGTGGCCGAGTACCTCGCCTTCCTGAAGGCTTCCAAGCGCGGTCTGTGCCCAGCGCGCGGAGACGCGCGGAGAGGGAAGGGCGACTAGCGGTCGAGATAGACGCGCTGGAGATAACGCGAGATGTCGCTGCCCGGATGCGCCATCAGGAACAGGAAGCTGCGCGCGCTGAAGGTGGGGATCACCGCGGGCTGCATGCCGCGCGCGCGCGCGGCTCGAACAGCGGGCCGTCGTGGCGGTTCGCCCAGTGCGCGTGGAACTCGCGCCCCTGCTCCGATACGACCGCCACGAGGTCGGGACCCTGATCGAGCACGTAGGCGGGGTCGTCGCGGCCGGCGATCGCGATCGCGGGGTCGTTCAGGCTGTAGGTGTCGATCACGTGCAGCCCTGCGTAGTAGGGGATCGCGCCGGCGTCGCCGATCGCGAGCACGGGTGGCCGCACCGACTCGCGGCGGTAGTCCGCGAGCACGTGGCCGAGGCGATAGTAGGTGCTCGCGAGCGCCTCGCCGTAGGCGCGGCGCTCGCGCAGCGCGAGATGCGCGGGCTCGTATCCGCCTGCCACCAGCAGCGCGATCGCGGCGGCCGTGAAGCCGGGCAGGAGCACCCGGTGCGTCGGCCGCAGCCCCGCTACGAGCAGCGCGAGCTGGGCGAAACCGGCGCCCGCGATTGCAAACGCGACCGGCGCCGCAGGCGTGCCGGAAGTCGAAGTCCATCACCGGGTCGGGCAGCAGCCCGACCGCCATCACGGCGCCGATCGCGAGCCAGGCCGGCGCGACGGCGGTCGGCGCGAGCGGGACCGCCGCGAACAGCGCGCTGCTCGCGAGCAACGCCTCGCCGAACGCGAGCACGTCGGCCGCCGCCGGGAACAGCGGGCCGCCGGCGATCTTCGCGTAGAACGGGATCGGCAGCAGATGGCCGTAGTAGGCGGCGTGCGCGGCGAAGTAGACGGCACCCGGCATCAGGTAGGCGAGGGCGGCGCCGCGCGCGAGCGCTGCACGACACGGCGCGCGCGAGCTCGCGAAG
>DATFWW010000142.1:0-14261 GCA_035258825.1 Myxococcota bacterium
CCGCCTCGAGATAGGGCACGTCGAGCCGGCAGATGTGCGCGACGAGCGCGGAGAGGATCACGAGCGAGGTTCCCGCGGCGGCGAGCCACGCGAGCGCGGTCGGCGCCGCGGCCGCGGCGAGGAACGGGCGCGCTGGCGCGCCGATCACCGCGAGCGCGATCGACTCGCGGAAGAAGTCGCGCAAGCCGAGATCGCTGCGCGCGCGCATCTCGAGCCCGACGGCCGCAGCCGGGACCAATGCGAACGCGATCGCGATCAGCCGGCGCCCGGCCCGCGGCACGTGCAGCGCGAGCCACGCGCGCACCACCGCCAGCCACTGCCCCGAGATCTGGAGCAGCAAGAACACGAGCGTGAAGCCCGTGAATGCCTGCCACCAGCCGGCGCTGCGCCAGGTCGGAAGGATCGAGAGGAAGAGCCCGGAGAGCAGCGCGGTGCGCGCGCGCAGCGCGACGTTGTAGAGCACGAGCTCCGCACGCGTGAGCGGCGCGATCAGCAGCCAGTCGACGTCGGCGGGGCGGAAATACAGGCCGAGTGGCGAGAACGCTCCCAGCATCACGAGCGCCATCACGCTCGGCGCGCCATACGTGTTCACGTTGCCCGCAAAGCCGGGCGAGCTCCGGGTGGTGAACCCGACCGCGGCGCAGAACAGCACGAGTCCCGCGATCGAGAGCGCGCCGCGCGGCTGACTCACGCGCGCGACCAGGCTCGCGGACACGTTGCGCGAATCGCGCCACAGGAGCCACGCGAGCGGATGGGTCATCGCGGCGCCGCATCCTCGGTGGCGCCGAAGAAGATCTCCTCGAGGCTCGCGTCGTGGTGCATCGCGGGCAGCTCGGCCGCGATCTCCGCCTTCGACCCGTGGAACAGCTTTGCGCCCTCGCGCAGGATCAGGAAGCGCGTGCAATGCGGCTCGATCTGCCCGAGCAGGTGGCTGCTCATCACCACGGCGCGGCCCGACCCCGCGTGCCGGCGCAGCGTCTTGAACAGCGTGCGGATCCCGCGCGGGTCGAGCCCGACCAGCGGCTCGTCGAGCATCAGCAGACCCGGCGCGTGGATCAGCGACGACGCCACGGCCACCTTCTGCCGCATCCCGCGCGAGAGCGCCTCGGCGAGCGTGTCGCGTCGACCGCCCAGCTCGAGCTCGTCGAGCAGCTCGCGCGCGAGCGGCTCCCATCCCGACACGTCGTAGAGCCGCGCCGCCAGCTCGAGATGCTCCCAGACGGAGAGCCGCGCGAACAGGTGTGGCTCATCGGGCACGAGGCCGAGCCGGCGCTTCGCGGTGAGCGGGTCCGACGCGAGGTCGATGCCGTCGATCGCGATCGCGCCCTCGTCGGGCTCGAGGATCCCCGCGATGCAGCGCAGCGTCGTAGTCTTGCCCGCGCCGTTCGGCCCGACGAGCCCCAGGATCTCACCCGCGCGGACCTCGAACCCCAGCGCGTCGACGGCGACGCGGTCCTCGAAGCGCTTGGTGAGCTCCTTGACGACGAGCATGGGCTTCCGACCATAGCCAAGCCCCGCTCGGCCGTGGGACTTACGCTGCGGCTGTCTGCGTCGCCGCGGCGCGGCTGCGCGAGCGCGCTGCCTCGCGCAGCGGCGCGCTCTGCTCGTAGTAGGTGGGGCGCGAGAGGCCGAGCTGCGCGCGCACCTCGCCGATTGGCAGCGCTAGCAGCGCCTCCCAGTCCTGCGCGATCATCGACTGCGCTCGGCGACCGATCCAGAAGCCCTGGATCACCGCGCGCACCGCCGGCGCGCCCGGATACTCGAACGGCACCTGGAGCAGCCCGAGCAGCGCGATGAACGCCGTACCCGCATTGCGGATCTGGCTGTACAGCACGCCGAGCAGGCAGAGCTCGCCGAGCGGGTCGCGCCCGTAGCCGGTCAGCACGTGCCAGAGGTCGTGGCTGTCGCGCGCCCAGTCGCCGAACGTGCGCACGTCCGGGTCGGAGCTGCGCTGCGTATAGCCGTCGTCGCTCGCGGCAGCGAGCCCGTCCGCAGTGAGCCCCTCGCGCTCCATGAACGCCAGGTACCCGCGGCCGAGCGAGCCCTCCGCCATCGCGCGCGGTCGCCCGCGGTCCGCGAGCACATCGAGCAGGCTGCGCCGCTCGGCGAGAATCGCGCGCCCGATCTCCGACTCGCGCATGCGCTCCACGCTGCGGACGTCCGAGCGACCGCGCAGCGCGTCGACGATCTTGAACACCTGCGCGGTGTCGTCGTTGTCGAGCGCCAGCCGCCACAGCGCGCGGAATGCGGTGCCCGGGCGGATCGGGTGGTGGCTCTGCGGAAGCGGCTCTGAATTCGACATCGATCTCCCCTAGTGGACCCCACCGATCGCTCGCCGCGAGAATTCGGTGGTTTCGTCGCGATGAAACTTACAGAAGCGTAACTTACAGGAATGAAATAGTCTGGTCAACCATGACTGCCAAGAAGAATGCCCGCCTGCCGCGCGCGGAGCGCCGCCAGCAGCTCCTGGAGGTATCCCGCGGGGTATTCGCCGAGCGCGGGTTCGAGGCGGCGACGCTCGAAGAAATCGCCGAGCGGGCAGGCGTCTCGCGGCCGATCGTGTACGGCCACTTCGGCGACAAACAACGGCTCTTCGAGTCGGTCGTCGGGGCCGAAATCGCGCGCGTCGAGGCGGCGGTGGGCAAAGCGATCGCCGCGCCGGGCGAGCCGCGCGAGGTGCTCGAGCGCGGCCTGCGCGCGTTCTTCGGGTACGTGCGCGAGCACCCGGAAGGACACGCGGTGCTCACGCGCGACGCACCGGTCCACCTCTCCGATGTGGGGCTCGGCGTCATGCTCGACGGGCTCGCCGCGCGGATCAGCGAGGCGATTGCGCGCGCGATCCGCGCGCTCGACCTCGACCCCGCGCCCGCGCCGATCTACGCGAACGCGCTGATCGGCCTCGGCGCGCACGTGGGCCGCTGGTGGCGCGAGCGGCCCGAGGTGTCGCTCGACACCGTCACGGCGCATACCACGACATTGCTCTGGAGCGGATTCGGCGGGATGATCAACGACCCGACGATACGCGCTCTGCTGCAGCGGCGGCATTAGTCCGCCCTCACACTCTCTCGCGCAATCTCCCGAGAAGCAGCGCTGGCAGCAGCGTGAGGTTGGTGAGCAGCGCCACGCCCACCGTCGCTGCGGTGAGCAGCCCGAAGTTCCGGGTGAGCGCGAACCCCGACAGACCGAGCACGCCGAAGCCGATCGCGATCGCGAGCGTGGTGAGCAGCGTCGGCGGCAGCACGCGCCGCAGCGTGTCCTCGAGCGCGAGCCGCGGGTCCTTGCGGTGCTGCGGGTGCTCGGTGAAACCCGCGAGCAGGTGGATCGTGTCGTCCACCGCGATGCCGAGCGCGAGGCAGCCCACCACCACCGTCGCAGCGTCGAGTGGAATCCCGGCCAGGCCCATGAATCCGAACGTGATCGCGAGCGGCACCGCGTCCGGGAGGATCGCGATCGCCGCGACCCGCAGCGCGCGGAAGATCACGAGCGCGAGCGCGCCCACCACGAGCAGCGACGCCGCGAGCCCGCGGATCTGGCCCATCGCGATCTCGTCCTCCGCGCGCGCGAACTCGAACATGACTCCGGTCGCGCGCGCCTCCGTGCCGGGCGGCCCGTGTCCGCGCCACCACTCCTCGGCGCTGCGCGCCACGTCGAGCAGGTTGCCGGAGCTGTTGTCGTCGACGCGCAACAGCACGTTCGCGCTCGCGCGGTCGGGGCGCAGCACGTCGGCGAGCCGGTCGACCGAGGACAGCAGGAGCAGGTACTGCTCGATCAGCGCGGGATCCTGCGGCAGGCCGGCGTCGGACACGCCCGCGAACGCCGCGTGGATCTGGCGCAGCGGATCCGCGATCGAGAGCACCTTGCCGACGTCGGGTCGGCTCGCCAGCTCCGCGGAGAGCCCGTCGATCGCCGCGATCGCTTCGGGCGTCGTGAGCGAGCTGCCGTCCCGCGCCGCGATCACGACGTTCATCGGGCTGATCCCGGACAGCCGCGCGCGGATCGCCTCGTACGAGTCGCGCACGTCGCTGCCGTGCGGGAACCAGCGCGTCGCGTCGGTCTCGACCGCGATCCGTGGCAGGCCCAGCGCCATCGCGGCGATCAGCGCGGCCCAGGTCGCGATCACGGCGCGCCGGTGTCGGGCGACGAACGCGACGAGCGCGACGCCCCACGACTCCCCGATCGTCGCGCGCAGCGGCGGTGTTGGCGCGTCGAACGGGAGCAGGGAGAGTGCCGCGGGCACGAGCGAGAGCGCGGCCGCGTTGACGGCGAGCGTGCCCACCGCACCGAACACTCCGAGATCGCGGATCGCTGCGATCCGCACCAGCGCGACGCCGAGGAATCCGATCCCGGTGGTGAGGCCCGAGAGCGCGACCGGCCGCGCGACCTCGCGCAGGCCGTCGGCTAGCTCGGCGCGCGACCGGCAGCCGCTCGTCGCGTTCAAGACGTGGATCGTGTAGGCGCTGCCGAGTGCGAGCAGGATCGGCGCCAGGATCACCGTGGAGAAGGTGAGCGGCGTGTGGCTCGCCCCCATCGCGCCGATCGTGCACAGCGTGCCGAGCGTGCTCGCGACGAGCGAGACCGCCACCGCGCGGCGCGAGCGGAATGCCAGGTAGAGCAGCGCGGTGACCGCCGCGATCGTGATCGGCACGAAGAAGCCGATCTCGCGCTCGCTCTGGCGGTTCGACTCGGTGCGGAAGATCGGCACGCCCGACACCCAGGCGGGCCCGCCCGCGATCGCCGCGCGCACGCGGTCGATGATCGCCTCGATCTCGTGCCCGAGGTCGTCCTCGAGCAGCAGGTTGATCGCCATCACGCGGCCGTCGGCCGAGACCAGGCTGCGCGGCGCGATGCGGTCGCGCGCGAGCAGCTCCGGGACGCGCGCTAGCGCGGGGTCGTCCGCGCGCGCGGCGTCGGGCAGCGCCGGGTCGAGCCGCAGGTCGCCCGCCTCGTCGGTGCGGATCACCGGCACGGTGGCGAGGCTGTCGACGCGGCGCACGCCGTGCACCTTCGCGAGGTCCTCGGAGAGCGCGGCCACGCGCGCGAGCAGCGCGGGATCCCACGGCCGCTCGCTCTCGAGCGCGACGACGAGCACCTCGTCGCCGCCGTACGAGGCGAGGCTCTCGCGATAGAACTGCCACGCGGGCCCCTCCTGCGAGAGGATGCTCTCCGTGGTCGGATCGAACTCGAGCGCGGCGGTGCCCGCGCAGGCGAGCGCGGCCAGCGCGAGCCACGCGCCGATCACGGCGCGCGGTCGTTCGGTGCTGACCCGGACCAGCCACCCGAGCACGGGACTCGCGCGGTGGCCCGCGCGCGATGCGGACGAGAGCCCACTCACCCGGGCGCATGCTAGCGCTCGCGCGCGGCGGCCGTTCCCTTCTCCAGCAGCGCGCGCGCGCGCTCCGCGCCGCGGCGGCATTCCTCGGCGCTGTGCGCGGGGGGTCCGCACTGCGCCCACGCGCGCAGCAGCGCCGCGGGATCGAATCCGGCGTGCGGCTCGTAGTAGGTCTCGTAGAGAGCGGTCAGCCTCTCGGCGTCGACGTAGCGCGGCGGCGGCTCGCCCTCGAGCAGCTCGGACACCTCGCGGAACGGATTCTCTCCGGGGGCGTCGTGGAAGATCATCTCGGGCCGCTGGGCCATGTGGACGACCGCGTCGAGGCCGCGCGCGCGCGGATCCGCGCGGTTCCAGCCCGCGAGCAGCGCCGTGCACAGCTCGCGGCGGTACGAGCAGGCCTCGGCGGCGGCGTTGCCGCGCTGCTGGTCGGTGACCAGTCCGCCGAGGCTTCGCACGAATTGCCGGAACAGCGAGCGCTGGTCGGCGAGGCGCGCGGGGTCGCCGAAGCCGATGAACGGGAGCGCGCCCGGCTCCCCGCGAAAGAACGCGCGCCCCGCCTGGTGCGAGAGGCGCGGGTGATGGAGCGTTTGGAGTGGCCCGGTGAGCCCGAGCTCGTTCACCACGCCGAGCGGGATCAGCTCGTGCACGAGCAGCTTTTCGAAGCTGTCGACGCCGCTGCGCGCGAGCGCTGCCCTGAACCCGGGCTCGCTCGCGCGGCGCTGGACGCTCGCGAGGTCGTACCCTGGGTGCTCGGGGCCGAAGCCGAGCAGCAGGAGATCGTTGCCGTTCCCGAACCACACCGCGATGCGGTCGAACACGGCGGCGTAGGTGCGCAGGACGAGCGCAATCGTCTCGGCGTCGACCTCGTAGGTGTGCATCCACTGCACGTAGATGCCCGTGGGTGTGAGACGCGACCGCGCGGCCGCGAGGAACTCGGCCGAGAACAGCATCTCGACACCGGTCCCCCATGGATTGCTCGGCTCGGAGACGATCACGTCATAGCGCTCGCGCGAGCGCAACAGCGCGCGATACGCGTCGCTGCGCTCCACGGTGACCTTCGGGTTGCGCGTTACGTCGAAGTTCGCGAAGTCGAAGAGCGGTGCCGCGCGGATCACGCCCTGCGAGATCTCGACGACCTTCACGCTCTCGATCGTGCTCATCTGGGTCAGCTCGCCGACCGTGACGCCGGTGCCGAACCCGATCACGAACGCGCGCTGCGGGCGCTCGGAGAGCAGCGCGGGCACGATCGCCGCGAGGGCCATCGTCGGGTAGTCGACGAGCGTCGAGCCGTCGTTCTTCCCGTTGTTTATGATGCTGCGCACGCGCTCGGCGCCGCTCGAATCGATCACGGCGGCCGTGATCGCGGGGTCGTCGTCGTAGAAGATCAGGTCGCCGCCGCGGCCCTGGAAGCCGGCGGCCTCGATCGCTCGCGGCCCGTCGTAGGTGTGCTCGTCGGCTTTGCGCACGCGGAACAGACCCGACGAGAGCAGCCGCGCCGACCACGGCGGCAGCGCGTAGAGACCGATCGCGGCGATGAGCGCGAGTGCGCCCGCGCGCGCGGCGCCGAGTGCGCCGGCGAGGACGCTGATCAGGATCGCGGCGGCGCCGAGCGCGGCCAGCGCGAACCGGTACACGTGGTGCAGGTCGAGCCAGAACAGGAGCGCATAGCCGCCGAGCAGCGCCCCCGACAGCGAGCCCATCGTGTTCCAGCTGTAGATCCGCCCCGCGAGCGCGCCGAGGTCGCCGCCCTGCTCGCGCAGGTGATGGAACAGGAGCGGCAATGTGGCGCCCGAGCACAGGATCGGCAGGCCCACCGCCGCGAGAACGACCCCGAAGCAGGCCAGATGGAAGCCGTAGAAATCGGCATCGCTGTTGCCGAACGCGAGGCGCAGGATGTGCAGCCAGTAGGGCGCCTGGTCGAGCGCGAAGTAGAGCGCCGTGAAGCTCGCGAACAGCAGCCACTGGTTCCAGAGCAGCACGCGCGGCAGCGCGCGCAGCCGCGCCACCGCGAAGCTGCCCAGCGCGATGCAGAGCACGTTCGCCGCCACCACCGTGGCGAACGTGAATTCCGATGCCCCGAGCGAGAGCGCGCCGAGCCGGTTCAGGATCGTCTGGATCGCCATCATCGCGAAGCCGACGAGCAGCGCGACGAACGCGTAGGCGGCCGCGCCCGCGCGGTGCGGGGCGGCCTGTTCCTGCACGAGCGAGGTCACCCCACCCGCGCGACCGGCGAGCCCCGCGAACACGGCACCCGCGAGCAGGTTGATCGCGCCCATCGCGGACATCACGCGCGCGAGCCCGAGCCACGGCACCAGCACGAAGCCCGCCGCGAGCGCGCCGACCGTCGCGCCGACCGTGTTCAACGCGTACACGAACGCGTGCAATCGCGTCGCATCCTCGAGGTCGCGCGACAGCGCCTGCGTGAGCATCGGGATCGTACCGCCCATCAGCACGGTGGGCGGCCCGATCAGGAGCGCCGCGAGCGCGACGTCGATCGCGAAGTCGATCCCGGAAGCCGCGCCCGGCAGGCCGGCGGAGAGCGCCTGCACCGCGTCGAAGTAGAACGGGAACGCGAATGCGTACACGCCGATGCCCGCCTCGACGAGCCCGTAGCTGCGCAGCAGGCGCGAGGCAGCGGCGTCGGCGCGCCCGCGCTGGACCAGACGTCGCGACAGTCGGCCGAACAGCGCATAGCCGGCCGACATGCCGGCGAGGAAGATCGCGAGCACCGCGGCGGTCGCCTCGCTGTGCGAGCCGAGCAGCGTCGCGAGATATTTCTGCCACACCACCTCGTAGACGAGGCCGGTGGCACCCGTGAACGCGGTGAGGAGCAGGGAGAGTCGGCGCGTCATGGCGGCGCGGATTCTTCCGGACGCGGACTACCCGCGCAGCTCGCGCTTGAGGATCTTGCCGGTCGGGCCCTTGGGCAGGCTATCCGCGAACGCGACGATGCGCGGGTACTTGTACGCGGCGAGCCGCTCTCGGCAGTAGGCGATCAACCGGTCGGCGGTGAGCTCCGGATCGCGCGAGACGACCACGGCCTTCACCTCCTCACCGTGGCTCTCGTGCGGCACGCCGATCACCGCGGCCTCGACGATCGCCGGGTGCGCGTAGAGCACCTCCTCGATCTCGCGCGGGTAGACGTTGAAGCCGCCGCGGATGATCATGTCCTTCACGCGGTCGACGATCCGGTAGGAGCCGTTTGGATCCCGGATCCCGACGTCGCCCGAGTGGAACCAGCCGCCGCGCAGCGCCTCGCGCGTCGCGTCGGGGCGCCCGAGGTAGCCCTTCATCACGTTGTGGCCGCGGATGCAGATCTCGCCGCGCTCGCCGTCGGCGACCCGCTGGTCCTTCTCGTCGAGGATCGCCATCTCGACGCCCCACACCGGATACCCGATCGAGCCCGCCACACGCGGGCGGCCCGGCATGTTGAAGCACGCGACGGGCGACGTCTCGGACAGCCCGTAGCCCTCGAAGATCTCGACGCGGAACTTCGCCTCGAACGCGTTCATCACCTCGACCGGCATCGCCGCGCCGCCGGAGACGCACCAGCGCAGCGCCGACAGGTCGCGCGCGGGGCCCTCGTGGTGGAGCAGCGCGAAGTACATCGTCGGGACGCCCGCGAAGATCGTCACGCGGTCGCGCTCCAGGATCGCGAGCGCGTCGTCGGGCGCAAAGCGCGGCAGCAGCGTGAAGCAGCCGCCTGCGGCGATGCTCGCGTTCTGGATGCAGGTCTGCCCGAACGAGTGGAACAGCGGCAGCGTCGCGAGCGCGACGTCGTCGCTCTGCAGCGGGACCAGTTTCGGCAGTACGACGGCGCAGTTCACGAACAGGTTCGAGTGGGTGAGCTCGGCGCCCTTCGGCTTGCCCGTGGTGCCGGAGGTGTAGAGGATCACCGCGGTGTCGGTGGGCAGCGTCGGGTGCAGCGCGGAAATCGGCGGCGCATCCGCGAGCGCCGCGACGGTGTCGTCGCCCGTGCCCGCAGACCACACCACCGGCACGCCCGCCGCGGCCGCGCCAGCGCGCGCGGGCGGTTCGAACAGCGGATGGGCGATGAGCAGCGCGGCGCCCGAATCCTCGAGGTGATACTGGACCTCGGGCGCGGAGAGCAGCACGTTCAGCGGCACTACCGTGCAGCCCGCGTAGAGGATCCCGTAGTAGGCCTGGGTGAACTCGGGCAGGTTCGGGATCAGGATCGCGACCATCTGCCCGGGCTCGATGCCGCGCGCGCGCAGGCTCGTCGCGATGCCGCGCGCGGCGCGGTCGAGCTCGGCATAGGTGAACGCCCGATCGCCGAGCCGCAGTGCCACGCGGTCGGGCGCGAGCGAAGCCGTGGCCTGGAGGATCGAGCCGAGATTCAGGTGCATGGTCGGCCGCTCGTGGGTTCGAGGAGTGGACTCTACACGAAAGCCCACTCAACCCGTCGCGCGCAGGATCATCCCCGCCCATACACCGATCGCCGTGATCAATGCGAGCGCACCCGACCACTTCGCGATCGTGCCCGCGCGGCGGTGGGACCTCCGGCCGGGCAGCGCTTCGGCGCGGGGTGGGATCACCCAGTCGGGGCGCAGCGAACGCTGGAAGCGCAGGCCGCGAAACAGCGCGTAGAGGCCCGCGAGCAGCATCGCGGCGATGCACAGCTCGTGGACACCCAGCACCGCGTGGTCGAACGCGGTCCAACCGCTGCGGTCCTCCTTGCCGAGCCAGGCGACCTTCGCGACGTACGATGCGAGAAATAGCGCGACCAGGGCGGTAGCCGTGAGCATCATGCGGCGGTGTGCGCGCACCTCGCCGCGCCGGATCGCGCGGACACCGCGCGATCCGCACGCGACGATCAGCGCGAGGTTGGCGAGCGCGACCGTCCAGAAGAGGAGCTTCGCGTTCACTGCGTACGCAGGCCCAGCGCGTGCTCCGCGATCAGCTTGCGGTGCAGCTCGCTCGTGCCCTCGCCGAACTCGAGCGCCTTCGCCTCGAGCAGCAGGCGCCCCACCTCGTACTCGGCCGTGACGCCGTACCCGCCGTGGATCTGGATCGCATCGAGCGCATTGTGCGTGGCCGCCTCGCTGGCCATCAGCTTGGCGAGCGACGCCTCCATGCTCGCGCGCTCGACGCCGGCGTCCTTCATGCGCCCGAGCCGGTACACCACGCCACGCGCCCCCTCGGTGCGGCAGATCATGTCGGCGATCTTCTGCTGGATCATCTGGAACTCGCCGATCTTCCGCCCGAATGCCTCGCGCTCGCGCGCGTAGGCAACCGCGAGCTCGACGCAGCGTTGCGCCTGGCCGATGCAGCGCGCCGCCACCGAATAGCGGCCCATGTCGAGCGCCGAGCCGAGCACCGGGAAGCCGCCGCCCGGCTCGCCGAGCACATTCGTGTCCGGTACGAAGGCGTCCGCGAAGTGCACCTCGGCCACGTTGTCGCGCTTCAGCGTGCGCATCGGGAATGCGCCGATCGTGATCCCCTCCGTCGCGCGCGGGTCGACGAGCAGCGCCGTCACGCCCTTGTGCTTCTTCGAGACGTCGATCGACGCCACCAGGAGGAACAGCCCCGCGTGCGCGGCGTGCGAGATGAACACCTTGGTTCCGTTGATGCGCCAGCCGCCCCGCACGCGCGTGGCGGTGGTCTTCATATTGCCGAGGTCGGTGCCGCCACCGGGCTCGGTGAGACACGCGGAGCAGATGCAGTCGCCGGACGCGATCCGGGGCAGCCATTCCTGCTTCTGCGCCTCGTTGCCCCAGCGCAGGATCGACCCCGCGACCAGCGAGTTGCTCACCGACACCACCGAGGCGACCACCCAGTCGGCGCGCGCGAGCTCCTCGCAGATGATCCCGTAGGTCACCACGTCGCACATCGAGCCGCCGTAGCGCTCGGGGATCATCGGGCCCATGAGTCCGAGCGCCGGCAGCTTGCGGATCTGTTCGAGCGGGTAGCGCTCCTCGCGCTCGTACTGCTCGACGTAAGGCAGGAGCTCCTTCTCGGCGAACTCCCGCACGGTCGCGCGCACGAGGCGCTGCTGTCCGCTGAGATCGAAGTCCGCGATCCGCTCGAGGGGATCGGACATCACACGGCCCTCCGGGCCCGCCAGCATACGCGCTGCGCTTTGCGGGCCCAAGTGGGCTCGCCTACCCTGCCGGCCCCCAGGAGAGCGCCCGTGAAGAAGGCGAAGCCGCTGCCCCATCGCAACCGCCGCAAGAGCGCGCGCCACCGCGCCAAGCTCAAGGCGAAGTTCCGCCGCAAGCGGCTCTCGCGGAGCAAGGGCGAGCGGCGCACGTATCGATAGAGTGCGCAAACCCCGCCGTCGGCTCGATGCCACGACCTCGGGCGCGACGGCGGCCACTCCGCTCGCGATCACTCCTGCTCGATATCGAAGTCGAGCTTGACCGTCGCGCGAGTCGGTTCGCTCTTGTCGGACGGCTCGTAAGTCCAGCGCCGCACGGCCGCGAGCGCGGCGGCCTCGAACACGAACGGAGGATCGGAGTCGAGAATCAGCGCGTCGCCCACGGATCCATCGCGGGCGATCCTGAAATCCACCATGACCCAACCTTTGACTCGGGCCGCAGCCATCGCCGATGGGTACCCAGGCTCGGTCCGTTGGATCGGGCGGCGCCCCCCGTGCTGGTAGAGCGGCGTCTTCCAAGCCGCTTCCACTTGTTGTTTCTGGTCCGCGCGCGTCAGCCCCGACCGCTCGAGCCGTTCCAGATCGGCGAGCCCTAGTGCGGCTCCGAATGCCTGCGTCGTGCGAGGAGCGTTCGCAACCACCGATGAATAGAGCTGTCTGGCTGTT
Source organism: Myxococcota bacterium (assembly GCA_035258825.1). Taxonomy (GTDB): domain Bacteria; phylum Myxococcota_A; class UBA9160; order UBA9160; family SMWR01; genus JAHEJV01. Next base: position 12,114 of record DATFWW010000142.1, read on the forward strand.
GCGACCTCGCCGCCGCGCTCCGCGCAGTAGGCCTCGAGGAGACGGAAGAATGGTTTGCGCTGCGCGCCCTCGGAGAAATCGATCGCGTGGGCCTGCTCTCGCACGGCGTCGCACTGTCCCGATCCATACAGCCGATACGCGCGAACCACCTCCAGATCGGACGGCGTTGGCGCGGGCGGTGCCGCACCCGACACCAGCGCGGCGAGGGAACAGACAGCCAGGGAGAGGCGGTGGAGCATGGGCCACCCTACCACGACCGGACAGCGAAAACGGCTAGCTTGGAGAATATGAGCCCCGCCCCGTCCCGGCCGTTCTGCTTCGCGCTCGAGGGCACGAGCGGAGACGCGCGCGCGGGCGCGTTCTCGACGCCGCACGGGCCGTTCGCGACACCCGCTTTCATGCCGGTCGGCACGCACGGCGCGGTGAAGGCGATGACGCCCGAGCAGGTCGCCGCGACCGGCAGCGAGATCGTGCTCGCGAACACCTATCACCTCGCGCTGCGGCCCGGCGAGGAGCTGGTGGCGAAGCTCGGAGGGCTGCACGCGTTCATGCGCTGGGACGGGCCGATCCTCACCGACAGCGGCGGCTTCCAGGTGTTCTCGCTGCCGAAGGCCGAGATCTCCGACCGCGGCGTGCGCTTCCAGAGCGAGGTCGACGGCGCGACCGTCGAGCTGACGCCCGAGCGCTCGACCCAGATCCAACACGCGCTGGGCGCCGACATCATCATGGCGTTCGACGAGTGCACGCCCTACCCGGCGGACGAGGACCTCGCCCGAACCGGCGTGCGCCGCACGCTCGCGTGGCTCGACCGCTGCGCGAAGGCGCACGCGGGCCGCCGCGACCAGGCGCTGTTCGGGATCGTGCAGGGCAGCACCCATCGCCACCTGCGCGCGAGCTGTGCGCAGGCGGTGGTGGCAATGGACCTGCCCGGCGTCGCGATCGGCGGCGTCTCGGTGGGCGAGGGCCACGACCTATTGGTGCAGGTGACGGGGTGGACGGCTCCGCTGCTGCCCGAGGACAAGCCGCGTTATTTGATGGGCGTCGGCCTGCCCGAGGACGTGCTCGCGGCGATCGGGCTCGGCATCGACATGTTCGACTGCGTGATCCCGACCCGGTACGCGCGCAGCGCGACGGTGTTCACGCGGCGCGGCCGCGTGCGGCTGACCAACCGCCGCTATCGGCGCGACGCCTACCCGATCGATCCGACCTGCGACTGCGCGACCTGTGCGGCCGGGTTCACGCGCGCCTACCTGCACCACTTGTTCGCAGCGAACGAGATCCTCTCGGCGATCCTCGCCTCGGTGCACAACGTGCGTTTCTACCAGCGGCTGGTCGCGGATGCACGCCGCGCGATCCTCGAGGGTGGCTTCGCGGAGTTCCGCGATGCTTTCCTCGCCGACTATCGCGCCGGCGGAGTCGCGGCGGACGGCAGCGGAGCAGCAGCGCACCGGTAGCTCGTGTGCATGTGTGACATCCGTCACACGGCACTGCACCAGAAGAGTCGATTACTCCTGCACCTCGGAGGGGCGAGGCAGTCGGAGCCGCCGCATGACCGAACGCAAGGCCGCAAAGCGGCCGCGCAGCGAGGCGAAGCCGAGCGAAGTGTGGGCCCCCGCGAAGATCGCCCGCATGGCCCGCATCGCACCGATCCTGATCCTGCTCTCCGCTGCGGTGGCGCTCCCGGCGAGCGCCACTGGATCCGACACGCTGCTGTGGCGGGCGCCCGTGAGCGGCGGCCGCGCGATGTCGGGCGACTGGGCGGGCCTGCGATTCTGGGCCGTGGGTGAGGGGTTCTCGGTGGGTCGGCGATCGGCGGGCTACGGGTTGCAGGGGGGCGCCGCGCTCCCGCTCGCCAACCGCGTGGGCCTTACCGCGGGCTATCGCCTGATGGGCTTCTCGTTGGGCGACCGGCTCGGCGCGCAGCTCGACGACGTCGCGACGCGCTCGCTCGCTCCGATCCTGGGCATCGACGTCGAGTTCTGAGACGGGTGGCACGCGCGCGGTATGATCCGCGCGCTTGGCGAACCTCCTTCTCTCGCCCGAAGAAGTCCTCGCGCGTTACACCGCCGGGCCGAAGAGCGGCGTGTTCACGGACGGTTCGTGCGAGGGCAACCCGGGTCCGGGCGGCTGGGGCGTCGTGTGGGTGGA
>DATFWW010000143.1:0-19517 GCA_035258825.1 Myxococcota bacterium
TTCCGGCAGATCCTCCGGCGAGTGGTTCGCCCGCTAGGTTCACTCTCGCACTACTCGTGCGCGGCCATTGCACCCGCCGTGCCCTGCATCGGCCTGCGGCGGCTGCGCCGAGTTCGCCTGCGGATCTGCCGGAACCCCACGCATACGGGTCGTTCTAGTCACGGGAACCAGCGGCCGCGAGCGGCAATGGCAGGAGGTCTGGCAGCAGAGTCCTACTTCTCGAGCTCGATCGTCGCGTCCACGCGCACCGTCAGCGTGCTCTGCCCGCTCTCGAACTGCGGCGGCGCTGCGGCCTTCATCTCCGCGCGCGCGTACATCACGGGCACGGGACCTCCGCCGCCCGGCGTCTGCACCGAGAGCGACACCAGCTCGTAGTCGCGCGCGCCGAGCCCGGACTGGATCCGCTTCGCGCGCTCCTGGAACGCGGTCAGCGCGTCGCCGATCAGCGCATCCTCCGTCTTGCGGCGCGTCTCGGGCGACACGCTGAACGAGATCGAGCGCAGCAGAGCCTTGCTCTGGAGCTTCCCGACCAGCTCGCTCACCGCGTCCGTCTCGGCGCTCTCGAGGATCAGGTCCTGACTCGCGGCCCAGCGCGCGATCTTGCCGTCCTTGTCGTGCACGGGATGCGTCGTGTAGCCGGCGCTCTTCACCGTGACGCCCCTCGCCTGCTTCGCCACGCGGAGCGCCCAGTTCATCGTCTCGTTCACGCGACCCGCGAGCCGAGCCGCGTCGCTGTCCTCATCGCTCGTGCCGACCACGGCGGTCACCCAGTCGTTCGCGACCTCGCGCGAGCGCTCGACCGAGAAGCTCACGCGGTGCTTCGGGTCGGGCGCGACCACCTGGCCGGCGGCCGCGCCCGCAAACGCCAGCGCTAGCGCGAACGCCAGCGCGGCGCGCGGCATCACCGCAACAGACGCGCTGCGAACGACTTCGCGCTCGCGCGCAGCACTTCGCTCGATTCGTCGCCGCCGGACGCGCGCGGCGCGCTCGCGCGCTTCGCCGCCGACGGCGCCGCGGCCTTCGCGCGCTTGCTCGCCCTGGACTTCCCGGTCTTCTTCTTCGCTTTGCTCTTCGATGCCATGGAACCTTTCTCTGCGATGTGCACGGGTGGGGCGTCACGATAGCAGCGCGCCCGCGCTCGCGACCCCTTGCTACGTTCGTGCGCGTGACCGCCCTCGACCCCGCCGCGCCGATCGTGAGCGATCGCGCGCTTACCAGCCGCGTGCCTTATGCGATCACGATCTTCCTGGGCGCGTTCCTGCTGTTCCAGATCCAGCCGCTGATGGGCAAGTTCATCATCCCGTGGTATGGCGGGCTGCCATCGGCGTGGACGGGCTGCTTGATCTTCTTCCAGGGTGGTCTGCTCGCCGGCTATCTGTACGCGCACCTGCTCGTGCGCCATCTCGCGCCGCGCACTCAGGCCATCCTGCACACGGCGCTGCTCGTCTCCGGCCTCGTGCTGCTGCCAATCGCGCCGAGCAGCGCGTGGAAGCCCGCGCCGGGAACCCACTCGATGGGTGGAATCTTCCTGCTGCTCGGCGCCACGATCGGCCTTCCCTATCTGCTGCTCGCGTCGACGGGCCCGATGACGCAGGCCTGGTTCCACCGCTCCTTCCCGACCGGCTCGCCCTACCGGCTGTTCGCGCTCTCGAACCTCGGGTCGATGCTCGGGCTCGTCTCCTATCCGTTCCTGTTCGAGCCTTGGCTCACGCGCACCTCGCAGGGCTGGCTCTGGTCCGCGGGCTTCGCGGTGTTCATCGTCTCGTGCGCGGCGTGCGCGTTCTCTTCGGCGGGGGGCGCCGCGCGGCGCGAAGAGTCGCCCGCAGTGCTGCCGGCTCTCAGCGACCGCCCGGCCGCGATGATGCGCTTCCTGTGGGTCGCGCTGCCCGCGTGCGCGAGCCTGCTGCTCCTCTCCGTGACCAATCAGCTGTGTCAGGGCATGCCGAGCGTTCCGTTCCTCTGGGTCCTGCCGCTCGCGATCTACCTCTCGACCTTCATCGTCTGCTTCGAATGGCCGCAGCTCTACTCCCGCTGGGCCTTCCTCGCGGCGATGGCGCTCTCGCTGGCCGGGGTCTGCTACCTGCTGCGCCTCGACACGTCCGCCACCGCACGGCTCCAGATCGCCGGATTCTCGGGGGCGCTCTTCGTGTGCTGCATGGCGTGCCACGGAGAGCTCGCGCTCGCGAAACCCGATCCGCGCCATCTCACGGCTTTCTACCTCGCCGTGTCCGCGGGCGGAGCACTCGGCGGCGCGTTCGTAGGGCTCGCGGCGCCCCATCTCTTCAGCGGTTTCTACGAGCTGCACTGGGGCTTCTTCCTGTGCCCCGTGCTCGTCCTGCTCTCGCTCTTCGCCCAGCCCGGCTCACCGCTCCACCGCGGCAAGCCAGTCTGGGCGTGGGTCGCGCTCGCGGCCGCCGTGGTGGGGCTCGGCGTCGATCTGAGGCAGCGGTACCAGCAATCGCTCACCTACACGGTCGCCTCCACGCGCGATTTCTTCGGGGTGCTCAGGCTGTTCGAAGCGCCGAGTCGCAACCCGCGCGGAAAGGTTCGCCTGCTCGGGCACGGCGGCATCATCCACGGCTTCCAATGGATAGAGCCCGCCTACTGGAATACGGTGAAGACGAGCTATTTCGGCCCCGGCACGGGCCTGGGCGACGCGTTCCGGCTGCTCGCGCCGCGCCGGCCGCTCCGCGTCGGCGTCGTCGGCCTCGGGATCGGCACGGTCGCGGCGTGGGGCCAGGAGGGCGATCACTTCCGCTTCTACGAGATCAACCCGAGCGTCGTCCGGATCGCTTACCAGAACTTCACCTACCTCCGCGACACGCGGGCGCAGGTCGAGATCGTCGAGGGTGACGGCCGGCTCGCGCTCGAAGCCGAGCCCGACCAGGGCTTCGATCTGCTCGTGCTCGACGCGTTCAACGGCGACTCGCCGCCAATCCACCTGATGACCGCGGATGCGTTTCGCGTCTACCGCCGGCACCTCGCCCCCGACGGTCTGCTCGCGGTCAACATCTCGAACAAGTTCCTCGACTTCGAACAGGTCGTCCGCAGCGTCGGGGGAGCGGCCGGCATGGACGCGATCCGGATCGACTCGGCCTACGATCTGGACATCGGAATCGCGGGCGCAATCTGGATGCTGCTCGCGCCACAGCCCGGATTGCTGGCGCCGCTCGCGGAGAAGGCGAGCCCGGCGCCCGCGGAGCCGCCGCGTACCGCGATGTGGACGGATGACTACGCCAACGTGCTGTCGATCGTGCGGTAGGCGTCAATGCGCCGGCGCGGCGCCCCACAGCTGCTCGAGCACGTGATCGCGACCGCAACCCGCGCGGTAGACCCGGTAGCGCAGCGGATTCTTCTGATAGTAGTTCTGGTGGTACTCCTCGGCCGGATAGAACGGGCCGGCCGGGAGGACCGAGGTGACCACCGGGTGCGGAAGCCGGTGGCTAGCGTCGAGCCTCTGCCTGGCCTCGGTCGCCTCGCCCAGCTGCTCGGGGGTCGTCGCGAAGATCGCGGTCGTGTACTGCTGGCCGCGGTCGCAGAACTGGCCGCCCGCGTCGGTCGGATCCACGTTGTGCCAGAACACGTCGAGCAGCTGCGCGTAGCTCACGCGCGCGGGGTCGTACTCGACCTGCACCGACTCGCGGTGGCCGGTGCTCCCCGACGAGACCTGCTCGTAGGTAGGATTCGCGACCGTGCCGCCCGTGTAGCCCGAGGTGGTGGCGAGCACGCCCGGCAGCGCGTCGAACGGCGGCTCCATGCACCAGAAGCAGCCGCCCGAGAAGATCGCCACGGCGCGCCCGACCGGCGGCGGCGCGGTGACGGGCGACTCCGGGGTCTCGGCCGCGATCAGGATCGCGGCCGAGCCCGCCGCGAGCAGCGCGCCGACCGCGATGCGGTGCCAGCGCGTCACGACCGCAGGTCGGGCAGCTTCTCGCCCGCCGGCACGAACTCGAGCGCGAGACCGTTGTTGCAGTAGCGCTTCCCGGTAGGCTGCGGGCCGTCGTCGAACACGTGCCCCTGATGCCCGCCGCAGCGCGCGCAGTGGTACTCCGTGCGCGGCAGGATCAGCTTGAAGTCGCGCTTCGTCGCGACGCGGTCAGGGATCGTCTCGAAGAAGCTCGGCCACCCCGTGCCGCTCTCGTACTTCATCTTCGATTCGAACAGCGGTAGGAAGCACGCCGCGCACACGAACGTGCCGCCGCGCTTCTCGGCGTTGAGCGGGCTGGTTCCGGCCCGCTCAGTGTCCTCCTCGAACAGCACGGCGTAGCGGTCGGCCGGGAGGAGCTTCTTCCACTCGGCCTTCGGCTTCTCGAGCTTCTCGGGTGCGTTCGGGCCGCGCTTCTCGGCCATCTCGTCTCCTCCCCAGATCGCCCGCGGCCGCGCGAGCCATACCGCGAGCGCGACGGCGGCGAGCGCCAGAAAGCCCCGCCGGCTCGTGCGTCGGTCCACTCGGTTCGTCATGCCCGGGAATACGATGCCGCCCGGGCCAATGGTTACGGCTTCCCGACCGCCTCCTTCGCGACATCCTCGAAGTTCCCGATCGCGGTGTCGGCCATCATCCCCGAGACCAGCCAGCCCGGCAGCGAGCCGCCGAGGTCGACATAGGTCTCGAAGGTGACCTTCGAGCGGTTCGCGCCGTCGGGGACGAACTCCCAGAATCCGCCGGACTTCGTGAGCCGGATGAAGCCGTCCCGGGGCGGCACGTCCGGGTGCTCGATCGCCTTGAAGTCGATCCGGCCGATGCCGGTCTTCGGGTCCAGCGAGCTGACCCCACGCGTCACGATGTCGCGGTCGGTGAACATCATCGGCAGGTCGATCGACGTGTGGAGGACGGTCTCCTGGTCGGTGTGGGAGATCACGCGGCGTGTCTGGTCCTTGGGCGCCCGCGCGGGGTCAGTCGACACCCGGTTGGCGGTGCGCACGAGCACCTCGGGCATCGCGTCGATCGTGCCGCGCACCTCGTAGCGCACGAACGGCTCACCCTCCTTCTGCTGTGAGAAGACCTGGTAGGCGTAGCCGTGGCCTTGGCCCTTGTTGCCGGCCTTCCAGCCGGCCTCCGCGGTCGGATCGGCGGCCGAGGGCAGCGCGAGCGCGAGCAGACCGAGCAGTGTGAGCGAGGCGGATCGTCGAGTCGTCATGCGCCGAAGCTAGAGAAAATTTGCAAAAAGATCCGTTCGTTGGCCGAATCGGTCGCATGTCGTGTTACGGTGTCGCACTCGCAGGAGTTCGATTTGACGGCTTTCCCCCGGTCCGAGATCGAAAAGGCGTTCGAACACTTCATGGCCGTCGGTGAATCCGCCGATTGGAATGCCTGGGCGGATCTCCACACCGAGGACGGGATCTGGGTGGAGCACCACCTCGGCACGTTCCGCGGCCGCGAGGAGATCCGCAAGGGGATCATCGACGTGATGAGCCAGTCCCCGCCGATGGAGTTTCCGGTGGAGTGGTGCCTGATCGAGGGCAATCGGCTGGTCTACTACCCGTGGCAGGTGTTCAAGGCGCCGCCGGGTCGGGAAGGCGTATATCGCTTCGGGTGCGTGTCCGTGATGGAGTACGCGGGCGAAGGACTCTGGTCGTTCCAGGAAGATCTCTACAACCCGCGCGAGGCCGAACAGGTGTTGAAGCGCTGGCTGGCAGATGGCGGAAAGCTTCCCGGCCGCCGCGGTTAGCGAGTCGCTCGAGCCGGTGTTCGACGCGCCGGCCGATCCGTGGGCGCGTCTCGACGCGACCGCGCAGGCGGCCCTCGTGCGCCGGGGCGAGGTCACGCCGCGCGAGCTCACGATCGCGGCCTGCGAGCGGATCGAGCGCGCCGACACGGCGATCGGCGCGGTGCCGGTTCGCTTCTTCGACCACGCACTCGCGGCTGCCGAGCGCGTGAAGCCGCAGGCGCGGTTCGCGGGCGTGCCGTTCCTGATGAAGGACGTCGGCGCACGCCAGGCGGGCCAGCCCTACTACGCGGGAAACCGCGCGCTGCGCGACGCCGACCACCGCGCCGACCGCGACACCCTGCTCGGCGCGCGCTTCCGCGAGCTCGGGCTCGTGACGGTCGGCAACTCGAACGCGCCGGAGTTCGGGCTGCAGTCCAACACCTGGCCGCTCGCGCACGGCCCCACCCGAAACCCGTGGGCGCCCGGGCGCGCGGCGGGCGGGTCCTCGGGCGGAGCCTGCGCCGCGGTCGCGGCGGGGCTCGTACCGGTCGCCCACGCGAGCGACGGCGCGGGATCGATCCGGATCCCGGCGGCATGGTGCGGGCTCGTCGGCCTGAAGCCGTCGCGCGACCGGATCGCCTGGCGCCACGCAGGCCGCGGGCTCACCGAGGTGGAGTTCGTGGTGGCGCGCTCGCTGCGCGACACCGCCGCGTTCCTGGACGAGCTGCGGCCCGCGCGCGCGCGCGAGCAGGAGCCCGACGCCTACCTCACCGCGATGCAGACGCCGCCGCCGCGGCTGCGCATCGGCGTCACGACGCGATCGCCGAGCGGCTCGGCCGTCCATCGCGACTGCGTTCGGGCGGTGCGAGCGGCCGCCGCGGAGCTCGTGCTGCAGGGGCACTGCGTCGAGGAGGCGGAGCCGGCGGCGCTGTCCGAGTATCTCGATCGCGCGCTGCACGGCGCGCTGATCGGTGCGGCCGAGTACCGCGGGTGTCTCGACGATCTCGCGGTGCGGCTCGGCCGGCCGGTCGCTCCGGAGGACGTCGAGCCCTTCCTCTGGGAGCTCGCGCACCTCGACGCGGGCACCACCACGAGGAGGCAGCTCGCCGCCTCGCGCGACTGGAACCGCAGCTGGGTCGCGCGCACGCTCGCCTGGTTCGACGAGTTCGACCTGCTGCTCACGCCGACCGTGTGCGAGCCGGCCGTGAAGCTCGCGGGTCTCGATCCGCACCGCTGCGAGCCGCTCGAGCTGCTCGAGAAGATGGTGCCGCACATGGCCTTCACCGAGCCCTGGAACGCGACCGGCCAGCCCGCCCTGTCGCTGCCGATCGCGCGCTCGCGCGCGGGTCTCCCGATCGGCGTGCAGCTCGTCGCGAGGCCCGGCCGCGAGGATTGGCTGCTCGGCGTGGCGGCGGAGCTGCCCTGCGCCTCCGGCGCTCTCCCCGCGCTACACGCGTGACGCAGCGCGCCGGCGTCGCGCCGCGAACGCCCGCGCCACGGCCTCCTGGCCCGCGTTGCTGCGCAGCGCCTGGTTCCAGTGGCCGAGCGCGCGCTCGCGGCTGACCTCCGGAGGCGGCGCGATCTCCGGGAACCACCGCGCGAGCTCGGCGTAGTAGGCCGCGTCGTGGCGCGCGTACCACCGCTCGAGCACGTCGGCGGCGATCGAGTGCTCGCCCGCCTCGCCGAACGCCCAGAACGAGGTGCGCGTCTCGGGACGCAGATCGGCGACGAGCCGCCGCCACGGTACGTCGCGAGCCTCGCGCGCGTCGGTGGCGCAGTCGCCGTCGCCCACGTCGCGGAACACGAGCAGACCGGTCGGAGAGAGGTCCCGGTGGAGCTGCACGAGCAGGTTCTGCGGATTCGGCGTCTCGAACCAGAGCCCGTAGCGCGCGAGCAGCCGCGCCTTCACGCGGCCGACCGGCTCCGCGAAGTGCTGGCCCCAGAAGGTCTCGGGATCGGCGCCGTGCCGCCGTGCGATCTGCGCTCCCACGAACGGCAGCGAGAGGGCGGGCAGGTAGTAGTGACCGTCCTGGAACAGGCGCAGGTCGCGCAGCAGGAAGCCGCTCTCGCGGCCGGCGGCCAGCACGATCATCACTTCGGGCACGAGCGCGACGCCCTCGATCGGACCCAGCAGCTCGTCGACCCGCGCGAGCACCCACGACCACCCCACCGCGTCGAACGCCTCCGCGCGCAGCTTGGTCTTCTCGGGCTGGCGGAAGTCGGGGTGGGGGTGGTCGGTGGCGAGCTTGAGTGAGAACAGCGCATCGCCGCTGTCGTGACCCGGGAAGACGAGCGTTCGAGAGGAGGTGAATCGGGCGGCCCAGCGTTCGGCGACCGGCTCGGTTGAGAACGCGACCGTCGGGTCGCGGTTGAGTGGATGGCGCGGCACCAGCACGCGGTCCCCGCGCAGGAAGAGGTCCACCACCTCTGATGGCGCACCGGGTTGCACGTGCACCTCGACCTCGGTGCGCGGCACGGCCACCACGTCCACCTGTACGGGCGCGGTGCTGGTCCGGAATCCGATCAGGTTCGCCTGCTGCTCCCAGTCGAGCCACTGCTCGACCGGATCGCTGTCGACCTCGAACGGCTCGCGGTTGGACGGCGCGAGCGCTTGCAGCTTGTCGAGATGTTCCACGGTGCTGGGATCAGGCGGGGGCGAGGCGATGGGGGAACGGTCATGGGAAGTGTACCCCTCTCTCCATCGGCTTCCCGCGGCCCCACCCGCAGCGGTCCGTTCTGGATGCCCGCTCTAGGGAAGCTCCAAGGAAGATGGGGTCCCCGCGGGCGCGTGGCGATCGTTAGCTAGCCACCCCAGTCGAAATCTGATGCGCCGCGGGCGGCGAACCCCGGCTGGTGGTTCCCGTGCCGATCGTTCCACACGGGATCCCGATCCGGCCGTGAGGCGAGTTCGGAGAGGGCCTATGAAGACGACGCGACCGACGGGTCGGCGCGGACGGCCCAGATCGTGTTCGACGCGAGCTCCGTCGCCTGGAACTGCGAGCTCCAGGGCTGCAACCAGAGCGACTACGCGTTCGACCCGGGCACGGAGTCCACCACCCCGCGGCCCGGGCGCGTGGCGGTGAGCGATCCCGACCTCGATCCCAAGTACGGGCTCTAAGACCTCGGCACGTATCACGTTCGACGGGCCGCAGCACCCGGCGAGATGCCGCTCGTGAACTGCAACTACACGGATCTCGAATACCACGAGCACAGCTGCAGCCCGTTCGTGCTCGTCTCGCTCCCGGAGCCGGGCGGTGCGGCGCTGCTCGCGGGTGCTGCGCTGCTCGCAGGACGGCGCCTGCGCCGACGGGCGGCTAGAGCGCACGTTGCGCAACAGATGAGTTCGCATAACAAACTTGGCTGTCGCACTGGCGCTGAACGCCAACGACGTCGCCACCAACGTGCAGAGCCTGCCGCGCTTCAACGCTATCACCGACGCGGTCGCGACGGCGGCGCGAAGATCCGCCGCTCGCGCGCGTGAGGAACGAGGAGGCGGTCGGGCTGCTCGTCGACTGGATCGACCACATCGTCGACGGGCGCTGGGAGGGGTCGGGCTGCCGGCCCTGGATCGTCGCCCGATCGCGCGCCGCGCAGCGCGCGGGACGCGTCGAGTATGCTACCGGCGATGCCGCGCACGGTGGTGCCCTCGATCTGCCGCTTCTGCCATGCGAACTGCGGGATCCTCGTCGAGCTCGAGGATGGCCGGCCCGTGCGCGTCACGGGCGATCGCGCGAACCCGGCCTACCACGGCTTCACCTGCGCGAAGGGCCGCCAGCTGCCCTCGCTGCACGCGCACGCCGAGCGCCTGCTCCACTCCCAGCGGCGCGTCGCGCCGGGATGCTTCGAGCGGATCGCGAGCGCGCGCGCGATCGACGAGGTGGCCGCGCGGATCCAGGCGCTGATCGCCGAACACGGCCCGCGCTCGGTCGCGCTCTACGTGGGCACCTACTCGGGCCCGCACCCCGCGACGATCCCGTTCGCGATCGGCTGGCTGCTCGCCGCGGGCTCGCGCATGGTGTTCACGGCGGCCACGATCGACCAGCCCGGCAAGAGCATCGCCAACGCGCTGCACGGTCGGTGGCTCGGCGGATCGCACGTGTTCGACGAATCGGACGCATGGCTGCTCGTCGGCAACAACCCGCTGATCTCGATGTCGGGCGGCATCCCGCCCGCGAACCCGGCCCGCCGGCTGCGCGAGGCGAAAGCGCGCGGCATGAAGCTGGTCGTGATCGACCCGCGGCTCACCGAGGTGGCGCGCTTCGCCGACGTCTACCTCCAGACGCGGCCCGGCGAGGATCCCGCGCTGCTCGCCGCGCTGCTTCACGTCGTGATCCGCGAGGGCCTGTACGACCGCGACTTCGTGCGCGACCACGTGTCGGGCTTCGCGGAGCTCGAGGCGGCGGTCGCGCCGTTCACGCCGCGCTTCGCCGCGGAGCGCGCGGGCGTTCCGGCCGGGGAGATCGAGCGCGCGGCACGCGCGTTTGGCGGCGCGCGTCGCGGCTGCGGCGTCGCGGGCACGGGGCCCAACATGGCGCCGCGCGGGAACCTCACCGAGTACCTGCTGCTCTGCCTCAACACCGTGTGCGGTCGCTGGCGCCGCGCCGGCGAGCGCGTTGCGAATCCGGGCGCGCTCCTGCCGAGGGCCGTGCCCGTGGCGCAGGCGCAGGCGCCGCGGCGCGCGATCGGCTTCGGCGAGAAGCTGCGCGTGCGCGGCCTCGCGAACAGCGCGGCGGGCCTGCCGACCGCCGCGCTCGCCGACGAGATCCTGGAGCCCGGCGAGGGAAGGATCCGCGCGCTGATCTGCGTCGGCAGCAATCCGATCGCGGCGTGGCCCGACCAGCACAAGACGCGCCGCGCGATGGACGCGCTCGACCTGCTCGTGACGCTCGACATGAAGCTCTCGGCCACCTCGCGGCTCGCGCACTACGTGATCGCGCCGAAGCTCTCGCTCGAGGTGCCCGGGCTCTCGCTCTCGATGGAGGCGCTCGAGCAGACCTACGTGGCGATGGGTTATTCGGAGCCCTATGCGCAGTACACGCCCGCGATCGCCGCGCCGCCGCCGGGCGCCGACGTGATCGAGGAGTGGGAGTTCTTCTACGGCCTCGCGCAGCGCATGGGCCTCGCGCTGAAGCTCTATCCGACGCGCCCCGAGACGGGTGTGCTGCGCGAGCGCAGCGAGGCAATCGACGTCGACATGGCGAACAGACCGACCAGCGACGAGATCTTCGAACAGCTCGTCGCGCACGCCCGCGTGCCACTCGCAGAGGTGAAGCGCCGTCCGCACGGTGCGATCTTCGCCGAGCCGCCGGTCGCCGTGGCGCCGGGCGATCCCGCCTGCACCGAACGGCTCGACGTCGGCAATGCCGAGATGCTGCGCGACCTCGCGGACGTGGCGAGCGAGGGCGCCCCAGCCGCCGAGGTGCGCGCCCGGCCGTTCCGGCTCGTGTCGCGGCGCATGCCCAACGTCTACAACTCGTCCGGGCGCGACATCGACGCGCTCACGCGCGGGCGGCCCTACAACCCCGCGTTCCTGCACCCCGACGACCTCGCCGCGCTCGGGCTCGCCGAGGGCGACACGGTGCGGATCGCCTCGGACCATGCGAGCATCCTCGGTGTCGCGGCGGCCGCGCCCGAGCTGCGCCGCGGCGTGCTCTCGATGTCGCACGCGTTCGGCGACGCACCCGAGCGCGACGGCGAATACCGCGAGATCGGCAGCACCACGGGTCGGCTCGTCGACGGCACGCGCGAGTTCGACCGCTTCACGGGGATCCCGCGCATGAGTGCGATCCCGGTCTCGGTCGAGCGCGCGGAGGGAGTGTGAACGGCGGCGGACGCCTGACCGGACGCGCAGCGCTCGTGACCGGCGCGGGGCAGGGGATCTGCCGCGCGATCGCGCTCGCGTTCGCGCGCGAGGGCGCCGACGTGGCGATCGCGGAGCTCGACGCGGCAAAGGCGGAGGGCACCGCGGCGGCGGTGCGCGCGCTCGGCCGCCGCTGCGCGTGCATCGTCGCCGACGTCGGCACGCGCGCCGACTGCGAGCGCGCGGTGGAGGAGACCGTGCGCGAGCTCGGCCGCCTCGACGTGCTCGTGAACGGCGCGGCCTGGGCCCAGCCCAACACCGGCGTCCACGAGACCAGCGACGAGCTCTACCAGCGCACGATGGACGTGTGCATGACGAGTGTGTTCTGGACGATGCGCGCGGCCTACCCGCACCTCAAGAAGAGCGGCCGCGGATCGGTGATCAACTTCGCGTCGAACGCGGGCACCGAGGGCATGGCTGGCAATGCCGTGTACGCGGCGAGCAAGGAGGCGATCCGCGGCTTCTCGCGGTCGCTCGCGCGCGAGTGGGGGCGCGACGGGATCCGCGTCAACATGATCCGCCCGATCGCCGCCTCGCCGAGCCTCGCGGGCTGGATCGAGGAGAATCCGAAAGCTGCGGCCGTGCAGGCGCGCGCGATCCCGCTCGGCCGGTTCGGCGACTGCGACGCCGACATCGCGCCCGTGGCCGTCTTCCTCGCGAGCGACGAGAGCCGCTATCTCACCGCGGTGACGTTGCCCGCGGATGGGGGAGGAGGTCAGGAGCGATGAGGGGGTGTCGCGCGCTCGTGCTCGCAATCGGGATGGCGTGCGCCGCGCCCGCGGCCGCCTGGGAGAAGGGCGCCGTGGCGATGCCCGGCATGCCCAACCAGACCTGTGCGATCCAGGAGACCGGGCAGGTCGGTGTGAACTTCACCAACGTGATGGTCGCGAAGCTCGACAAGATCGGTGGCGAGCTCGACGCGAAGATCGACGAGGTGATCGCGCTCGCGAAGCAGTCGAAGGTCCAGCGGATCGAGGTGCAGTCCTACAACTACAACGTCTATCCGGTCTCGAACGGCTATCCGGCCGGGGCGACCGTGCCCTACCAGTACAATGGCAGCGTGACGTTCGCGGTCGAGCCCTGCGAGCGGGCGTCCGAGCTGATGTCGCTGCTCGTGAGCAAGGGATACGCGGCGAACCTCAACGTCAACGCGTATCGCCAGTGCCAGTGATCAATGGCTGTCGAACAGATCGGGCGTGTAGTCGCGCGTGAGCAGCTCGAGCAGGTGTCCGCTCGGATCGCGGAAGTAGACGCCGCGACCGCCGTTCCAGTGGTTGATCTTCATGTCGTCCGACGAGAACGGACCGCTGCCGTAACGGAGCCCCGCCGCGAGGACGCGGCCGAAGATCTCGTCGAACTCGGCCTCGCTGACCTTGAACGCGTAGTGCCGGGGAGCGAACGAATCGTCCTGGTCGAAGTCGAGCGTGAGCGACTGGCTCGGGATCTTCACCGGTGTGAAATGGCCCATCGGGCCGACGTACTCGAATCCGAACATGCGCTCGTAGAAGCGCGCGGATTGCTCCTTGTCTCGCGCGGGAACGATCGTGTGATTGAGCTCGATGGTCATCGGACCTCCTCCTACTCCCTCCTCCTACTCCTCACGAACGTAGCGGAGGTCGAGCAGGAAGATTCCGTGGCCGTTGCCGTGCGGCCCGCCCACCTCGCGCAGTCCGAACGCCATCCAGCGCCCGTCGGGGCTGATCGCGGGGTTGTTCGCGCCGTAGCCCGCGAAGTCGCTGAAGTGCGTGAGCTGCTCGCTCCTGCCGCTGCCGTTGAGCGCGGTGCGCCAGATGTCGATTCGTCCAGTCGGAACGAGCGTGTAGTTTCGGGGCTCGCGCTCCACCGCGATCACCGTGCCGTCGGGGAACACGCCCTCGGCCTCGTCGTAGCCCCAGTTGCGCGAGTAGTTGCGGATCTCGCCCGTCTCGAGATCCACGCCCATCACCTCGCCGCCCTTCCAGCCGTAGGCCGTGAACAAGAGCTCGCGCTCGTCGGGCGGGCGGAAATCCTGGGTCTCGAGGAACGCGAGATAGTAGAAATCGCTGCGGTCGAGCAGCTTGCGGCGATTCACGAGTCGAGCGGCGCCGTTCTCGCGTGCGAGCTCGCCCGTCCAGATCTCCGAGCGCCCGAATACGACGCGCCGGGGATAGTCCGAGATCGTCCACGCGATCCGCCCGCTGTGCCGCGAGACCGCCGGGCCCTCGAAGCACGGCGCGTCGAGCGGCTGCGCGGGGGTCGCGAGATCCGCATCGAGCAGCCATAGCTCGCTGGCCCAGCGGCCCCGCTCGACGTCCCCGCGCTGCGGCTCGCGCGGCCCGCATAGCAGGATGTCGCCGCTCGCGAGGTAGCGCGCGCGCGTGAAGCCGTGGTGGGCGAAATGCTTCGTGATCGGGCGCACCGCGCGCGACGCGACCTCGACCTCGAACACCTCGCCCACGAGGTCGTCGAGGAACAGGATGCGCTTGCCGTCTGACGACCAGTCCGGGCGCACGCCGTGGTCGAGCAGCGGCGAGATCCACGGCGGAAGTGCGTCGGCGGGCGACCCGGCTCGTTGCGGCGCGGGCTCGCCGCAGGCCCACAGCGCAACCGCGAGAATCGCCGCCGCTGCGATCCGCATCAGCACTCGTCCGCGGCGAGTCGCGACAGACAGAAGCCGTCGGTGTGGAGCCAGCACTGCGCATCGGCGCGGTGCTGATCGCGGCGCAGGCTGGCGACCTCGCGCGGGTCGCTGTGCGTGTAGGCTCTCCGGAGCCGATCGCTGCCACCGCGCGTGCGCGCGCCCGCGCAGTGAAAGATACCGACGGGCGAGACGAATTGCGCAACGTAGCCGCGCGTGCGCCGCACCGCGCGCAGCATGTGGCCCGCGCCCACGCCCGCGATCGCCAGCTCGACCGTGAGCGGGACCAGGAGCCGGCCGTTCGGCGCGAGCGCGTCGAGCCAGCCCGCCGGCAGCTCGGTGGCGCCTGCGTTGACGAGGATCGCGTCGAACGCCCCGAGGTCGAGCGAGCGGCCGTCCCCCGCGATCACGCGCGCGGCAGGCCAGCGCGCGAGATTGCGCTGCGCGCGGTCGGCGAGCGCGGCGTCGAGCTCGACGCCCACGGCCGCGCCCCCAGGCCCGACGCACTCCGCGGCGATCGCGGTGTAGTAGCCGACGCCGCAGCCGATGTGCAGGAAGCGATCGCCCGGCGCGAGCTCGAGCGCGTCGAGCCAGCGAGCGAGCGTGGCGGGCTCGCCGTTGTTGAGGTTGCGGTCCGCATCGAGTGCGACGAGCACGTTGTCGTAGAGGCGGCGCGCATCGGCGTCTGGCGTCGTCTCGTAGCGCGTCACGTCGGGCAACCGCAGGATCTGCCATGGCCCGGGACCGACGAACGCCTCTCGCGCGACCGCCGCGAACGCGCGCGCGAGCGCGCCGGAATGCAGCCCTGCGATCGCGCGGATCTTCTCGGCGTATTCGCGGCGGACCTTTGCGAGCGGGTCCATCTCAGACCTCCGCGAGCACGGCGCGCCAGGCCGCGAGCTTCTGCGCGAACGGCATCGAGGCGTGGGCCGGGCTCGTCGACGGGAGCCGGTAGAACGCGAGATCACCCGCTCCGCGCAGCCGCGGAAGGGCATAGCGCTGGAACGACTGCTCGGCCTTCGCGCCGTTGAAGCAGACGGTGCGGATCCGCGGGTGGGAGCGCAGGAAGCTCGGGAATGCGTTCGGCACGATCGACGATTCCACCACGTCGGAGTCGAGGCTGCTCTCGCGCGTGCACGACTTCATCACGTCCCAGAGCGCGATCCCTCGCGCGCGCACCGCCTCGACGCGCATCTCGTAGGGCGTGCCCGCTTCGAGCCCGAGCAGGGCGCTGATGATCCTCCAGAACGCGTTCTGCGGATGCGCGTAGTACTGCTTCGCGCGCAGCGAGGCCTGGCCGGGCATCGAGCCGAGGATCAGCACCCGGCTCGCGGGGTCGGAGATCGGCGGGAAGCTGTGCACGCGCATGGAGGGAGTCAGGTGGCGCTGTCCTCTGCGGGCACCTCGGGGAATGCGAGCCCGCAGGCGCTGCACGAGGCGGCGTTCTCGGGCGTCGGCTCGCCGCAGGCCGGGCAGCTGTTGGGGTCGGTGTTAGGGGGCGGCGCTTCCGCATCCGGCAGCTCGCGCGCCGCGAGCTCGTCGGCGAGCGCGCGCGCGGCTTCTCGGTCTCTGCGGCTCACGTAGATGCCCAGGCCCGACGGTTGGTTGCGCGAGCCCGCCCCGCTCCAGGTGATCGCACCGCCGGGCGGGTACATGTCGATCCGGCTCGAGATGCCCTGCGCCTGGAGCGTCTCCGCGAGCGATTGAAGCTCCCAGGGCCCACCCAGCCGCAGCACGACGAGGTCCTCGAGGGGCGCAGCGGGGGCCGGCGCGGGCGACACGGCCGGCGCAAGCGTCTCCGCCGCGATGTCGAGCGACACGCGGCAGTCGGTGCACTCGATCGCCCACGACTGATATTCCTGGCCGCACCGCGAGCAGACCTTGAACACGGATCACCCGAGATATCGCAGCGCGGCGCGCGCCGCGATGAACCAGACCGCGAGCGTCGAGACGAGATAGAGCGAGAACCGCACCAGGATGATGTTGACCGTGCAGTGCACCGCGCTGTGCAGCGCGCGAAACACCGCGAACACCCACGCGGCCCCCACGTACACGGCGTCGACCTGGCCCGTGGCGAAGAGCATCAGCGCGAGTGCGTAGAAGATCACCGGGATCTCGAACAGGTTCTTAAGGTTGTCCGAGGGATTCGAGACGGCGGGCGGCGAGAGCTCGGCGAGCCGGGCCGGCGTCAGGACCACCGAGCGGTCGAGGCTCTGGATGAATGGAATCCGCCGCGCGTACATGTAGGTCCAGACCGCGATCGTGAGGAGGATCATCGCGAACACGGGGCCGAAGATCGCCGCTTGCGACATTGCGCTCCTTTCCGTCAGCGGGATGCGCGGAGCCGTTCGGCGCCCGCGACGAGCTCCGCGATGATCTGCGCCGCGGGCTGCACCGACGTCACGTGCGTCACGCCCTCGCCCGCGTAGAGCGCCATCGCCTCGACGTTGCCGGTCGTGGTGGCGGTCGGCGCGATCGCGGAGAACCGCGCGATCGGGATCGCGCGGCTGCCGCGCCGGATCTCTCCGGCGACCCCGTCCGGCGCGCGCTGGGCGGCCGCGACCGCGGAGCGCAGCACGCGGTGCGGGGCGTTCGGCCAGAGATCCGAGAACACCTCGGTCAGGCACGTGTCGGCCGCGGTAGCCGCGAGCAGTGCCTTCACGTACGACGGATGCGCGCCCGACTCCGCGCACGCGGCGAAGCGCGTGCCGATCCGCGCGCCCGACGCACCGCACGCGAGCACGGCCGCGAGGTCGCGCGCGGTGGCGATGCCGCCCGCCGCGAGCACGGGCACGCCAAGCGCATCGAGAACCTCGGAGAGGAATGGCAGCAGGCTCGACTGCCCGCGCACGTGGCCGCCCGCTTCGGTGCCCTGCGCCACCACGAAGTCGCAGCCCGCGCGCTCTGCGGCGAGTGCCTCGTCGAGCGAGCCGACCTGCCAGCTCGCGAGCGCGCCGAACGCGTGCACTTCGTCGACGAGCGCGCGCTGCGGATCGCCGTAGAAGAACTCGACGATCCGGGCGCCGCGCGCGGCGACGGCGACGCACGCGGGATCGAGGAAGGGCATCAGGAAGTTCACGCCGAACACGCCCGAGGTCGCCTTCGCGACCCAGGCGAGCTCCGACTCCAGATCGTCGGCCGACAGCAGAGGCGCCCCGATCATCCCCACCGCGCCCGCGTCCGCGGCCGCGGCGACGAGCTCCGCCGTCGAGATGCCCGGCATCGAGGCGACCTGGATCGGCGCGGTCGCTCCCACGAGCTTCGTGAACCGCGTCTCGATCATCGCCGCTCCCAGGAGGCGACGTCGCCCGCGACGATGCGAAACAGCGGGTGCGGCGCGGGCCGCTCCATCCGCGCGAGGCGCCGGCGGCGCGCGGGGTCGCGCACGCGCAGCTTTGCGAGCAGATGGCGCCATTCGTACGCGACCTGCCCGCGCGGCACGGCGATCCGGCGCGCGTCGCCGCGCGCGCCGATCTTGCGCGCGTCGAACGAATAGCCGCGATGCTCGGCCTCGCCGTGGACCGCGGCGAGGTAGGCGTCGATCGCGAGCAGCGGATCGGAGTGCGCGCGAAAGCGCTCGAGCTGGGGATGGTGGCGGTATCCTCGCGTGCGCTCCTGCAGGACGCGCTTTGCGAGCAGCGCCTCGCGCCAGAGCGCCACGAGCCCGCGCGCGTCGAGGTATCGGGGGTGGAGCGTCCAGAGCCGCACGTCGGCCGATCGTCAGCGCGGCTCGAGCACGACGACGGGGATCTCGCGCTGCGTCTTGCGCTGGTATTCCTCGTAGTCGGGCCAGATCGCCGCCATCTGCTTCCAGAGCGCCGCGCGCTCGCTTCCGCTGGCCGTGCGCGCGCGCGCGGCGAACTTATTCGCGCCCACCTGCACCTCGACGTCGGGGTCCGCGGAGAGGTTCAGATACCACGCGGGATGCGCGGGCGCGCCGCCCTTCGAGGCGACGATCGCATGGCCCTTCCCGGTCGTGCCGTAGATCAGCGGCAGGACCTGGCGCCGCTTCGACTTGCGGCCCGTCGTCGTGAGCAGCAGCGTGGGCACGGGCTTTCCGCCGCCGGGCGGCGACCACATGTGCCCGTCGGCCCCGTTGCTCTCGCGGTAGCGGCGCACGTGATCGGCGATCCAGTTCGGGAGCTCGTTGGGAGTGTCCGGCATGTGATTCCTCCTGGGACGCGCGCGCCAACTCCAGCAGGATATCGCCGAGCCCGCTAGTCAGCTTCCGCGAATCCCGACCGCGGCACCACGATCCGCGCCGTGGCGGTGGCCGTGGCGACGAGCGCACCGTCCTCCGTCCGCAGCTCGCCGGCCAGGAACGCGATCGAGCCGCCGCGCGCCACCACGCGCCCCTCGGCGATCAGCGGCCCGGGCTTCGCCGGGCTCACGAAGTTGACCTTGAGCTCGAGCGTCGGCGCGAACTGATCGGGCCCGAGCGTGGACTGGAGCGCGGACCCGAGCGTGTCGTCGAGCATGGCGGCGAGGAAGCCGCCCTGAATCGCGCCGATCGGGTTCGCGAACTCGGGGCGCGCCGCGAAGCGCACGCGGATCGTACCCTGCGCGCCGTCGATCTCGAGCAGCTCGAAGCCGAGCACCTGCGCTGCCGGAGGCGGCGACCTGCGCCCTTCCATCACGTCCCAGAAATAACCGGTGCGCAAGCGCGCAGGATACAATGCCGCGCGAGATCCGAGCGAGGAGTTTCGATGCACCGGAGCCGGCTGACGAACGTGGTGATCGACTGCGCCGAGGCCGACTACGAGAACGGCGCGCAGTTCTGGAGCGCGGCGCTCGGTCGTCCGCTCGTCCGCCGCAACGAGCGCTTCAGCTCCGTGCGCGGCCGGCTCGGCGGCGAAGGCGCGCCCTATCTCGGCTTCCAGCGCGTAGGGAGCGCCGAGCGCGCGATCCACCTCGACATCGAGACCGACGACGTCGCGGCCGAGGTGGCGCGGCTCGAGCGGCTCGGCGCGCGCGTGAAGGCGCGCATCCGCAACCACGTGGTGATGGAGGCGCCGTCGGGGCACGCATTCTGTGTCGTGCCGTCGCAGCGCAGCGACTTCCCGGCCGGCGCCGCGGAGTGGCCCTAGCCGTCGCGCGCGAGCAGAAACGGTGCGATCAGCTCCCACGAGTGCGCGCAGTCGTTGTGCCCGCAATGGAGCACGTGCAGCTCGGAGCGCGGCGCCGCGTCGTGCAGCGCCTGCGCGTGCGCGAGCGGGATCGACTGATCGCGGTCGCCGTGCAGCTGCAGGATCGGCCCCGTGAACGCGCGCACCGCGGCTAGATTGTCGAACGGATCGCGCACGAGCCAGCCCGGGATCCCGAACAGATCCGACGCCATCGCGCGCACGCTCGTGAACGTGGATTCGAGCACGAGCCGCGCGAGCGGGCGCTC
>DATFWW010000144.1:0-29791 GCA_035258825.1 Myxococcota bacterium
CAAACGAGCAGGACGAGCGCGATCGGGGGTCTCCGCGCCGTCATGCCCCGCCGTCGCGCTCCGCGCGCAGCTGCTCGAGCGTCTCGAGCTGCCGCTCCGCGCGCGCGATATACGCCTGGATGCGCTCGTTCTCGGGATCCATCAGGAGCGCGCGCCGCCACAGGTCGATCGCCGTCTGGAGCTGCTCGTCGCCGAACGCGGTGCGCCCGGCCTCGACGAGCGATTCGACCTGTGCCGCGCGCGCCGCGCGCGCTTTCGCTCGCCGCGCGCGTCGCTCCTCCGCAATCAGCCCCTGCAGCTTCAGCTCTTCGCTCTGATAGGCGGGCTCGAACGGATCGAGCTGGCGCAGCTTCTGGAGCGCGGGCTCCGCCGCGGCGAGATCGCCGCGTGCGCGCACGTCGCGGTAGGCGTCGAGCAGCGCGCCGCGTTTGGCGACGACATCGCGCGCGAGCTGCTGCACGTGGGCGAGATTGTCGGCATCGTCGGGCTGCAGCTCCAGCGCGAGCCGATAGTCGAGCAGCGCCTCCGCGAGGCGCCCCTCGCTCTCGAGCGCGCGCGCGTTGGCGATGTAGCCCTGGACACGCGCAGCGAGCTCCGCCTCCACCGCGGCGATCCGCGGCGCGAGCGATTTCGCGTTCTCGGCGCGCCAGCTCTCGATCGCACCGCGCAGATCGCCCGCGCGGTAGAGCAGCTCGCCGGTCGCGCCCGATGACGCGCATCCGCCGAAGCCCAGCGCGCCGGCCGCGAGCCACGCGGCGGCGGCGCGTGCCGGCCCGACTCGTCTCATGCCTGCGCCGCCCGGTCGCCCTCCACCGCGCTGCTCCCGAGCGGGCCGAGGTCGACGGAGTAGACGTGCACGGGCTCTTCGCGGCCGGAGAGCTGCCGCTCCCCCTCGAATCGCAGCCGCGCCGCGCCGCGCGCCTGGCGCTGGACCGCCTCCGACACGAGGATCTCCCCGGGCCGCGCCAGCTTCTCGAGCCGATGCGCGACGTTCACGGCGTCGCCGACGGCCGTGAAGTCCGAGCGCCGGTCGGAGCCGATGTTGCCCACCACGACGACGCCCGTGTGGATCCCGATCCCGATCGAGATCGGCACGCCGTCGTCGCCACCCGCGGCGAGCTGCGCGTTCCGGCGCTCGACGCCGCGCGCGATCTCGATCGCGGTGGTCACCGCGCGCAGGGCGTGGTCGGCCTGCGGCAGCGGCGCGCCGAAGTACGCCATCACCGAGTCGCCGATGAACTTGTCGATCGTGCCGCCCTCGCCGAGGATCAGGTCGGAGATCAGCTGGAAGCACTCGTTCAGCAGCCCGACCACGTCGTTCGCGTCCATGCCTTCCGACAGCCGCGTGAACTGGCGAATGTCCACGAACAGGATCGTCACCTCGCGCTCGATGCCGGTCTGCTTCTCGTCGGTGTCGTTCTCGAGCAGCTGGTTCAGAACATAGTCGTCGACGTAGCGCCCGAACGCCTGCTGGATCTTGTGCTTCTGCTCGAGCGCGTCGCCCATCTCGTTGAACGCGCGCGTGAGCTCGCCGACCTCGTCGTGCGAGGTCGGCGGCACGCGCACCGTCACGTCGCCCGCGGCGAGCCGCTCGACACCCACCCGCAGCCGCCGCAGCGGCCCGACCAGCAGCGCCACGAACCCGATGCCAGCGAGCACGCCGATCACCACCACCACCACGGCGACGGCGGCGAGCTGCTGCGCGTTACCCGCCACGACGGGATCGACGAGGATGCGCAGGTCGAAGTCGATCTGCGCTTCGCCGACCAGCACGTCGCTGTAGAAAACGGGCGCCGCCACCTGGAGCCGGGTGCCCTCGCGTCCGACCCAGACCCCGTCGGCGGTCTTCGGGTGTCCCGCGAGGCTCTCGCGGTGTTCGCCGCGCAGGCCCGGATCGCTCGACGCCAGCACGCGCCCGTCGCGGTCGAGCAGCCTCACCGCGACCACTCCCTCGCGGCCGCCGACGTCCTGGATCAGCTTGTCGAGCGAGAGCTCGGGGGAGAAGGCGCCGCGACCCGCCTCGAGCAGCGGCTCCCTGGCCGCGCCAGCGAGGTTGGAGGCGAGCATGCGGCCGCGCTTCTCCATCTCGCCTTCGAGCGCACGACGCTCGTGGCGCGTGGCGAGAGCCGCGAGTCCGATGCACGCCGTGACGAGTAATGCGACGACGAGCGCGCTGAACTTGACCTGGAGCGATCGCAAAAGGGGAGCCACCTGTATGCGGTGGCGGGGGGTCACCGCGTCTCTGGGAGGGCCGCGCCCTTCTCTCCATCAATTCCGCTGCGAGCTTATCGGACCCGGACCGCCCGGGTCTACCGATCTGCGCCTCGCCTGCTCACTCGAACCGGATCTCGCGCACCTCGAATTCGCGGGTTCCCTTGGGTACCTGGACGCGCACGACGTCGTCGACTCCCTTGCCGAGCAGGGCGCGCGCGATCGGCGAGGAGATCGAGAGCTTGCCCGTGGTGATATCCGATTCGTCCTCGCCCACGAGCGTGTACGTCACTTCTTCATCGGTCTCCGCGTCGAGCAGCACTACCGTGACACCGAAGCGGACCGACTCCGGAGTCGGCCCCGAGGGGTCGATCACCTGCGCGCGCGCGAGCTTGTCCTCGAGCTGGCGGATCCGGCCCTCGATGTGGCTCTGGCGCTCCTTGGCCGCGTGGAACTCCGCGTTCTCGGAGATGTCGCCGTGCGCGCGCGCGACCTCGATCTCGCGCACGATGCGCGGCCGGTCGACGGTCTTGAGCTCGCGCAGGTCGGCTTCGAGCTTGTCGTAGCCCTGCCGGGTCATGGGCACGCGCTCGGACATGCTCTGGTCCTCCCGATCGGGGCGCCGATCTCAGGGCCGCTGGGCAACGGGGATCCCGGGGAGCGCAGGCTCTGGAAGGGGCCGCGAGGTCCGAACCGCGCCCCTCATCGCTGGTTCGGCGGAGCCTACCGAGAGGGTCGGGGCTGTCAACGCGGGTTCCGGCACTTCGCGCTGCCGAGGCATGGGCCGTCGCGGGCCCGCGTGGAATCATGCCGCGGATGCCGCCGATCCCGCCGCCGCGCTCCGGCCGCGCGCACCCGGCGCCCGGCCGGGCGCGGCTCCTGCGGTGGGCGGCGATCCTCTACGGGCTGCTCGCGCTCGCAGCGCTCGCCTGGAATGGGTGGGCAGGCCGGCCCTGGGCCTATCTCGATGCCGCCTCGGCGGCGGCGGGGATCCGCTGGGGGCGCGACCTCGCGGTCGGGCTCGCATGCGCCGCCGCGGCGATCGCGGCCTCGCACCTGCTCACCACGCGGACCCGGTGGGGAGCCGCGCTCGCCCGCGAGCTCGCCGAGGCTCTCGGCCCGCTCACACTCGCCGACTGCGCGGTGCTCGCGGCGCTGTCGGGATTCGCCGAGGAGATGTTCTTCCGCGGCGCGCTCCAGCCGCGCATCGGCTGGCTCGCTGCGAGCGCGGTGTTCGGGCTCGCGCACTACCCGCCGCGGCGCTCGCTCCTGCCGTGGACGGGCTTCGCGCTGATCGCGGGCGCGATGCTCGGTGCGCTGTTCGCGGCGACCGGCAACCTCGCCGCGCCGATCGCCGCGCACGTCGCGATCAACGCGGTGAACCTGTACCGGCTGACGCGATCGATCCACCGATAGCGATCGCGTCGATCTCGACCGCGGCGCCGAGCGGCAGCGCGGCAACCTGAACCGTGGCGCGCGCGGGCGGAACCGGGCCGGAGAAATGCCGCGCATACACCGCGTTGATCCGCGCGAACAGGGCGAGGTCGGTGACGTACACGGTGGTCTTGACCACGCGCGCGAGGCTCGATCCCGACGCCTCGAGCACCGCGGCGAGGTTCGCGATCACCTGCTCGGTCTGAGCCTCGATGTCGCCGCGGACGAGCGCACCCGAGCGCGGGGCGAGCGGGATCTGACCCGATGCGAACACCCATCCCGCGTGCGCGACGGCTTGCGAGTACGGGCCGACCGGAGCGGGCGCCCGGTCGCTGTGGATGCGCTCCACTACTAGGCGTCGAACGACTCGCCGGAATCGCTGGGATCGAGGAGGCGCTCCTCGAGGACGCGCAGCAGATAGCCGAGCAGCATCAGGTTCGGCAGACGCGCGCGGATCGATCGGTCGATCGGGAGGCCCTCGCAGAACTCGCGCGCATAATGCGTGAAGAAGTCGTGCGCCTCGCGCGGGACGTTCTTGGACACGAGCTCGGAGAGCTCCTCGGCGGTGAGCTCGTCGAGCACCTCGACGAGCTCCCACGCGAGCTCCTCGCGCGTGAGCTGGGGCTCACCCGCATCCGCGCGCTCTTCGTCGAGGACGTCGAGCTTGTCGGGGCCGAAGCGGATCGGGTGTCGCGGGTCGTTCATCGTCGCCTCGCGGGACGCCATCTCGCTCGTCCCGGACAGAAGCGGTGCCCCACCAGTGTGATTACCGGAAGATTAGTGCGCACGTGCGCCGGTGGCGGCTCCGCTTTCGACGCATCCTGACAGCGGCCCGTTTCCATGTCAATGCACGACTCTGCCGCTGCGGAAATCGCCCGCGCGGCGGTTCGCCCGCCGTTTCGCGCGCCGATTCGCGAGGAGCGCCGCGATAGTTGCCGATCGGTTGCCGATCAGATCGACGGCGCCGGCGGCCGATCGTCGTCGGAAATCTCCGAATGCTCGAACAGGTGGTCGCGCACGAAGATCGGCGCGCTCGCGCGCAGCGCGATCGCAATGGCGTCGCTCGGGCGGGCGTCGATTTCGACGCGACGACCGTCGGCGCGGAGCGCGAGGGTCGCGTAGTAGGTGCCTTCCTTCAGATCCGTCACCACGACGCGCTCGATCTTTCCGTGCAGACCATCGATCACGCTGCGCGCGAGATCGTGCGTGTTGGGCCGCGGGCTCGCGACCTCGTCGATCGACATCGCAATCGACTGCGCCTCGGCGCTGCCGATCCAGATCGCGAGCCAGCGCTTCCCCTCGCGCTCTTCGAGCAGCACTACCGGCATGTCGTTCGCGTCGAGGCCGACGCGCCCCACGCGCACCGCGACGTCGTGGTCCGAGCTGCGATCGCCCGAGCACGCGAACGCCGCGGCGAGCGCGAGGACGACCCAGACGTTCGAGTGGGTGCGGGGGAAGCGGGTCACGGACGGTCCTCCGTCCCTTGACCAGAGTAGTCCGCTCCCCGGATCTGTCGACGGTGGGCGTCGCCGCGAAGAGACCGACGAAGTCGGCCTGCGCAGCGAGCCGCAGCCGAGCGAAGACCATCGGGTGGGCCGAGCGAAGGCCTGGCCAGGAGTGGTCGGGGCGACTGGATTCGAACCAGCGACCTCTTCGTCCCGAACGAAGCGCGCTACCAAACTGCGCCACGCCCCGAGACTCCGGATGGCCGGGCGATTATCGCGCCTCGCCGCGGGCCTGCAAGGAGAGGGTATCCACCTTAGGGCGTTCGCTCGCCTTCGGCTCGCTGCGCGCGGCCATCGGCCGCTTGCCGACGCAGCGCCGCGATCGCTTCGCCCCGGTTGCGCGCGCCGAACACGGCGTTGCCGGCGACGAACACGTCGGCACCCGCGCGCGCCGCCTGCGCGATCGTCTCGGGGCCGATCCCGCCGTCCACTTCGAGCGCCACGTCGAGGCCGCGCTCGTCGATCCAGCGGCGCAGCGTCTCGATCTTGCCGAGCATGCTGGCGATGAACTTCTGGCCGCCGAAGCCCGGGTTCACCGTCATCACGAGCACCTGGTCGACGTCGCCGAGCACGGGCTCGATGCTCGACGCGGGCGTCGACGGATTGAGCACCACGCTCGCGCGCGCGCCCGCCTCGCGGATCTGGCCCACGTTGCGGTGCAGGTGGGGGCACGTCTCGACGTGGATCCCGATCGTCGCGGCACCCGCGCGCGCGAAGTCCGCCACGTAGCGCTCGGGCTCGACGATCATCAAGTGCACGTCGAGCGGGAGCGCAGTGGAACGCCGCACGGCCTCCACGATCATCGGTCCCATCGTGATGTTCGGCACGAAGCGGCCGTCCATCACGTCCACGTGGATCCAGTCGGCGCCGCCCGCCTCGACGTCCGCGAGCTCCGCGGCCAGGACGGCGAAATCGGCCGAGAGGATCGACGGCGCGATCCGCGGCTCGCGCCGGCTCATCCGGATGGCCTTCGCTCGAGCCGCGCGGCGAAGAAGCCGTCGGTGTCGTGGCGGTGCGGCCAGCAGCGCAGATAGCCGCGCTCGTCGACGAGCTCGCGCACCTCTTCGGGAGCCTCCCGAGGACTCATCGGTGCGAACTGCGGCGACTCGCGCAGGAACGACTCCACCACCGCTTCGTTCTCCTCGGGAAGGAGCGTGCACGTACTGTAGACGAGCACGCCACCGCGCACGACCACGCGGCTCGCGCGAGTGAGCAGCGCTCTCTGCACTTCGGCGAGGCGCGCGGGATCGGTCGGGCGCACGCGCCATCGCGCGTCGGGGTTGCGGCGCAGGCTGCCGAGGCCCGAGCACGGCGCGTCCACGAGCACGCGGTCGAACGGGACGCCGGCCGCGAGCTCGGCGAGATCGAGCGTCGCGTCGAACGCGCGGCATTCGAGCCGGCCGAGCTGGAGCCGGCGCGCCGCGCGGCGCACGAGGTCGAGCCGTCCCGGGTGGCGGTCGAGGGCGAGCACGGATCCGTTCCGGCCCACCCGCTCGGCGATCGCGGTCGCCTTGCCGCCGGGCGCCGCGCAGGTGTCGAGCGCGCGCTCGCCCGGCTGTGGATCGAGCAGGCCGACGACGAGCTGCGACGCCTCGTCCTGCACCGTGAAGCGGCCCGCCAGGAAGCTCGGCATCGCGGTGGCGTTGCCGCGCCGGCCGAGCACCGCCCCGTAGCGCGCATAGCGACACGGCCGTGCGTCGGGGAAGAGGGGGTGAAGCTCGTCGAGCAGCTCGGCCACCTCGCCGCGGTGCGGATTCGCGCGCACGGTGAGCGGCGGCGTCTCGGTGCTCGCGGCGGCGAGCGCAGCGGCCTCGGATGGCCCGTACAGCTCGAGCCAGCGCGCGGCGACCCACGCGGGCAGGCTCTGCGCGTGCATCAGATGTCCGAGGGGATCGCTGTCGAGCGCGGGCATCGGCTCGCTCGCGTGGTGCTCGGCGAGCCGGCGCAGCACCGCGTTCACGAGACCGGTGACGCGCTCGGCGCCCGCCGCGCGCGCGCACCGCACCGCCTCGTCGACCGCCGCGATGGTGGGAACGCGGTCGTTGAACAGGATCTGGTAGGCGCCGAGCCGCAGCGCCGTGGCGGCGATGCCCTCCACGCGGTCGAGCGGCCGATCGAGGAAACGGCCGAGGAGATAGTCGATCCGGCCGCGCCAGCGCAGCGTTCCATAGACGAGCTCGGTCGCGAACGCGCGGTCGACCGGGCCGAGGCCGCTGCGCGCGAGCTGGCTGTGCAGCAGCACGTCCGCGTACGCGCCCGCGCGCTGCACCCGCTCGAGCACGCGCAGGGCGAGCAGCCGAGCGCGCGTCGGCGCGTGGGCGTGCAGGTCGGCGCCCGCGCGGCGCGGCGGGCCGCGCCGCGGCCCGGGTGCGCGGCCGGTGGGCTTGACGGTCATCGCCCGAGTCTAGTGGCTGCGCTCGGCCGCGCCGAGCTTCTCTCCGTCGGAGATCGGCCGCCCGCGCAGATACGCCGCGATGTCGAGCGCGTTGCCGCCCGCTCGCTGGACGCGCTCGGGAATCAGCCATCCGTCGCTCGTCGCCACGCGCAGGGGCTCTCCGGCGCCGACGCGGGTCGTTCCGGGTGCGCGGTCGGCGGCGCCGGGCTCCGAGCGCGCGGCGAGGATCCGCAGCGGCTCGCCGCGCAACAGCGTGCGCGCGCCCGGCTCGGGCGCAAACGCGCGCACGCGCAGCGCGATCGCCGGCGCGGGTTCGCGCCAGTCGATCGCGAGCTCGGAGGACCCGATCTTCGGCGCGAGCGTGGCGCGCGCGGGGTCCTGCTCGCGCCAGGAGTCGAAGCCGTCCGCGATCTGCGCGAGCGCTTCCGCGATCGCGTCGGCGGCGATCCGCGCGAGCCGGTCGCCCAGCGCACCTGCGTCCTCGTCGGGCGCGATCGGGGTCGTGCGCACGAGGGCAACCGGCCCCGCGTCCATCTCGCGCTCGACGCGCATCACCGAGATGCCGGTCTCCACATCGCCGGCGAGGATCGCGCGCGGAATCGGCGCCGCGCCGCGGTGGCGCGGCAACACGCTCGCGTGTCCGTTGATCAGATAGCCGAGCCGCGGCAGCTCGCGCACCGATTTCGGGAGGAACTGCCCGAACGCCACCACGACGCCGAGATCGGCGGCCGCCGCGCGCAAGGCCGCGACCACCTCGGGCGCGCCGACGCGCTCGGGCCGGAGCAGCGCGAGCCCGCGCCCCTGCGCGAACGCGGACACCGGCGACGCCTGCACGCGCCGGCCGCGCCCGCTCGGGCGATCGGGCTGGCTCACCACCGCGGCGAGCTCGTGCTCCGCTGCGAGTCGCGCGAGCGTCGGGACCGCGAACTCGGGCGTGCCGAAGAAGATCAGGCGCACCGCGGCTCCGCTACGCGCTCTGCGACGCGCCCTCCTCGGCCTCGCGCTTCAGCTGCTTCTTGCGTTTGGCGACATAACGGCTGCGCTTGAGCCGGCTGATGTGGTCGATGAACAGGACTCCGTTCAGGTGATCGACCTCGTGCTGGAAGCAGACGGCCTGGAGCCCCTCGGCGTGGATCTCCACCTCCTTGCCGTCGAGATCGAGCGCGCGCAGGAGCACGCGCTCGGCGCGCTTCACCTCCGCCTCGAACTCGGGCACCGAGAGGCAGCCCTCCTTCCAGAGCACCTCGCCCTCGTGCTCCGAGAGCTCGGGATTGACGAGGATCAGCGGGCTGCGCGCCGCATCCTCGGCCTTCCACTCGGTATCGACCACGATCAGGCGCACCGGCTCTCCGACCTGCGGCGCGGCGAGCCCGATCCCGGGCTCGTCGTACATCACCTCGCACATGTCCTGCGCGAGCTGGCGCAGCTCCTCCGTGATGGTCTCGATCGGCTGCGACTTCACGCGCAGCCGCTTGTCGGGGAACTGCAGGACGGGGCGCAGCGCCATCCGTCAAAAATAACGGGAACTCAGAGCATGCTCCAGGGACGCACGTCCACGGCGGCCGTCACGCCGTCGCGCAGCCGCGCCGCCGCTGCGAGTGCGGCGCGCGCAGCGCTCTGCACCGCGTCGCGGCCGCCCTTGATCAGGAGCTGGTGACGGTGGCGACCGCGCAGCCGCGGCAGCGGCGCGGGCGCGGGTCCGAGCAGCTCGCACGCGCCCGCCGCCGCGATCGCAGCCGCGAGCTGCGCCGCGCCCGCGACCGCGTCGGCCTCGCGCTCCGCGGAGACGAGCACGCTCGCGAGGTGGCCGAGCGGCGGGAAGCCGAGCGCGCGGCGGTGGGCGAGCTCCTGGGCGTAGAACGTCTCGTAGTCGTGGTCGCGCACGGGGCGCACCGCGTAGTGGTCCGGCACGAAGGTCTGCACGATCACGCGACCCGGCGCGGTGTCGCGCCCCGCACGTCCGGCCACCTGCGTGAGCAGCTGGAACGTCCGCTCGGCGGCGCGGAAGTCGGGCAGATGCAGCCCGATGTCCGCTGCGACCACGCCCACGAGGCGCACGCCCGGGTAGTCGTGACCCTTCGCCACCATCTGCGTTCCGATCAGCACGTCGATCCGGCTCTGGCGCAGCCGGCGCAGCACGTCCTCGGTGACGCCGCGTCGCGCGGCGGTGTCGCGGTCGAGCCTGGCTGTCCGCGCGTGCGGGAACAGCGTGCGCACCTCCTCCTCGAGCCGCTCGGTGCCGAGCCCGAGGAGCGCCGTGTCGGGCGCGCCGCAGCCCGTGCAGCGCCCGGGCGGCGGCCGCCGGTGTTCGCAGTAGTGGCAGTGCAGCGCGCCGTCGGCAGCGTGGTACACGAGTCCGACGTCGCAATCGGCACAGCGCTCGGCA
Source organism: Myxococcota bacterium (assembly GCA_035258825.1). Lineage (GTDB taxonomy): Bacteria > Myxococcota_A > UBA9160 > UBA9160 > SMWR01 > JAHEJV01. The sequence goes on from DATFWW010000144.1 coordinate 9,932, forward strand.
TGGCCGCAGTCGAAGCAGAAGATCCGCGTCGAGAACCCGCGGCGGTTCAGGAACAGGATCGCCTGCCCGCCGGAGCTCAGCGTCTCGCCGAGCGCCGCGCGCAGCGGGCGCGAGAGCGCGAACCTGCGCCCGCGCGGTGACGCCTCGCGCTCGCGCGCGAGATCGACGATCTCCACCGCGGGCAGCGGCTGGCCGCCGATCCGGTGCGCGAGCACGAGCCGCGTGATCTCGCCGCGATCGGCCGCATGGCGCGACTCGAGCGAGGGCGTGGCGGAGCCGAGCACGACCGGGCACCTCGCGGCGCGCGCGCGCATGCGCGCGAGATCGCGCGCGTGGTAGCGGAAGCCCTCCTCGTTCTTGTAGGCGCCGTCGTGCTCCTCGTCGATCACCACGATGCCGAGGTCTTCGATCGGCGCGAACAGCGCGGACCGCGCGCCCACTGCGATCGGCGCCGCGCCGCTGCGCAGTCGGAGCCACTGCTCGAGCCGCTCGCCCGGAGAGAGCCCGCTGTGCAGCACGGCGAGCGCGTCGCCGAATCGCCCGCGCAGTCGAGCGAGGATCTGGTGCGTGAGCGTGATCTCCGGCACGAGCACGAGCGCACCGCGGCCTGCGTCGAGCGCGGCCGCCACGGCGCGCAGGTAGATCTCGGTCTTGCCGCTGCCGGTGACGCCGTGCAGCAGGAATGCGGACGCCTCGCGGCGCCGGATCGCCGATTCGATCGGCGCGAGTGCGGCAGCCTGATCGCGCGTGAGCTCGACGCGGCGCGCGGTCTCGATCGGCGTGCCCAGCACGTCGCGCGGCGCTCCGCGCGTGTGCACGCGCGCGAAGCCGCGCGCCGTGAGCGCGCGCAGCGCGGCCGCGGGCAGGCCCGCAGTGGCGCGCTCGCGAATGGCCAGCTGCTCGAGCACGGCGAGCTGGCGCGGCGCGCGCGCGAGCGCCGCGCGCGCAGCGGCGAGGTCCACCGCCGGCGCGAGCGCTGCCACGCGCTCGACGGCGACCCGCGCGCGCGGGCCTCGCTCGATCTCGCACGCCGCGATCAGACCGTCGCGCTGGAGCGAGGCGAGGGCGGAGCGCGCATCGGCGCCGAGCCGGCGCGCGATCGCCGCGCGGGGAAGCGGCGCGGCGGCGAGCGCTTCGAGCGCTCGGCCCGCGGCGCCCTTCACCGCGCCGCTTTCGAGGGCCGCGCGGCCGCGCGGCGTGAGTGCCACACCGCGCGCGTAGAGCGGAGCGGAGCCCGTCGGCAGCGCCGCCGCGAACGCGAGCCCGACGGGGCACAGCACTTCGCGCGCGGCTTCGCGCAGCACGCCGAGCAGCTCGCGCGGGAGCACGGGCGCCTCGTCGATCGCGGCTTCGATCGCGCGCAGCCGACCCGCGTAGGCCGCGCGGTCGGCGCGCTCGACCACTACGCCCACCATCGTCCGGCCGCCGAAGCGCACGCGCACGCGGCAGCCGGGTCGAATTTGCCCGGCGCGCGCGTCCGGGATGGTGTACTCGAAGAGCTCGTCGACGGGCACCGGCAGCGCCACCTTCGCGACGCGGCCGGACTCGGCGAACAGCGCCTCGGGAGCGGAGACTTCGGACATGCGGGCGGCGAGCGGCGGCGGATCGGGCGCGCTGGACACGCGCGGATTGTATGCGGCGCCCTCGGGGCCGCGACGGCGGCGATGAGGCGCCCCACGCGGAGCACATCGCGCGTATTCGTGGAGAGGCGCCGCGGCGTGCTCTCGCTGCGCATCGACGGCACCTGGGCATCGTCGTATCGACCCGGGAGCCCGCTCACGGGATCGGTGTGGGACGCGCTCGTGGCGCCGCTCGCGTGGCTGCCGCCCGCGCGCCGACGATCGGTGCTCGTGCTCGGCCTCGGCGGCGGCAGCGCGGCGCGGCTCGCGCGCGCGATCGCGCCGCACAGCCGCGTGGTCGGCGTCGAGAGCAGCGCCGAGGTGCTCGATGCGGCGCGGCGCTGGTTCGCGCTCGACGCGCTCGGTATCGAGGTGGTGCACGGGTGCGCGCGCCACTATCTGCGCCGGTGCCGTGCGCAGTTCGACCTCGTGATCGAGGACGTGTTCGTGGGCGAGGGGCGCGCGGTGCACAAGCCCGACTGGCTGCCCGCGCCGGGCCTCGCGGCCGCGGCGCGACTCGTGCGCCGCGGCGGGCTGCTCGTCTGCAACGCGCTCGACGAGGCCCGCGACGTATCGCGCACGGTGCACTCGCTATTCCCCGCATCGGTGCGGATCTGCATCGACGGATTCGACAACGCGATCGTGGTCGGCGGGCCCGGCTCGCTCTCCGCGGCCGGTCTGCGCGCGGCCGCCGCCGCCCATCCCCTCCTGCGCGAGACGCTGCCGCAGCTCTCTTTCCGCACGGGCGGGTAGGGGATGGAGACGCCTCCCTCTTGCCTGTTAGCTTCTGGGCGATGGGCCACCGGTTCCTCCTGCACTCAGCGGTCGCCGCTGCCGTGGTCGCCGCGCTCTGCGCGTGCGAGCGATCCGGGCCGCCACCCGCTGCGGTAGCGCCGCCCGCCGCGGTCGCCGCACCCTCGGAAGCGGTCGCGCCGCCCGCCGCGGTCGCCTCACCCCCGGAAGGGGTCGCGCCGCCCGCGACGGAGGAGGTGGTCGTGATCCCGCCGTTCGACCCGTCCCTGCCGCCGCTGGCGCTCGAGCCTCAGCCGGCAGCCGAGCTACCCCGCGCCGCGAATCCGCCGCGCCGCGCGCCCGCGCGGGCAGCGGCCCCATCCCCTACTGCGGCCGCGGCCGAGCCCGTGCACCCGCCGCTCGACGCGCTGCTCCGAGCGCCCCACATGCCGAGCACCGGGACGGACGCGGTCGAACTCGATCTCGCGCCGCCGCCCCCCGAAGGGCGCCTCACGCCGAAGCCGCCCAACGCGCTCGATCAGCTCGGCCAGCGGATCCGACTCGAGGGCCGCAAGGACGCGATCGGTCCCGCGGGTCCGCGACAGGGCACCTTCTACGAGACCGATGCCGGCGTGCGGATCCCCGTCGACAAGAGCATCTCGCTCGAAGGCGGCGTGCGCGTGGATTCGCGAGAGGAGCCCGGTACGAAGCAGGCCGACCGCCGTTCCACGCCGCGCGTGGGCGTCGAAGTCCGCTTCTGACGGATCGCGCCCGGAGTCAGCTCTCCGAGGTGAAATCGATCACGGCGCGGTTGAACGCCTCCGCGGCCTCGACCATCACGAGGTGGGCGCCGTTCGCGAACGTGACGAGCCGCGCATCGGGGATCTCGTCGGCGAGCTGGCGGTGGAACTTCGGGGGCGTGAGCGCGTCGTTGCGCCCGCAGATCACGAGCGCGGGCCGGCGGATCTCGTGCAGGCGGTCGAGCGTGTCGTGCGCAAGGCACGCGTCGCACTGGCGCGCGAACAGCTCGGAAGAGAGTGGCGCGCCGTCGCGGCTGAAGAATGCGATCATCTGCTCGATCAAATCGGTCTGCTCGATCGTCTCCTCCTGTGCGGTCCAGAGCAGTCGATCGCGCACGAGCACCTCGAGCGGGACGCCCTGCCGCGCCAGCTCGCGCCAGTGCGCGAGCAGCATCCGGCGCTTGGCGTCGGCGCGCGCGTAGGTACCCACGAGCACGAGGCGGTCCACGCGCCCCGCGTGCTGAAGCGCGAGCTCCTGCGCCACCATGCCGCCCATGAACGCGCCGAGCACCGAGGCGCGCTCGATCGCGAGCGCATCGAGCAGGCCCGCGACGCGGTCGGCGAGATCGCGCGTCGTGAAGGGCGCGTCGTCGGGCTCGCTGTTGCCGACGCCCGGGTAGTCGAAGATCAGCGTGCGCCGGTGGCGCGCGAACTCGGGCACCTGGATCGGCAGCCAGCCTCGGCACGAGCCGCCGATTCCCATCGCGAGCACGAGCGGCGTGCCGGAGGGGTCGCCGTGCAACTCGTAGTAGAGCTTGCGATCGCCGACGAGCGCGTGGGGCACCGCCGAATTCTACGCGTTCGAGCGGTGCGGTGCCGGTCGATCAGTAGCCGGTCCCGCCTCCGCCTCCGCCGCCACCGCTGCTCATCGAAGGCGCAGCGGGGCTGTGCGGCCGCTCCTGGTGGAACCGGAGGATGGCCCTCACTTCGCGCTTCGCTCCCGAATCGGAACGCGGCGCCGAATAACGCCAGTCGTCGAACGCCGCGAGCGCCGCTGCGTCGAAGACGCCCTCGGGCTCCGAAGCGAGCACGATCGGCTCGGTGACCCAGCCGCGTCCGTCGAGGATTCCCGAGACGATCACCCAGCCCTCCGTCCCGCGCGAAACCGCCGCGGGAAACACGGGATCCTTCTGAACCACGGGATCGCCGCAGCAATCCTCCGACCACACCGCGCCCGAGCGCGGCGGGAAGCTCGCCAGGTCGGGCGGCGGCGTGACGCACGCTGCCAGAAGCGCAGCAGCGACTAACATCATTCTTCGCATGGGATCACCTCTCGACGCGCTCACCTGACGCGGCGCGCTGCAACCCCGGGGGACCGGCACTGTGCGCGACAATGTAGCCCGGCGGGGCCTCGGGCGTGCGGTCAGGCAGTCCGACACCCAAGACCCGAACCGCGGCGCCGTTGCGAGAGCGGAGGCCGCTTTTTCCGACTTCGCTCGCCTTCGGCTCGCTGCGCCGCTTCGCGGCGCTTTGCGGCTAGGAACTCATCTGCTTGAGGTCGCGCAGCACCGAGCGCGCGACGGCCTTGAGCGTCTCGAACACGCCCTTGCCGTCGGTGGCGCAGGCCTCGAAATCGGCCAGGTCGGAGGGGTTGAGCAGACTCTTCAACTCGTCGAGCGGCGCGGCGTTGGGGAGGTCGCGCTTGTTGTACTGGACCACGCAGGGCGTCTGATCCATGCGGTAGCCCTGTTCGGCGAGGTTGAGGCGCAGGTTCTCCAGGCTCTCCACGTTCGCCTCCATGCGCTCGATCTGGCTGTCGGCGACGAACACCACGCCGTCGACGCCCTTCAGGATCAGCTTGCGGCTCGCGTCGTAGAACACCTGGCCCGGCACGGTGTAGAGGTGGAAGCGTGTCTTGAATCCGCGGATCTCGCCGAGCGCGAGCGGCAGGAAGTCGAAGAACAGCGTTCGCTCGGTCTCGGTGGCGAGCGAGATCATCTTCCCCTTCAGCTCGGGGTTCGTCTTGTTGTAGATCCACTGCAGGTTGGTCGTCTTGCCGCACAGGCCGGGGCCGTAGTAGACGATCTTGCAGTTGATCTCGCGCGACGAGTAGTTGATGAACGACATGGTTGGGTGTCAGACCGAGAACAGGTTGTCGATGTCGTCGTCCGTGATTTCCGAGAACGGCGTGCCGCCCCGCGCCGCCTGGCGCTCCGTCTTCTTCTGGATCTCTTCGAAGATCTTCGCGAGCTCGCCGCCGGCCTTCTTCACGCGCAGGCGGACGAGCCCGAGCGAGCTGCGGTCGTCGAACACCACCACGAGGATGATGCGATGCGAGACCAGCGTGATGTGGAGGTTGTCGCGCTGACCCTGGTGGAAGTGCACCGGGAAGTCTTCTTCACCGACGAGCTTCGCGAGGCCGCCCGTGGCGGCGATGCAGCCTGCGGTGAGCGAGGCGAGGCTCGTCGTGTCGATGCCGCGCATCTCGCCGGCCTCGGCGATCAGCTGGCCGTTGCGATCGACCACGAACACGCCCTTGGCGTTCGCGTCGCGCACCAGTCGCTGGACCACGCCGAGAATGCGGCGGTAGTCCTCGTCGTACATCACGAGCTGCGTGTCGCGCATCCGCAAATGCCTCGATAACCGCTCGGGATCAAAGTGTTTTGCCGGCCCGCAAGGTACCCCTCGGGCGATGCGCGTGGCAACTCGCCACGCGAGTACATCTCGGTTTTCCGCATCGAGATCTTGAGTTTGGGGCCCATTACAGGGTCCGCCGGTTTTCGACCGACATGCCGACCGTCACGTGATCTGCGTACTCGAGATCGCCGCCGAGCGGCATGCCGAACGCGATCCGCGACAGTCGCACGCCGGTGGGCCGCAGCGCGTCGATCAGGAAGTGCGCGGTGGCGTCGCCCTCCGCGTTCGGGTTGGTCGCGAGGACCACCTCTTCGATCTCACCGCTCTTCACGCGCGCCTCGAGCTCGGCGATCCGCAGCTCGTCGGGCCCGACGCCGTCGATCGGAGCGAATGCGCCGCCGAGCACGTGGTAGCGACCGCGAAACCGCCCGCTGCGCTCGATCGCCGCGAGGTCGGCGGGCTCCTCGACCACGCACAGGAGCGTGCGGTCGCGGCGCTCGTCGCGGCAGATCTCGCACGGCGAGCGATCGGTGAGATCGAAACAGATCTCGCATAGCACGACGTCCTGCTTCAGACGCGCGATCGCTTCGGCGAGCTCGCGCACGCTCTCGTCGTTGGCGCCGAGCAGGTGGAACGCGAGCCGCGTGGCGGATTTCTCGCCGATCCCGGGCAGGCGCTTCAGGCTCGCGACGAGGCGGTCGATCGGGGCGGAGCGGCGCACGGCGATCCGCTAGGCCGGCTTCGCGCCGCCCGCGAACGGCAGCCCGAGCCCGCTCGACGCCTTCTGCATCTCCTCCTGCACGAGGCGCTGGGCGTTGGCGATCGCCGCGTTGACGGCCGCGGCGGTGAGGTCCTGGATCATCGCGCGGTCGCCCGACGCAAACAGCGTGGGCTCGATCGAGATCTCGAGCACGCGCAGCGCGCCCGACACCTGGGCGCGCACCATGCCGCCGCCCGCGCTGCCCTCGATCCGGCGCGCGGCGAGCTTCTGCTGGAGCTCGGCGAGCTTCGCCTGGGCCTCCTGCGCCTTCGCGAACAGCTGGGCGAGGTCCGCCACTAGCGGTTTCCTCCGAGCGGGCGGATCTCGACGATGTCGGCGCCGAGGATCTCCAGTGCTCGGCCTACTGCGGGGTCGTTGAGTGCCTCCTGGCGGCGCTGGCGGGCGGCGTCGCTCTGTGCGGCAGGGATCGCAGCCGTTGCGGCTCCGGGCGCATCCTCGATCACCACGCGCGTCGCGCGGCCGAAGAAGCTCGCCGCGAGCGCGTCGACCGCCTCTTGCCGCTCGCGCAGTCGGCGCGCAGCGAACGCCTCGGGCACGCGGATCCGCACGCGCTCCGCGCTGCGCTCGAGCAGCTCGGCGCCCTCGAGCGCCGCGAAGATCCCGGGCTGACCCGCGCGCGCGAACGCGCGCAGCCGGTCGAGCACGCTGCCGAATGGAGCATCCGCCTCGGGCGGCGCGGCCTGCGCGTCCTCGGCGGGTGCGGCCTCGCTGCGCCGCGTGGGTCCAGCGCGCGGCTTTGCAGGCCCGGGCGCCGACTCGCTCGACGCCGCGGGCGGCGCGCCCCCCTCGGCATCGCCTCCCGACAGGCGCTTCTCGAGCGCGTCGAGCCGCGCGAGGAGCCGCGCCACGTCGTCGCCCTCGGGCATCGTCGCGAGCCGCACGACCGCGAGCTCGAGCACCGCGAACGGCTGCGGCGCCCACGCGAGGTCCTCCTGCTCCTTCACGAGCGCGCGGAACATGCGCCGCAGCCGCGTCGCATCGGTGCGCTCGGCGAGCGCGCGCAGCTCGGCGATCTCCTCGACGGAGGCCTCGATCAGCTCGGGTTGATCCGGCGCGATCGTCACCACGACCAGGTCGCGCAGCAGCTGGAGCAGCGTCTCGGACAGCCGCTTCGCGTCGAGTCCGGCGAGACCGGCTTCGCGGCACGCGGCGAGCGCGGCCGCGGCGTCGGCCGCGATGCACGCGGTGGCGATCCGCAGCAGCACGCGCCGGTCGACGAGGTCGAGCACGTCGAGAACCGCAGCGTCGCCGATCTCGCTGCCCGCGTAGGCGATCACCTGGTCGAGCAGCGTCTGCGCGTCGCGCATCGAGCCGTCCGCCTCGCGCGCGATCGCGAGCAGGCTCTTGCTCGAGATGGCGATCTTCTCCTCGCGTGTGATCTCGGAGAGGCGCTCGACGATCTCGGCGGTGCGGATCCGGCGCAGGTCGTAGCGCTGGCAGCGCGACACGACCGTGAACGGGATCTTCTCCGGATTCGTGGTGGCGAACACGAACAGGCTGCGCGCGGGCGGCTCCTCGAGCGTCTTGAGCAGCGCGTTGAACGCCGCCGCCGAGAGCATGTGCACCTCGTCGACCACGAAGATGCGGTGCTTGCCCGGCGCCGCCGCATAGCGGATCGCCGCGATCAGCTCGCGCACGTCGTCGACGCTGGTGCGGCTCGCCGCGTCGATCTCCTGCACGTCGGTGGAGATGCCCGCCGAGATCTCCCGGCACGGGTCGCACTCACCGCACGGCGTGATGGTGGGGCCTTTGTCGCAGTTGAGGCATCGCGCCAGGATCCGCGCCAGCGTGGTCTTGCCGACGCCGCGCGGACCCGAGAGCAGGATCGCGTGCGGCACTCGCCCGGTGCGGATCGCGTTGCGGAGCGGCGTGGTGACGTGGGCCTGACCGCTGACGTCGTCGAACGTCTGCGGTCGCCACTTGCGCGCGAGTACCTGATAGGACATGGGGGGATTCGTCATCTACCGTGAGCGGACGCGATCGAACACGATCCTCCTGTGCGGAGCGGAGATCGCAGGGCACCCCCGCTCGCAATCGGACACCGCTACCGCTGCTTCCTTCCGGACCTGACGGGGTTCACGGAGTCCGTGACTCGAGCGGGACCCTGCGATCGCAGCTCCGCGCCGAAGGTCCGATCCACTCTATCGCGTCCCGCGTTCGGCTCCACCCTCGATTTGCATCTGCGCGGACAGCCCTCCGCCGGCCAGGGAGCTAACCTCGCGTACGGGGAAAGGGAGAGCGCAGCCAGGCGAAGGCGGAGTCGATGGCGGAGAGGGTGGGATTCGAACCCACGGTACGGTTACCCGTACACCTGATTTCGAGTCAGGCCCCGTCAACCACTTGGGTACCTCTCCGCGCCAAGGGCGCGTCAGCTTACCGCATCTGCTACCCGAGGGGCGCCGCCCCTTCCGCAGCATTCGCGAGTGGCGCAGAATCCGAGGTCGTTCTGGGGAGCCACCGCCGATGATCCCGGCCTTCTGGATCGGTCTGTTCGTACTGCTGCTCGCGGCTCTCGCACTCGATCTCGGCGTGTTCCATCGCGAGCATCGCTCGCAGACCACCGGCGAGGCGCTGCTCTGGTCGCTCGTGTGGATCGGCACGGGCCTCTTGTTCAACTGCTTCGTCTACTTCGCCTACGCCGACCACTGGCTCGGGATCGGGCTGCAGGTCGGGCACGAGCTCGACGGCTGGGAGGCGGCGCTCCAGTTCCTGAACGCGTTCCTGGTCGAGAAGTCGCTCTCGCTCGACAACATCTTCGTGATCGCGACCGTGTTCAGCTACTTCGCGATTCCGCTCGAGAGCCAATACCGCGTGCTCTACTGGGGCGTGCTCGGCGCGCTCGTGATGCGGATGTTGTTCATCGTCTCGGGCCTCGCGCTGGTCGAGCGCTTCGCCTGGACCACCTACATCTTCGGCGCGATCCTGCTGCTCACTGCGGCGAAGATGTTCTACGACCGCGACGCCGACCTCGAGCCGCAGAAGAACGCATTCGTGCGCCTGCTCGAGCGCTGGCTGCCCGTGACGGCGGACCTCTCCGAGCTGCGGTTCTTCAAGCGGTGCAACGGCAAGCTCGTCGCGACGCCGCTGTTCCTCGTCCTGCTCGTGGTGGAGACCTCCGACCTCCTGTTCGCGGTCGACTCGATCCCCGCCGTGATCGCAGTGACGCGCGATCCGTTCCTCGCGTTCAGCTCGAACGCCTTCGCGATCCTCGGCCTGCGCAGCCTCTACTTCGTGATCGCGCCGCTGATCGCGCGGTTCCGGTTCCTGAAGATGAGCCTGATCTTCCTGCTCGCGTTCGTGGGCGTGAAGATGCTGCTCACCCACCATCTCGAGATTCCGGCCGGCGTCTCCCTCGCATTCCTGCTCGGGATCCTCGGCGTCGGCATCCTCGCGTCGGTCTTCGGCGGGCAGATCGACGCCGCGTCCGACCCGAAGCCCGGCGCCGCGCTCGACGATCTCGCCCAGAACGGCCTGCGCGCCGCCTGGCGCGTGGTGGTGGGGATCGTCGGCTTTACCGTGCTCGCGCTCGGTCTCGCGATGCTCGTGCTGCCCGGCCCCGGCCTGCTCGTGATCCCGTTCGGCCTCGCGATCCTCGCCACCGAGTTCGTCTGGGCGCGCCGCTGGCTCCAGAAGATCCGCGGCAATGGAACGGCGGGTACCCACCCCACCGCGATCCGCAAGGCGAGCTAGGTCGCGGCTAGGCTATCTCGAAACGCAGCCACCACAGCGCGGCGAGCCGGCCCGCGACCGAGAACGCGAACAGCACCGCGTAGGCCTCGTGGGTGCGTTCCATGAACGTGAAGATCTGGCTGCCGATCAGCGCGCCGATCGCCACGGCCGAAGCGTTGGCGAGGTTGAACGCCGAGAGCACGCGAGCGCGGTCGCGGTCCTCGATACCCTCGAAGAACGAGAGCATCGTCGCGAACTCGAGCGCGGCCCACGCCGTGCCGGACAGCAGCTGGAGCGCGACCAGGTAGAGGAACCGGTCGGAGAAGAGCCACAGCACCGGCAGCGGCACGATCGCGAACGCGCCCCACCCCAGGAGCACGCGCGTGCCGCGGCGCTCCGCGAGCGCCGCGAAGTAGGGCAGGATCGCGATCCGCGCGAGCAGCGCGGTGGCGATCAGCGCCATGAACCGGGAATAGGAGAGCCCGAGCGGTCCGAACATGTACGGCGTGAAGTAGGGCGCGGCGATGTTCACGCTGAGCGACATCGAGAGCAGATAGGCGAGCACGCGCCCGGAGCCCGCGCCGCGGATCGCCGCGCGGATCCCGTGGGCCGCGCGCGCGCGGTGCTCTCCGACGAGCCCCGCCGGTTCGCTCTGGCGCGCGAGGAAGCGCGCCGAGACCAACCGCGCGAGCAGCGCGCCCGTGAACAGCACCGCGTAGAGCGCCATCTCGCGGCCGCGCTCCTTTCCCCACTGCAGCGAGAGGCCGCCGACGAGCATTCCCGCGAACAGCGCGGCGTGGCACAGCCGGGCGCGGCGCGCGAAGAAGCGCTTGCGGATCTCCGGCGAGACGAGCGCCGTGACCCAGGCATTCCAGGCCGGGCCCGTGGCCATCCCGAACGACCAGTAGGCGACGGTCGCGAGCGCGACCGTCGCAAGGCCGACCTGGCCGCGCCATCCGCCGATCGCGAGCGGCGCCAGCGCGAGCGCCTGGAGCGATGCGCACGTCACCACCCAGCGCCGGTACGAGTGCAGGTGCCGCACCGCGAACGGCGTGACGAGCTGGAACACCGCGCCGGCGAGTGGCGGCAACGTCGCGATCAGACCCGAGGCCACCTCGCCGAGGCCGGCCGCGAGCACGAACGCGGCGATGTAGGTCTCCCCGAGCCCGACCATCACGCTGAACGAAACGCCGTCGGCGGTGATCGCGGCGAGGTCGCGCGAGTCGTGGGGCTGCGAGGGGGTGGATGAAGCCAAGGTTCGCGCGGCGCGGAGGGCCGGTGGAAACCGGACCCTCCGCGAGCGCGAATGTTAGAAGTCGTCGTCCATCCCGCCCATGCCGCCCATTCCGCCCATGCCTCCCATGTCGGGCATGCCGGCGGCGGCGGCCTTCTTCTTGGGCTTCTCCGCGATCGCGGCCTCGGTGGTGAGCAGCAGCGATGCCACGCTCGCGGCGTTCTGGATCGCGGAGCGCACGACCTTGGTCGGGTCGATCACACCGGCGGCCATCAGGTCCTCGTAGGTCTCGGTCGCGGCGTTGAAGCCCTGCGCGCCCTTCGCCGCCTTGACCTTGTCCACCACGATCGCCCCGTCGATGCCCGCGTTCTGAGCGATCCAGCGCAGCGGCTCCTCGGTGGCGCGGCGCACGATCCGCACGCCCGCCTTCTGGTCCTCCTCGTCGAGGCCCTCCTCGAGTCCCGCGAGCGCCTTCTGCGCGCGCAGCAGCGCAACGCCGCCGCCCGGCACGACGCCTTCCTCCACCGCCGCGCGCGTGGCGTGCAGCGCATCCTCGACGCGCGCCTTCTTCTCCTTCATCTCCGCTTCGGTGGCGGCGCCGACCTTCACCACGGCCACACCCCCCGCGAGCTTCGCGAGCCGCTCCTGGAGCTTCTCGCGGTCGTAGTCGCTCGTGGTCTTCTCGATCTGGCTGCGGATCTCGTTGCAGCGCCCCTCGATCCTCTTCTTCTGGCCCGCGCCCTCGATGATCGTGGTGTTGTCCTTGTCGATCACCACCTTCTTCGCGCGGCCGAGGTCCTTGATCGCCACGTTCTCGAGCTTGAGACCGAGCTCTTCGGCGATCACCTGGCCGCCCGTCACGATCGCGAGGTCCTCGAGCATCGCCTTGCGGCGATCGCCGAAGCCGGGCGCCTTCACCGCGGCAGCCGCGAGCGTGCCGCGGATCTTGTTCACGACGAGCGTCGCGAGCGCTTCGCCCTCGATGTCCTCGGCGATCACCAGCAGCGGCTTGCCCTCTCGCGCGACCTGCTCGAGCAGCGGCAGGAAGTCTTTCATGCTCGAGATCTTCTTCTCGTGCATCAGGATGATCGCGTCCTCGAGCCGGACCTCCATGCGCTCGGTGTCGGTCACGAAGTAGGGCGAGATGTAGCCGCGGTCGAACTGCATGCCCTCGACGATCTCGAGCGTCGAGTCCATCGACTTCGCCTCTTCGACCGTGATCACGCCTTCCTTGCCGACCTTCTCCATCGCCTCGGCGAGCATCTTGCCGATCGTGGAGTCGCCGTTGGCGGAGATCGTTCCCACCTGGGCGATCTCGGCCGTGTCGCGCGTCGACTTCGAGAGCTTGCCGAGCTCCTCCACCATCGCCGCCACGGCCTTGTCGACGCCGCGCTTCAGGTCCATCGGGTTCATGCCCGCGGCGACCGCCTTGGTGCCCTCGCGGAAGATCGCCTGCGCGAGCACCGTCGCCGTGGTGGTGCCGTCGCCCGCGACGTCGGACGTCTTCGAGGCCACTTCGCGCACCATCTTGGCGCCCAGGTTCTCGAAGTGGTCCTCGAGCTCGATCTCCTTCGCGACGGTGACGCCGTCCTTGGTCACGGTCGGCGAGCCCCAGCTCTTCTCGATCAGCACGTTGCGGCCGCGCGGCCCGAGCGTCACGCGCACCGCATTGGCCAGCTTGTTCACACCCGCGAGCATCCGCTCGCGCACGTCTTCCTGGTAGCGGATCTGCTTGGCAGCCATCGCCGGCCCCCCTACTCGAGCACCGCGAGGACGTCTTCCTCGCGGATGATCAGGTGCTCGTCGCCCTCGAGTTTGATCTCGGTGCCGGAATACTTGCTGAACAGGATCCGGTCGCCCTTCTTGACGTCGAGCGGCGTCACGGTGCCGTCATCGGCGACCTTGCCGGTCCCGACGGCCACGACCCGGCCCTCCATGGGCTTCTCCTTGGCCGTGTCGGGAATGATGATGCCGCCCTTGGACTTGGCCTCCTGGTCGAGGCGTTTGACCAGGATTCGATCGTGCAGCGGTCGAACCTTCATGATTCGCTTCCTCCAATGGAATTTTCCGGGCCGGGGGCGGGGCCATGCGCCCGGAGGCGAGATGGGCCCGACGACCGACGGAACGGGCCCAAGCGAATAGTCACGGCGCCGCGCCCCGTCAAGGGGGATGTGCGGGCGGAGATCGAGGATGGCGGCGGCCGGCGCCGCCGGGCTCAGGTGAGCATCGGCAACAGCAGCACCGCAAAGCCCAGAAATGCGGCGAAACCCACCACGTCGGTGACGGTCGTGAGGAAGATCGAGGCCGACTGGGCGGGGTCCCGGCCGACCGCGCGCAGGAGCAGCGGGATCGCCGCCCCGAACAGGCCCGCTGCGGTCATGTTCACCACCATCGCGAGCATGATCACGAGCACGAGTCCGAGCCGGCCGTCCCAGAGGAGCACGGCGAGCCCGGTCGCGCAGGCGATGGCGAGGCCGTTCAGCAGGGCGCCGATCACCTCCTTGCGCACGAGGCGCCACGCGGTGCCCGGGATCAGCTCGCGCAGGACGATCCCGCGCATCACCACGGCGAGCGACTGCGCACCCGTGTTGCCGCCCTGGCCGGCCACGATCGGCATCAGCACCGCCAGCGCCGTGACCTGCTCGATCGTGTGCTGGAACAGCCCGACCACGGTCGAGGCGACGAACGCCGTGGCGAGGTTCACGTAGAGCCACGGCAGCCGCTTGCGCACCACCACGGACACCGGCGACAGCGCGCGCTCGTCCTCGCCAGCGCCCACCATCTTCTGGAGATCTCCGAACGCCTCCTGCTGGAACGCCTCGAGCACCTCGTCTGGCTTGACCACGCCGAGCAGGTGGCCGTCGCGGTCGACGACCGGCAGCGCCACGAAGCGCCGGCGCTGGATCAGCGAGGCCACTTCGTCGCTCGGCATGTCGGCCGGCACCGTCACGATCTCGCGCTTCACGAGGCTCTCGAGCGGGTCGCGCGGCGATGCGAGCAGGAGCTCGCGCATGTCGAGTACGCCGATCAGCTTCCCGACGCGGTCGGTGACGTAGAGGTAGTAGAGCGTGTCGCGGCGCGCGCGGCGCAGCGCAGCGATCGCCTCGCGCACCGAGAGGTCGATCGGCAGAGACGTGAGGCGCATGTCCATCATGCCGCCCGCGGTGTCGGGCGGATGGCGGAGCAGGTCGCGGATCGCCTTCCCCTGATCGGGCTGGAGTCCGGAGAGCGCCGCCTCGCGCATCGAATCCTCGAGGTGATGGAGGATCGCGGCCGCCTGCCGCGACGGCAGGCTCCCGAGCAGCTCGCGGCTGCCGTCGGCGCCGAGCAGCGTGAGGATCACCGCGGCCGCATCGGGCGACAGCCGCTCGGTGACGGGCGCGGCGACCCGTGTCGGCAGCTGCTGGAGCAGCTGCGCGGCTGCGCGCGGCTCGAGCCCTTCGAGCGCGCGGGCGGCGCCGTCCGGGTGGCCGTTCGCGAACGCGCGCACCATCGCTTCGAGTGCGGAGACTGCTGCCATGGAGACCCTCTCTTCGGCCGGGCCGCTGCGGGAGCGGAGCGCCGATCAGGGGTCGCCGCGCAGCAGGCGACCCTCGCGCAGGCAGTCGCCGAGCTCGCGGTACAGCGCCGCGAGCGCCTCGCGCTCCGGCTTCTCGCCGACGCGCCGCAGGATCCGGCGCGCGAGGCAGCCCTCTTCGAGCACCACCTCGAGCGCGGGCCGGTGCTCGGCGCCCCCGCCGTCGCGTGCGAGGTGGCGGTCGAACAGCGCGCGCCAGACCTCCTGCGCGGTGCGCGGCGCGCCGTCGAGGCCCAGCGCGCGGAGCAGGTCTGCGTCCTCGATCCCGGCGCGCTCCGCGTGCGCGGTCGTCCGCTCGAGCAGGTCCGCGAGCGGCGGGGTGGCGAGCGCGCGCAGGCGCGCCTGGTGCGCGGGAGCGGGATCGCACAGCGCGCGCAGCGTGCGCGCGACCGCCCACGCGATCGCGAGGTCGGCGTGCGGGCACTCCTGCACGTCGAGCACGCGGATCTCGAGCGCCATCCGGTCGAAGCGCGCGATGCACCCGCGCGCGTTCACCCACTCGTGACAGAGCGTGCGGTCCGGATCGAGCGGCGCGAGGTCGGCGTAGAGCGACGCGAGCAGCGCCCGATAGTCGGCGATCGCGAAGATCGGCTCCGGCACGACCGCGCCCGCGACCGACCGCACGCGCCCCGCGTTGTGGCGGTACACGTCGAGGCGCGCGTCGAGCTGGCCCTGGTGCCGCCCCTCGACGAACGGCGATGCCGCAGCGAGCGCGGGCAGGAGCGGCAGCAGCGCGCGCGCCGCCGCGTGAAGGCGGCCGAACTGGTCGTCGCTGGCGAACGGCAGGTTCAGGTGGGCGCTCTGGAGGTTTGCCCAGCCGTGGCCGCGGCAGTCGAAGATGCGGTCGAACGCGGCGTAGATCTCGCGATCGCCGTGCGGCCACAGCTCGAACTCGCGCGCGGGATCCATCCACGGATGCATCCCGCCCGGCAAGAGGCGCGCACCGAGCGGCGCGAGCAGGCCCTCGATCCGAGCGATCTCGCCCGCGAACCCGCGCGCGAGCCCGGCGAGCTGCGCCGCGGGCCCGTTGGTCTTGATCTCGACCACGTGGCGCGCGAGCTCGTTCGACCACGCGAACGCGCCGCGCTCGATCTCGTTCTCGATCGCGCCGTGCTCGGCTTCGATCAACCGGTCGGCGATCGGCCGCACGTCGAGCGTCTCGGCGTCGACGATCATGTACTCGAGCTCGATGCCGTAGGCCTCGAACAGCGAAAGCGGGCTATCCACCTGATGGACTCCGCTCGCGTTCGGCTCGCTGCGCGCGGCCTTCGGTCGCTTGCCGGCCGTTCCCGTTGCTCCCGCGCGCGTCGAGGCGGCGCCGGAACCAGCTCATCACGGCCTGGTACATACGGTCGCCGATCACAGCGTCCTCGTAGCCGGCATCGATGTTGGGGTTGTCGTTCACCTCCATCACGAGGAAGCGCCCGGCGTACTCCTTCACGTCGACGCCGTAGAGTCCGTCGCCGATCAGGCGCGCGGCGCGCACCGCGATGCGCACCGCCTCCGCGGGCGCGTGGTCGAGCGCCACCGCCTCCACGCGCCCGTACCGCCGCTTCCCGCCCTCGTGGGCGACGATCTGCCAATGGCCGGTCGCCATGTGGTAGCGGCACGCGTACAGCGGCTCGCCGCCCAGCACGCCGATCCGCCAGTCGAACTCGGAAGGGGTGAACGCCTGCGCGATCACGAGCTCCGAATCGCGCAGGAAGTCGCCCGCGGCGGCGAGCAGCTCGGCTTCGGTGTCGACGCGCACCACGCCCTGCGAGAACGCCGAGTCGGGGCGCTTCAGTACGCACGGGAGCCCGACCGTCGCGGCGATCTTCTCCACGGTGTCCTCGTGCGCCACGACGGTCTCGGGATGCGGGATCGCGTTGCGGTCGAACAGCTCGGCGAGGAAGACCTTGTTGGTGCAGCGCAGGATCGAGATCGGGTCGTCGATCACCACCAGCCCTTCGGTGGCCGCGCGGCGCGACAGGCGGTAGGTCGGGTGATTGACGTAGGTGGCCTCGCGGATGAACAGCGCGTCGAACTCGGCGATGTCGCTCGCGTCGTCGTGGTCGATCAGCTGCGCGTCGATGCCCACCTCGCGCGCGGCGGCGACGAACGAGCGCAGCGCCTTGGCGTTGGAGGGCGAGCCGCTCGCGTTGGGATTGGCGAGGATCGCCAGGTCGTAGCGGTAGGTGCGCCGCACGCGCGAGCGGCGCTGCGGACGCCCGAAGTGCTGCTCGGCCTGCGCGACCAGGAACTG
Source organism: Myxococcota bacterium (assembly GCA_035258825.1). Lineage (GTDB taxonomy): Bacteria > Myxococcota_A > UBA9160 > UBA9160 > SMWR01 > JAHEJV01. The sequence goes on from DATFWW010000144.1 coordinate 27,166, forward strand.
CCTGTGGCTCTCCGGGATCTCGCTCGTCGCGATCGGGCGCACCGCGGCGAGATGCCACTCCCGGCCGCGCTTCTCGAAGCTCGCGCGCAGCATCGGGATCGGGAACTGCTCGTGGAGCGCGCGCGACAGCGCGTCGTAGCGCTTGGCGAGGTTGCGGCCGAAGTACACCGAAAGCTCGAAGCGCGGACCCTGGAGGCGCGCGAGGCTGCGCTGGATCAGGCCCTCGAGCTGCTCGGAGACCAGCCGCACCACCGGCGAGAGGCGCAGATCCTGGAGCGTCTCGACGGTCGGAAACGGCCGGTGTCCGCGCGCCGCCGCGAGCAGCGACACGTAGTAGCCGAGCGTCTGATAGCCGTAGGTGCGGCACAGGTTGTAGACGCGCAGGCCGCGGCGGCCTGCCCACTCGCCGCCCACCAGGTAGTCGCGCGCGGACACCACCTCGGTGCCCTCGAAGCGCAGCGGCCAGCGGCGGACGCTCTCGGTCACGAGGATCGCGCTCAACCGCGCGCCTCCGGCGGGTCGAGCACGAGCAGATTGGCGTCGTAGGTGAGCACCCCGAGCAGGATCGCGTTGATCACGCGCTCGGCGGGCATCCAGTAGATGTGCTCGGAGAAGCGCGGGTCGTCCTCGTACGGATCGGCCACCCGCACCTTGCGCTCCTCCGCGTCCCAGCCGCACAGCACCACGAAGTGGCCGGTCGGCACGCCGTGGATGTCGTCCTCGCGCAGCACTTCGTCGCCGATCTCCCGCGCACAGCGATAGAGGAAGGTGGCGGACAATCCGGTCAGGATCGGACGGCCCAGCTCGAGCCAGCGGCGCAACAGGCCGGGCGAGAGATCCTCCATCACGAGCTCGCCGCCCAGCCGCAGGTACTCCAGATAGAGCTCGGTCGCCTCGGCTAGGCGCGCATCGTGCTTCGCCTGCGACTGCGCGCGCAGCCGCTCGGCGAGGTCGCAGCGCTCCCCGGAGAACCAGCTCGGATCGAATACCGTGAGGTTGTAGGTCACGATCAATGCGCGATAGCCGCGCCGGAGCGCGTGGTTGGCGAGGCTCACGGCCAGCGTGCCGCCGCCCGCGAGGCGCGGGACCTCGCGGATCACATCGTCGAGCGGCACGGGGTCCTTGAAGTAGCGATAGACCGCGTGCAGGCAGGTGGGCCCGCAGGTCGAATCGTCCGGCTGGGTGAGGATCTCGAGATCGAACGCGTAGCTGCCGCCGGACGACATGCGGGCGTATTCTACCGACCGGGGCGGGGTGAGGATGACGGTGGGCGGCACGAACGCACGGCGCGTGCTGGTGCTCTTCGAGACCGATTGGGACCGGCGGCAGTTTGCCGCGTGCGCGCCGCGCTGGTCGGATGCGTTCGAGATCGCGTACGCCGAGCCGAACGACTGCGACTGCCCGGCGAGCCTCGATCCGATCGCGTTCGTGGCCGAAGTCGCGCGGCGCGAGCGCGGACGGATCGCGGGCGTGATGAGCTCGAGCGACTATCCGGGTGCGCCGCTCGCCGGCGCGCTCGCCGCGGAGCTCGGCCTGCCCGGCGCGCGTCCCGAGCGCGTGATCACCGCGGCGCACAAGTACTACTCGCGGATCGCGCAGCGCGCGGCCGCGCCCGATGCGGTGCCCGACTTCGCGCTCGTCGACCTGCGCGCGTGCGTCCCCGCGCCGACCCTCGCGTTCCCGTGCTTCGTGAAGCCGGTGAAGGGCTCGTTCTCGCTGCTCGCGCGCCGGATCGAGGACCCGCAGGGGTTTCGCGACTTCGTCGGCTCGCCCGCGGTGCGCGAGTTCGGCGACGGCTACATGGCGATCTTCAACCGGCTGGTCGCGGGCTATACCGACCACCCGATCGACGGCCGCGCGCTGATCGCCGAGGGCGTCCTGCGCGGCGACCTCGTGACGGTCGAGGGCTTCGCCTGCGACGGGGCGATCGAGGTGATCGGCATCGTCGATTCGACCGTCCACGCGAACGGCAGCTTCGCGCGCTTCGACTACCCGTCCGCGCTGCCCGCGCACGTGCAGGATCGGATGTCGGACGTGGCGCGCCGCGTGATCGCCGAGCTCGGCCTCGACCAGGCGCTCTGGAACATCGAGATGATGTACGACGCGCGCGCCGACCGCGTCTCGATCATCGAGGTGAACCCGCGGATCTGCGGCCAGTTCGCGGACCTCTACCAGAAGGTGGACGGCACCAACAGCTACGAGATCGCGCTCGCGCTGTGTACGGGCACCCGTCCGCACTTCGCACCGCGCCGCGGCCGCTATGCCGCCGCGGCGAGCTTCCCGCTGCGCGTGTTCGAGCCGAGCGCGGTTCTGGCTGCCCCGGACGATGCCGACGCCGCGGCCGCCGAGGCGCTCTACCCCGAGACACTCGTGTGGCGGGAGTGTGCAAAGGGCGAGGAACTCGCGGACTTCGCGGGAGAGGATGGCGCGAGCCAGCGCTACGCCGTGATCAACCTGGGCGGCGCAGGCCGCGCCGATCTGGGGCGCCGCTGCCGGGCGGTGGAGAAGCGGCTCGGGTTCTGCTTCGGTCCGCTGCGCGCGCGTTGATCACACCCACAGCGCGAGCAGCGCCATCACGCCTCCGCCGGCCACCACCCAGAGCCATTTCGCGAGCCGCCCGCCCGGC
>DATFWW010000145.1:0-5701 GCA_035258825.1 Myxococcota bacterium
CGGGTCGCGCACCGGCGATCTGCGCCTCGGCGCTCGTCGCCACGGCCGCGCCGTCGAGCCGCATCCGCCAGTGCACGAACGGCTCCACCAGCTCGAACGACAGCGGACCCGCGCCGAGCACCCGCGCGCGCCCGTCCGCGCCGATCGGGTCGTGCACCTTCCCGGGCTCGAAGATCGTGAGCACGCGGCCGTCGGCGAGTGCGATGTTGCACTGGACGTCGTGGGTGTCCCACTGGTCGGCGACCGCCTCGATGCCGATCCGCGGCATGCCGAACTCGATTCCGTCGTCCCACATCCAGACGTTGACCGACTCGCGCATCGCGGGATCGCCGGGCTGCGCGGCGAACACGAACTCGCGCGCCTCGTCGAGCCCACCCGTCAGATCGACCGCCATCGACCCCTCCTTCCGGCCCGATCAGCGCGCCGCCATGAACGCACCCGTGTGCGTGCCCTGCGGAATCTCCTCGGGCGAGAGCGGCACGGCGATCTCCGACGGCTTCGGGCCGTGCCGGTCCGCCCAGACCTGCAGCGCCTCGAGATCGAACCCGTACAGCCTGGCCGCGTTGTCGCCGAGCATCGCGCGCACCTCGGGCTCGGGCTTGTCGTGCAGCGCGTGGCGCATCGCCTTCAGAGAGTGGGGATAGGTCCCCTCGTAGTGCGGATAGTCGCTGCCCCACAGGATCCGCTCGATGCCGATCTCGTGTCGCCCCTCGAGCTCGCGCGGCGACGGCGAGCTCGCGCCGTACCAGCAGTTGCGCCTCGCGTAGAAGCTCGGCGGCTCGGGCGGCACCGCGTTGTCGGCGAACTCGAACTCGCCGACCGCGCCCTTGCGCACCTGCTTCCAGATCCGGTCGAGGTTCTTGAGCATGCCGGGCGCCCACGCGCAGCCCGTCTCGGTCGTGATGTAGCGGAGCTTCGGATAGCGCTCGAACACGCCCGCGATCAGCAGGTGCGGGAGGCTGCGCGTCGAATAGAACATCCCCTCGATGATGCGGATCGGAAGCGAGACCCTGAACGGCCCGTACTCCGGTGAGCCCGTGCCGCCGTGCTGGTTCAGGATCACGCCCGTGTCCTGGCACACCGACCAGAAGCGCTCCATGGCCGGCGAGTAGAGCTGCTCGATGTGCACGCAGTCGGGCGGAATATGCGGCAGCAGGATTCCGCCGCGCAGCCCGGACTTCGCGATCCACTGCACGTCCTCGATCGCCTCGTCGAGATCGTTCAAGTAGACGAGCCCGATCCCCGCGCGCCGCTCGGGCGCGTCCGCGCAGAAGTCGACCAGCCAGCGGTTGTGCGCGCGAATACCCTCGCGCCAGAGCGGATAGTCGGCGACCGACGGGTTGCCGCAGATCAGGACGCTCGTGCGGAAGAACGGGGGCACCGTGTTCGGGAAGATCACCTCGCCGGCAATCCCCTCGCTCTCCATGTCGCCGAGCCGCTCGGCGTCGTCCCAGTTCTTGTGTTTCTTGCTGCCGATGTGCTTCTGCTGCGGGTTGCGGTAGTGCTGGCGCCAGTCGTCGAACAGCTGCTTGTGCTTCTCGTCGAGGTACTCGCGATACTTCTCGATGCTCGCGCCGGCGTGCGAGTCGGCGGTGATCACGACATAGGGCCGGGAGGGGTCGGTGGCCACGGCGGTGGGTTCCTGCGCGCCCGTTAAATTGACGCCGGCGTCGAAACTCGATCAGCGGGATCATACCTCAAGAGGTAGGCTGTCCGGCCTATGAGCGAGCCGCTTCTCTCCGGTACCCGCGTCGTCGATCTCTCGGGAGAGCCCGCCCAGCTGGGCGGCCGCATCCTCGCGGACCTCGGCGCCGAGGTCGTGAAGGTCGAGCCGCCCGGAGGCGACCCGCTGCGCCGCGTCGGACCGTTCGTCGGAGATCGGCGCGATCCGGAGGCCTCGCTTCGCTTCGCGGCGTGGAACGCGGGCAAGACGAGTGCCGTCTGCGGGGAAGATTCGCGCGAGCTCGACGAGCTGTTCGCCGGCGCCGACGTCGTGATCGACACGCCGGGCTTCCCGGGCAGCCTGCAGGTGGCGGCTTCGCGCGCTCCGCAGGCGGTCTGGGTGCGCGTCACGCCGTTCGGCCTCGGCGGTCCGCGGGCGGGCTGGCGCGCGAGCGACCTCGGCGCGATCGCCGCGAGCGGCAACATGGCCGCCACGGGCTTCCCCGACCGCGTGCCGCTGCGCTGCACCGAGCCTTCCGCCTACGCGCACGCGGGACCCGAAGTGGCGCTCGCCGCGCTCGCGGGACTCTTCTCGGGGCGACCCCAGATCGTGGACCTGTCGATCCAGGAGACGATCGCGGTGGCCAACATGGGCGGAGTCGGCGACCTGCGCAGCGGTGCGGAGCGCGAGCGGAAGCGCGCGGGCGCGACGATCCTGGGTTTCAAGGAGATCTGGCGCTGCAAGGACGGCTGGGTGTCGTTCGGCATCCGCGGCGGCGTCGCGCGCGTACCCACCTATCAGTTCATGACCCGGGTGCTCGAGGCCGAGGGCCTCGCGACGCCCGCGTGGACGCAGCGCGACTGGGTGAAGCTGAACGTGCACGACCTCTCGCCCGAGGAGCAGCGCGCGATCTGTGAGCCGCTCGAGCGCTACTTCGAACGCCACACGCTCGTCGAGCTGTACGAGCTGGCCGGTTCGAACCACATCATGCTCGCCTCGTGCAATACCCCGCGCGAGATGTACCGGAGCCGCCAGCTCGCCGCGCGCGCGATGTTCGAGCGACTCGGCGATATCGGCGGATTCCCCGTGCGCTTCGCGCTGGTCGAGAGCCCGAACGAGGGGGCGCTCGCTCCGAAGGCGCGGCGCCCCGCGCCGCAGCTCGGCTCTGGGCCGCTGCCGCGCTGGACGCCGCGCGCAGCAGCCGCGCGCGCGCGCGCCGCTTCGGCCGGGAAGGCCGCGTTCGCGGGCGTCAAGATCGCCGAGTTCGGGTCGGGTGCCGCGGGACCGATCGCGGCGCGCTTCTTCGCCGAACACGGCGCCACGGTCGTGCGCGTGGAGTCGAGGAGCCGGCCCGAATTCCTGCGCACGATGGCGGTCGCCGCGCGGAGTCCGCACGGCCTCGAGGGCAGCGCGATCTTCAACGCGCTCAATCCCGGCAAGCTCTCGATCGCGCTCGATCTGAAGCATCCGCGCGGGCTCGCGGTGGCGCGGCGCCTGATCGACTGGGCCGACGTCGTGCTCGAGAACTTCTCGCCCCGCGCCATGCGCGGGTTCGGCCTCGACTACGCGACGCTCGTGCGCCAGAAGCCGGACCTCTTGATGGTCAGCTCGTGCATGAACGGCCAGACCGGTCCGCATCGCGACTACCCGGGCTTCGGGTCCCAGGGCTCCGCGCTGGCGGGCTTCACGCACCTGACCAGCTTCCCCGAAGGCCCGCCGGTGGGGCCGCATGGCACGATCACCGATTCGCTGGCGCCGCGATTCTCGGGCACCGCGATCGCCGCGGCGCTGCACTACCGGCGCCGCACGGGTCGCGGCCTGCACTTCGACGTGTCGCAGGTCGAGGCCGCGGCCTATGCGCTCGCCCCCTGGCTGCTCGACTACGCGGTGAACGGCGTGATCGGCCAGCCGCTCGCCAACCGCTCGCTGCGCACCGCGCCGCACGGGGCGTTCCCGGCGCGGGGGGACGACGCGTGGGTGGCGATCGCAACCTGGACCGATGAAGAGTGGGCGCAGCTCGCGCGAGTGATCGGCGTCTCCGACGCGTCGCTCGCCGCCGCGGAGGCGCGCCTCGCGCGCGTCGACGAGGTGGAGAAGCTCGTCTCGGACTGGACGCGCTCGCGCACGCCGCTCGAGATCGCGAAGCAGCTGCAGGCGATCGGCATCGAGGCGGTCCCCGTCCAGACGCTCACCGAGACGGCCGCCGATCCTCAGCTCGCCGCGCGCGGGCACTTCGACCCGCACCGGCACCCCGTGTTCGGCGACTACGGGTACGAGCGCAACGGCTTCCGGCTCTCCGACGCGCCGAGCGGCTATGCCGGCCCTGCCCCCACGCTCGGTCAGCACAACCGCACCGTGCTCGAACAGCTCGGCTACAGCGCGGGCGAGATCGGGGAGCTCGAGGCGAGCGGCGGAGTCGAATGACCGACCGCCATCCCGCGATCCCGACCGAACTGGCCGAGGTCACGCCCGAGTGGCTCGGCGGAGCCCTCGGCGCGCGCGTCGACGCGGTGCAGGTACTCGACTCGCACTCGGGCACGACGGGCCGCGTGCGGCTCGCCCTGCGCGGCTCGGGCGCGCCCGCGAGCGTGTTCGTGAAGCTGGCTCCGTTCGACGCGGCCCAGCGCGAATTCGTCTCCGCCACGCGGATGGGCGTGCGCGAGGCGCGCCTCTACCGCGATCTCGCCGCCGAGCTGCCCGTGCGCATGCCGTGCGTCTGGTACGCCGACTTCGATGCCGAGGGGCGTTATGTGATGGTGCTCGAAGACCTCGCTGCCGCGGGCTGCTCGTTTCCGAGCCCAGGCGATCCGCGCGTCGGCGCGTGGGCAGGCCAGATCGTCGAGCAGCTCGCGCGCCTGCACGCGCGCTTCCACGAGAGCCCGCGGTTCGCGGGCGATCTCGCCTGGGCCGCGAGGTTCGGCGGCGGGGGGAGCGGAGGCGGCGACACCGCCGTGAACCTCGTGAAGCTCGCGCTCGACCGCCTGGGCGATCGACTAGCGCCGGGCTTCCGCCGCCATGCGCGGCTCTACATCGAGCGCGCGCGGACGATCGCGGCGCTCTGGAGCGCCGGGCCGGCGACGCTGATCCACGGCGACCCGCATCTCGGCAACCTGTTCGTCGACGGCGAGCGGATCGGCTTCCTCGATTGGGCCGTCGTTTCGCGCGCACCGGGCATGCGCGACGTCGCCTACGTGTTGTGCAACTCGGTCCCCACCGAGCTGCGCCGCGCACACGAGCGGGAGTGGATCGCCGCGTACTGCGGAAGGCTCGCCGCGGGTGGCGTCGCCCTCGACCTCGACCGGGCCTGGGAGCAGTACCGCCTGTTCGCCCTCTACTCGTGGCTCGCCGCCACCACCACGCTCGCGATGGGCAGCAAGTGGCAGCCCGAGCGGATCGGCCTCGCCGCCACCCAGCGCACGACGCAGGCGCTCGAGGATCTGCGCAGCGCGGAGCTGATCGAATAATCGGGAGCGGACGCTCCGGGTTGCTACGTCCCGTTCGCGGGCTGCGTGTAGGTCGTGCCGTCGATCGTCGTCGTGAGCGTGCCCGCGGCGTTGAACTTGTTCGCGAACAGGTCGATCGTCAGCCTGAAGCCGGACGGCTCGCTCGTGACCTTCGCGCCGGTCTGACAGCCGGTCAGCGGGATGTTCTGGTGCCAGACCGTCACGCTTTTCAAGCCGGTCGAAGCGGGGTCGCGGTCGACGCTCTCGCTGCCGTTGAGCACGTGGATCCCGTCGTCCGAGTAGTTCGCGTAGGTCGCGTCCGTGTGGCTCACGACGCTCGGGTTCGTGCTCGTGGTGATGTGGACGGTCGCCGTCCCGAACGCCTGGCCGCGCAGCGTCCACGTGCCCGCCGGCGCGAGCGTCATCGTCGGCTGCGGGCAGGTCTGGTTCACGCCGATCGTGCAGGCGCCCGATCCCGGCGTGAACGGCGTGCCCCACGGCACGCTGTCGGGGAGCGCGGCGATCGGCGCCAGCGAAAGCGGTGCGCGGCTCGTGAGCCGGGCCAGCATCATGCGGCTGTGGCGCTCGCCCGGTT
>DATFWW010000146.1:0-13243 GCA_035258825.1 Myxococcota bacterium
TTGCGCCCCGAGCTTCCCCCGCCGGGGTGGAGCCTTCGCGACTGGGAGCGGGCGCTCGTCGAGGAGGCGCTCCAGCGGACGGGCTTCGTGCAGAAGGATGCCTGTCGGCTGCTCGGTATCAGCCGCCGGAAGCTCAATTACATGATCCGCGCGATGGGCATCACACACGAGCGCTGGCGCCGAAATCGGCCAGACCCGGATCGAGGGCTTGATTCCAAGATCGGTTGATTGAACTCTACGGGACCATTCGGTTTCCGAACCTCGGACCGGGAGATACCCCTGTTTCCGATCCGGGGCCCATAGCATGGAGCGTCCAAAATGCGTGTCCGCTCGTTCTCGATCCTGGCCTTGTCGAGCGTCGTGCTGCTGGCCGGCTGCCGCTCGAATGAGCAGGCCATCGCAGATCACCTGGCGCGAGGCAAGCAGTACGTGGATGAGAAGAAGTGGGCCGAGGCGGTCATCGAGTACAAGAACGTGCTCCAGATCGACCCGAATCGCGCGGAGGCGCATTACGAGCTGGCCAGGTCCTACCTCCAGCAGGGTCAGGCCAAAGAGGGTTTCTGGGAGCTGCGCGAGACCGTGCGGCTCGATCCGAAGAATCACGAAGCAGCGATCCAGTTCGGGCAGATCTCGATCTACGCGGGTGAGATCGAAGAGGCGCTCAAGCGCGCCGACGCGGTGCTCGCCGACGATCCCAACGACGAAAAGGCCTGGCTCGTGAAGGGCCAGGCCCACGAGGCGCTCAAGCAACCGGCCGAGGCGCTGAATGCCTTCCAGAAGGCCGCCGAAGTGGCGCCGAAGAGCGAGGCGGCGCTGCTCGTGCTCGCGAACTATCACCGGCGCAACGGCGATCGCGCGACCGCCCTCGCGCAATTCGAGGCCGCCGCCAAGAACGTGCCGACGATGCAGACGCTGCTCGCACTCGCGTCGGTCTACTCCGAGGACCGCACCCGCGACGCGGACGCGGAAGCCGCCTATCGCAAGGCGCTCGAGCTGGCCAAGCCCGAGGAGGTCGCGCGTCCCTACGCGCTGCTGGGCAACTTCCTGTTCGCGCGCGATCGCTTCGACGACGGTGTGGCCGTGCTCGAGAAGGGCATCGAGGCCGCTCCCGATCCGCTCGACCTGATCTACACGCTCGCGCGCATGTACCGCCAGAGGGGCGACACGGCGAAGGCAGACGAGCTGATGGAGCGGGCGACGCAGAAGCAGCCCGACAATCCGAAGCCGTTCCTCGTGCTGTCGAGCTACAAGGGCCGCCAGGGCGATCTCGAGGGCGCGCTCGCCGCCGCCGACAAGGCGCTCTCCCTCGCACCCAAGGACCAGAATGCGCAGCTGCGCAAGGCCGAGGTGCTGCTCGAGCTCGGCTATCGCGACTCGAAGCCGGACCGGATCGCCGAGGGCCGCAAGCTCGTCGATGCGGTGCTCGGGGCCGAGCCGTCCAATCCGGGCGGCCTGTTCGTGAAGGCCAAGCTCGACATGGCCGACAACAAGCTCGACGACGCCATCCAGTCGCTGCGCTCCGCGATCGACGTGCGTCCGGACTGGGCCGAGGCGCACTTCCTGCTCGGCACCGCGCTCCGGCTCACCGGTCAGCGGTCGGCGGCGCGCACCGAGCTCGCGCGCGCTCTCGAGATCGACGCCTCGCTGGTCGAGGCGCGCCGCGTGCTCGCCGAAGTGCACGCGGATCTCGGCGAGCACGAGTACGCGGTCGAGGAGGGCCGCCGCTACCTGCAGCAGAGACCCGACGCCCACGACATGCGCGTGCGCGTGGCCCAGAGCCTCGTGATCCTCGGGCGGCTCGACGAGGCGCTCGAGGAGGTGAACAAGATCCCCGAGTCGGCGCGCGACGAGAACGTCGAGTTCGCGCTCGGCCGCATCTACACCGCGAAGGGCCAGAACGAAAAGGCGCGCACCTTGCTGCTCTCGGCGCTCGAGAAGCGGCCGAATCACCCCGACATCCTGCGCGGTCTGCTCCAGATCGAGGAGAAGATGGGGAAGCGGGACGAGGCGCTCGCGCGGATCTCGAAGGCGGTGGCCGAGAAGCCGGACGACGCGAAGCTCCAGCAGCTCGCCGCCGTCGTCGCGCTCACGCAGGGCAAGGTCGACGACGCGACCAAGGCGCTCGAGCACGCGATCCAAGTCGCACCGGACGACATGACGAGCTATCAGCAGCTCGCCGACCTGTACGTCCGCACCGGGCGGACCTCGCAGACGATCGAGATCTACGAGAAGGCGCTCCAGCGCAAGCCGGATCAGCCGCGCATCCACCACTTCCTCGGCGTGCTCTACGAATACGGCGGCAAGCCGGATGTCGCGGTGACGCACTACGAGGAGGCGATCAAGCTGTCGCCCGATCTCGCCGAGTCGAAGAACAATCTCGCCTACCTCTACGCCGAGTCGGGCAAGAACCTCGACCGGGCACTCGACCTCGCCCAGGACGCCAAGGCGTTGATGCCGGACGATCCCAACACCGCCGACACGCTCGGGTGGGTGCTGTTCCGGCGCGGGGTCCCCTCGGCCGCGATCGGATATCTCAAGGAGGCCGAGGCGGGCGTGAAGCCCGAGGACGCCACGCTCGGAATCATCCGCCATCACCTCGCGCAGGCCTACGAGGCGACCGGGGACAAGGAGAGCGCGCGGACCACACTCGACCGCGCGATCGCGGCGCAGGAGGCATTCGTGGAAGCGCAGAAGGCGCGCGGCGTGCCCGCGGGTCCCGATCCCTCGTGGTACCAGGACGCACGCAAGATGCGAGAGCGCCTGTAGCGCGTCCGCGGTCCCGACCTGCGCGAACGCCCGAGCGCGAGCGAGTAGCGGGCGCGAAGGCCCGGCAAGACTGGGATCAAGCCCCCTGGGCGGGCGTCCGATAACGGCCCCGTGCGCGCCGCTGCGCGGAGCGCGCGAGCCGGAGGGGCGGGCATGATCTCGTGGAAGCGGACGCTCGGTTGGACGCTGTGCTGGACGGTGGCGTCGACCGCCGTTTGGGCCGAGGAAACCGGAGCCACGGCTACCGCGGATCCCGCTCCCGTGAACCCTGCGCCCGCCGCAAGCCCCGCGCCTGCTGCCGCGGCTTCGACGCCGTCCGAGGTCGCACCGGCCGCTCCCGCGAGCGAAACCTCCACCGCTCCGGTGGCCGAGACCGCCCCGGCCGCAGCCGCCGCGACCGGCGAGAACCCGGCGACTTCCGCCGAGGCGGCGTCGTCCCAGGCGCCGGCGAAGGGCCGCGAGCTCGGCCCGGTCGGCTACGACTCGCAGGGCCATCAGGGCCGCATCCACACCGTGGTGAAAGGCGACACTCTCTGGTGGATCTCGAACACCTATCTCGCCACGCCCTGGGTGTGGCCGTCGATCTGGAAGGACAACGGAGACATCAAGAATCCGCACCGGATCTACCCGGGCGACCGGATCTGGATCACGCCCTCCGAGATGCGGAGGCTCACCGCCGAGGAGGCGGACCAGATGCTCTCCAACGTGCCCGCCGCTCCGGCGCCGACCGCCGAGGTGCAGGACGCAGTGCCGGGCATGGAGACGCGCGCACCCTCCCGCACGGTTCGGGTGGGATCGCGCGAGACGGCCGGCCTGATCTCGCCCGAGGTCTACCAGGCCTCGGCGAGCGTGGTGGGGCGGGTTCCCGAACGCTTGCTCCTGACTCAGGAGGACTCCGTCTACATCGGGCTCGGCGAGGACGAGGTGAAGGTCGGCGACGAGTTCACGCTGTTCCGCACCGACCAGAAGGTGCTCGACCCCGATACCGGCGCCCTACTCGGCTACCACGTCGACTTCCTCGGCTGGGCGAAGGTCGAGGAGACCTCGCCGGAGACATCGCGCGCGCGCATCCACATGTCGACGAGTGAGGTCGAAGTGGGCGACCGGGTGATGCCGCGCCAGCCGCTCCCGCCCGAGATCGAAGTGAAGCCGGCGCCCGAGGGCGTGGAGGGCAAGATCACCTTCTTCCCGGGCCGCCGAGTCGTGATCGGATTCCAGGACTTCGTCTACCTGAACCGCGGCAAGCTCGACGGCCTCGAGGTGGGCAGCCCGCTCGAGGTCTTCCGCGCCGGCTATCCCGCGCGGGAGGAGACGCGCGACGAGACGGTCGCGGTGCCCGACCGCGTGATCGCGAAGATGCTCGTAGTGCGCGCGGAAGAGCAGACGGCCGTGGCGATGGTGACCTCGAGCGCAACCGAGCTCGAGCTCGGCGATCGCTTCCGCGGCGAGAAGACGCCCACCCCCGCGCCCGCATCGCAGTAGCTCCAGCGCAATCCGGCGTGGCATCCTCGGGACCCCGGTCCCGCGGAGCCGCGATGGCGCGCGTACGGGACGAACGCGATCGCCGCGATCGAGAGGAAGGGCGCGCGTGGCTCGCGCTGCAGTTCGCGGGTGCGCTGCACCCGCGCGAATGTGCGGACGCGCTGCGCGCGGGTACGAGCCCGGCAGAGCTCCTCGCAATGCTGCCCCGGCATCAGTGGCCCAGCGCGCGATTGCTCGACCGCGCCGACGCGCAGCTGGCGCAGCTCGGCGCGGTGCTCCTGCCGTGGGGCTCCCGTGACTATCCGCCGCCGCTCGCCGATCTCTCGGATGCGCCCCCCGTGCTCGCGGTGCGCGGCGATCCCGCGGCGCTCGCAGACACCGCGGTGGCGATCGTCGGAAGCCGCGCCGCTTCGGCCTATGGACTCGAGGTGGCGCGGCGCGTGGCCGGCGAGCTCGCGGCCGCGGGGGTGGTCGTCGTGTCGGGCCTCGCGTTCGGCATCGATGCGGCGGCTCACGAGGCCGCGCTCGCGACGGGCGGGCGAACCGTGGCGGTGCAGGCGTGCGGTCTGGACCGCGTCTACCCCGCATCGCATCGCGCACTCGCCGATCGGATCGCGCTGAGCGGCGCGGTGGTGACCGAGTTCGCGATCGGCGTGGCGCCGCAGCGCGCGTTCTTCCCCCTGCGCAACCGGTTGATCAGCGGGCTTGCGCGCGCGCTCGTCGTGGTCGAAGCACGCGCGCGCAGCGGGTCGCTCGTGACCGCGCGCCACGCCGCCGACCAGGGCGTCGACGTCTTCGCGGTGCCGGGTCCGATCACGGTGGCGAACCACGTGGGCAGCAATCGCCTGCTGTGGGACGGTGCGTGGCCACTGCTCGATACCTCGGACGTGTTGTCCGTGCTTGCGTGGCCCGCGGCGCCGAGGCGCGCTCGTGCGCGGCTCGCGCTCTCGGGCGCCGCGCGCGAGATCCTCGCGGCGCTGCGCGACGCGCCGGCCAGCGGCGACGAGCTCGCGCGCCGGCTCGGCGCCGTGCCATCCGAACAGGCGCCTCCGCTGCTCGAGCTCGAGCTCGCCGGCGCAATCGCGCGCGACCGCGACGGACGCTTTCGGGCATTGCTCTGAGCAAGTAGGCCCGAGCCCGAGCCCGAACCCGAACCCGAGCGCGAGCGAGCAGCGAGCGCGAAGGTCCTGCTTGGCTACGCTTCCGCGTGAATGCCCTGACTCGGGAGCCGCGCTTGCAGGTCGTCGTCATCGGCGCGGGGCTCGCGGGCTGTGAGGCCGCCTGGCAGGCGGCGCGCCGCGGCCTCGACGTCACGCTGGTCGACATGAAGCCCGCGGAGCGCTCACCCGCGCACCGCGCCGACCTGTTCGCGGAGCTCGTATGCAGCAACTCGCTGCGCTCCAACCGCGTGACGAGCGCGGTGGGCCTGCTCAAGGAGGAGATGCGGCGGCTCGGGTCGCTCGTGATCGCGGCGGCCGACGAGTCGGCGGTGCCCGCCGGCCAGGCGCTCGCGGTGGATCGCGACGCGTTCGCGCGCCGGATCACCGACACGCTCGCGGCCCATCCGCGCGTGTCGGTGCGCCAGGCGCGCATCGACCGGATTCCCGACGGGCGCCCGGTGATCCTCGCCACGGGTCCACTCACCGCGGGCGGCCTCGCCGCCGATCTCCAACGCGTGCTCGGCGAGGAATACCTGTACTTCTACGACGCGCTGTCGCCGATCGTGTATGCCGACTCGATCGACATGGAGATCGCGTTCCGCGCCTCGCGCTACGAGGATGGGCCCGGCGACTACCTCAATCTGCCGCTCGACCGCGCGCGGTATCACGCGTTCGTCGACTCACTGTGTGCCGCCGACACCGTTCCGCTGCACCCGTTCGAGGCCGCGCTCTACTTCGAGGGCTGCCTGCCGGTGGAGGAGATGGCGCGGCGCGGGCGCGACACGCTCGCGTATGGTCCGATGAAGCCCGTCGGGCTCGTCGATCCGCGCACGGGGCGGCGTCCGCACGCGGTGGTGCAGCTGCGCCAGGAGGACAAGCAGGACGCGCTGTACAGCTTCGTGGGATTCCAGACCAAGCTGCGGGTGGGGGAGCAGCAGCGGATCTTCCGCACGCTGCCGGGCGCCGAGCAGGCCGTGTTCGCGCGCTTCGGGTCCGTGCACCGCAACACCTATCTGAACGCGCCGCGCCATCTCGGCCCGACTCTCGAGCTGCGGGAGCGCCCGGGCGTGTACGTCGCGGGCCAGATCGCGGGCGTCGAGGGCTATGTCGAGTCGGCCGCGCTCGGCGGGCTCGCGGGGATCCTGGTGGCCTTCGCGCAGCGCGGCGAGCCCGCGCCGCGGCCCGATCCCGCGACCGCCCACGGCGCGCTGCTGCAATTCCTCGCGCAGGCCGACGCGAGCCGCTTCTCGCCGATGAACGTGAACTTCGGCCTGTTCCCCGCGCTCGACGCGCGCGTCGCCCGCGGCGACCGCCACGCGCGGCTCGCTGACCGAGCGCTCGCCGCGATCGCGCGCTATGCGGCGGAGGTGGCGCCTGCGTGAGCGTGCGCACTGCCGATCGCGAGCTCGACGCGTTCGCCGCCCATCTCCGCGACGAGCGCAACTTCTCGGCCCATACGTGTCGCGCTTATCTCGCCGACCTGCGGCAGTTCACCGGCTTTTTCGCCGGCGCGCGCGCGAGCTCGGCGACGAGCGCGCAGGTGCGCGACTATCTCGCGTCGCTGCACGCGCATCGCCATCCCGCGACGCTCGGCCGCAAGCTTGCCTCGCTGCGCACGTTCTTCCGCTTCGCGGTGCGCAGCGGCCTCGCGGCGGAGGATCCCTCGGCGGGGATCCCCGCGCCGCGCGCGCCCCGGCGCCTGCCGCGGCCGCTCGCCGTCGACGACTGCGTGGCGCTGATCGAGCGCGCGCCCGCGCCCGCCAGCGGCGACCCGCGCGGAGAGGAGCGCGAGCGCCGCGACCGCGCACTCGTCGAGCTGCTGTACGGCGCGGGGCTGCGCGTCTCGGAGCTGTCGCAGCTCGACGTGGGCGACCTCGACCTCGAGCGCGGCGACGTGCGCGTTCTCGGCAAGGGCGGCGTCGAGCGCATCGTGCCGCTGCCCAGCGAGGCGCGCCGCGCGCTCGCCGCCTACCTCGGATCGCGCGCCGCGGGTCGCGGGGTGGCGCGGCCGCTGTTCACCGCTCTGCGCGCGCGCGGCGGCGCGTGGCGCCGGCTCGGCGTGCGCGACGTGCGCCGCGTGCTGCGCGGGCGCGCCCGCGCGGTCGGGCTCTCCGATCGCGTCCACCCGCACCGGCTGCGCCACAGCTACGCCACGCACCTGCTCGACATGGGAGCCGACCTGCGCGAGATCCAGGAGCTGCTCGGCCACGCGAGCCTCGCCACCACCGAGAAGTACACCGCGGTGTCGATGGAGCGTCTCGCGGATGCCTACGATCGCGCCCATCCGCGAGCGCGTGCAAGCCGCGCGCAGCGAGCCGCAGGCGAGCGAGGGCCATCGGCAAGCCGCGCGCAGCGAGCCGCAGGCGAGCGAAGGCCATCGGCAAGCCGCGCGCAGCGAGCCGCAGGCGAGCGAAGGCCATCGGGTGGGGGCGCACGATGACAGTCGCGCGCTCGACGACCGTGATCGCCGTCGCGCGCGACGGCCGCGTCGCGCTCGCCTCGGACGGCCAGGTCACCGTCGGCAACACCGTGGTGAAGGCCGGCGCGCAGAAGGTGCGCGCGTCCGCGAATGGCAAGGCGCTCATCGGCTTCGCGGGCGGCGCGGCCGATGCGATGGCGCTGACCGAGCGGCTCGAGGCGAAGCTCGACGCGCATCCGGGCAACGTGCGCCGCGCCGTGGTCGAGCTCGCGAAGGACTGGCGCACCGATCGCGTGCTGCGGCGGCTCGAGGCGATGATCGTGGTCGGCAGCCCGGAGGGCGTGCTCGTGGTGTCGGGCAATGGCGACATCATCGAGCCCGACGACGGCATCGCCGCGATCGGTTCGGGCGGATCGTACGCGCTCGCGGCCGCGCGCGCGCTGCTGCAGAACACCTCGCTCGGCGCAGCCGAGATCGCCGAGCGCGCGCTCAAGATCGCCGCCGAGATCTGCATCTACACCAACGACCGTGTTACCGTGAAAGTGCTCCCGTGAGCGAACTGCGAACCTTCACGCCGCGCGAGGTGGTCTCCGAGCTAGACCGCTATATCGTCGGCCAGGGCGACGCCAAGCGCGCGGTCGCGATCGCGCTGCGAAATCGCTGGCGGCGCCAGCAGGTGCCCAAGGAGCTGCGCGACGAGATCGCGCCGAAGAACATCATCATGATCGGTCCCACCGGCGTCGGGAAGACCGAAGTGGCGCGCCGGCTCGCGAAGCTCGCGCAGGCGCCGTTCCTCAAGGTCGAGGCGTCGAAGTTCACCGAAGTGGGTTATGTGGGGCGCGACGTGGAGTCGATCGTGCGCGACCTCACCGAGCTCGGCGTCGCACTCGTGCTCGAGGAGGAGAAGCGCGGCGTGCACGCGAAGGCGGAGCAGCGGGCGGAGGAGCGGCTGCTCGACGCACTGCTGCCCGCGCCGATCGCCGGGCCGCCCGCGAGCGCACAATCCGGCGTCATCCCGCTGCCGGCGGCCGGCGGCGGCGACGCGGCGGAGTCCACGCGCGAGAAGCTGCGCCGCATGCTGCGCAAGGGCCTGCTCGACGAGCGGGAGATCGAGGTCGAGCTCGAGGACGGCGGCGGCGCCGGCCCGAGCATCTCGCTGTTCACGCCGCAGGGCGTCGAGGAGATGGGAGTCTCGTTCAAGGATCTGCTGTCGGGCCTCGTGCCGAACCGGACCCGCCGCCGGCGCATGTCGGTGGCCGACGCGCGCGACGCGCTGGTCGCCGAGGAGGCGACGCGCCTCGTCGACATGGACCAGGTGCGCGAGCGCGCGATCGAGCGCGTCGAGCAGACCGGGATCGTGTTCATCGACGAGATCGACAAGATCGCCTCGGGCGCGGCTGGCAAGACCGGCCCCGACGTGTCGCGCGAGGGGGTGCAGCGCGACCTATTGCCGATCGTGGAGGGATCGGCCGTGCAGACCAAGCACGGCACCGTCCGCACCGACCACGTCCTGTTCATCGCGGCCGGAGCGTTCCACGTCGCCAAGCCGTCCGACCTGATCCCCGAGCTCCAGGGCCGCTTCCCGATCCGCGTCGAGCTCGCGCCGCTCGGCAAGGAGGACTTCGTGCGGATCCTCACCGAGCCGCGCAACTCGCTCGTGCGCCAGTACACCGAGCTGCTGGCGACCGAGAACGTGCAGCTCTCGTGGAAGGACGACGGGATCGCGGCGATCGCCGAGCTCGCTTCGCGCGTCAACGAGCGCACGGAGAACATCGGCGCGCGCCGGCTGCACACCGTGATGGAGAAGCTGCTCGAGGACCTCTCGTTCGACGCCCCGGACCTCGGCGGTACCCAGCACGTGGTGGACGAGTCGTTCGTGCGAGGTCGGCTCGAGAGCCTGATCGCGGACGAGGACCTTTCGCGCTTCATTCTCTAGCCAGCAGATGAGGAGTCGACGTGGCGCTTCCCCAACGCGTCCTGGTGGCCGATGACGAGCCGTACTACCGCGACACGATCCGCGATGCGCTCGGTCTGGAAGAGATCGCCTGCGAGATCGCAGCGAGCCCGGCCGAACTGCTCAAGGCGATCGAGGATCCCCGCGCCGCCTGCGTGATCCTCGACGTGAAGCTCACGGCGCCCGATGCGGTCGGGTTGATCGAGACGCTGCTCGAGCAGCGCCCCGCGCTGCGCGTGATCGCGCTGGCGACGCAGAGCGATCAGGATCTGGTGCTCGCGTCGCTGCACAGCGGCGCCTGCGACTATCTCGCCAAGCCGATCCACGACGAGGAGCTCTGCCTCGCGGTGCGGCGCGCGCTGCGCGGCCATGCGGTCGAATCGCGCTTCCGGGCGCTCTCCGAGCAGCTGTGGCGGCTGGCCGAGCACGGCGAGGCGGCTCCGCCCGGCGATCGCGAGGCGCTGGCGGAGGCGGACGAAGCGCTGCTGCACGCGCTCGCGAACCGCGTGAATGCGCCCGTGCCCGCGCCGCCCCCAGCGGCCGAGAGCGTGGCGCCGGGCGGCGCCGAGGCCGAGCTCTTGCGCGAGGTGGCCGAGGGGATGACGCGCGAGATCGACCCGGTGCGGCTGCTCAAGGCCTCGCTGCGGCCGATCGCGCGCGCGACGTCGGCGCGCGTGGCTTCACTCTATCTGATCGACAACGAGACCGGCCGCCTCGTGTGCGAGGCGCAGTGCGAGGGCAGCGACGTCGATCGCTCCGAGCTGCCGCGCGACCAGGGACTCACGGGCGGCAGCCTGCAGTCGGGGGCGATCGTCGCCGCCGACCGGCCCGAGCGCGATGCGCGCTTCCACCCCG
Source organism: Myxococcota bacterium (assembly GCA_035258825.1). Lineage (GTDB taxonomy): Bacteria > Myxococcota_A > UBA9160 > UBA9160 > SMWR01 > JAHEJV01. The sequence continues at coordinate 10,637 of DATFWW010000146.1, forward strand.
AGGTCGATACACCCGAGAGCGGCGCGCCGGGCCCGCTGCTCGTGATCCCCCTGCGCGTGCGCGACCGCGTGCTCGGCGCCGTGCGCGTGTTCCCGGACGCCTCGGCCGGAGCGTCCGCGCGCCTTGCCGAGCTGCTCGCGGCGCCGCTCTCCGCAGCGACGCGCAACGTACTCTTGTACCGTAGCCTGCTCGAATCGGTGGACGACGTCGCGCGCGCGCGGCGCGAGGCGGAGGGCAGGCGCTAGTACGGATGAAGGACCTGATCGACAAGGCCGAAGTGCTGGTCGAGGCGATGCCCTACATCCGGCGCTTCGCGAACTCTACGATCGTGCTGAAGTACGGCGGCAGCGCGATGACGGACCCGGCGCTGCGCGCGTCGTTCGCGCGCGACGTCGTGCTGCTCAAGTACATCGGTTTGCGCCCGGTGATCGTGCACGGTGGCGGGCCGCAGATCGGCCGCACGCTCGAGCGTCTGGGCGTCCAGTCGACCTTCGTCGACGGGCTGCGCGTCACCGACGACCAGACGATGGACGTGGTCGAGATGGTGCTCGGCGGCACGGTCAATCGCGAGATCGTGGCTCTGATCCAGCAGGCGGGCGGCCGGGCGATCGGGCTGACCGGCAACGACGGCGACATGATTCGCGTCACGCGGCGCACGTCGCCCGACGGCGACCTCGGGCGGGTCGGCCGGGTGCGCGGGGTGGAGCCGGCGCCGATCACGGCGGTGTCCGATGCGGGCTACGTGCCCGTGATCGCGCCGATCGGCGTGGACGACGACGGCGTCACTCACAACGTGAACGGCGACGAGGCCGCCGGCGCGGTGGCCGAGGCGCTGCACGCCGAGAAGCTGATCCTGCTGACCGACGTGGAGGGCGTGCTCGACGCGAACGGCGTGCTGATCCCCCAGCTCTCCGTGCCGGAGGCGCGTAAGCACATCGCGGAGGGCACGATCCGCGGCGGGATGATCCCGAAGATCGAGTGCTGCATCGGCGCGCTCGAGTCGGGCGTCAGCCGCACGCACATCGTCGACGGCCGGATCCAGCACGCGATCCTGCTCGAGATCTTCACCGACACGGGCGTCGGCACGCTCTTGAGTCGTTAGGTGCCGAAGGACTTCATCAGCCTCGCGGACTGGAGCGCCGAGGAGCTGCGAGCGATGCTCGCGCGCGCGGCCGATCTCAAGGCGCGCAACCGCCGCGGCGAGCGGCCGCAGACGCTCGAGGGCCGCTCGCTCGCGATGTTCTTCGAGAAGCCGTCGCTGCGCACCCACGTGACCTTCGAGGCGGGCATGACGCAGCTCGGCGGCCACGCGATCTGGCTGCGACCCGAGCAGGTGGGGATCGGCACGCGCGAGAGCGCCGCCGACGTCGCGCACAATCTGTCGCGCTGGGTCGATGCGATCGTCGCGCGCACGTTCTCGCACCACCTCGTCGAGGAGCTCGCGGCGGTGGCGTCGATTCCCGTGATCAACGGGCTCACCGACCTGCTCCACCCGTGTCAGGTGATGGCGGATCTGCAGACAATCGAGGAGAAGCGGCCGCTCGCGGAGTCGGCGATCGCCTACGTCGGTGACGGCAACAACATGGCCAACTCGCTGTTGGTCGGCGCGGCGGTGCTGGGCCTCGAGCTGCGGCTCGCGACGCCCGAGTCGCACCGGCCCGCACGGCTCGTGCGCAAGCGCGCCGAGGAGCTGGCCGCGGCGAGCGGCGCGCGGATCTCGTGGAGCCGGGATCCCGTGGAGGCGGTGCGCGGCGCCGACTTCGTCTACACCGACGTCTGGACCAGCATGGGCCAGGAGGCGGAGCACGACCTGCGCGCGGCGCTGTTCCGCCCCTACCAGGTCAACGCGGAGCTCCTGCGTCACGCGCCCGACGCGTGGGTGCTCCACTGTCTGCCCGCGCACCGCGGAGAGGAGATCACCGACGAGGTGCTCGACGGCGAGCGCAGCATCGTGTTCGACCAGGCGGAGAACCGGCTCCACGCGCAGAAGGCGATCCTCGAGCGGTTGCTGCGGCGGTGATCGGGTCGGAGCGCACCCGATTCCTGCTCTGGGATCACGACGGCGTGCTCGTCGACACCGAGCGCTGGTATTTCGAAGACCTGGATCACGCCCTCGCGCTCGAGGATTCCGTGCGCGGACTCCGCTCTGCCCGAGCCGCCAGACTTCGGAGCATCGTGATCCGGACCCCGTTCACGGCGTCGGAGGACTTCACCGGCGCGTCCGCGTCGTCGATTCGGTTCGCGACGTCGTCCGCGTGCTGGGAACCTGAGAGGCTCTTCACCGCCCTGAACGACCCGGGAGCTCGGGCGGGGCACTGGAACGCGCAGGCAGATGCGCCTCAGTTTCCGGTTGCGGGACGCCGAAGAGCAGCGTGGCGGCGAGGCGTGTCGTCTCGGGGGGTGCATGGGTTCCAGTGTGGGCGGAACGGACGCCGATCAGCGCTGTCCGCGCCTCGCCCCGGACTGGGAAGAGCACGCGAGCGCGCTGACTCCGGTGGAGGGTTTCTTGCTGTCGAGGATCGATGGGCACACGCCGTGGGCCGTGCTGCGGGAGATCGGCGGGCTCGCGCCCGCCGAAGCAGACGCGGTGCTTGCGGGCTGGGTCGA
>DATFWW010000147.1:0-7413 GCA_035258825.1 Myxococcota bacterium
CGCCAAGGACAAGGTCGTGCTCGGCACCGAGCGCAAGAGCCTGATCATGAGCGACGAGGACAAGCGCTCCACGGCCTATCACGAGGCCGGGCACGCGCTCGTGGCGCTCTTGTCGCCGCACGCCGACCCCGTGCACAAGGTCACGATCATCCCGCGCGGCATGGCGCTCGGCGTCACCTGGACGATGCCGCTCGAGGACCAGTACAGCTTCACGCGCGACCAGATCCTCGCGCGGATCCGCCACGCCATGGGCGGCCGCGCGGCCGAGGAGCTGGTGTTCGGCCAGTTCACCACGGGCGCCTCGAACGACCTGAAGCAGGCCACCGAGATGGCGCGCCGGATGGTGTGTTCGTACGGCATGAGCGACAAGGTCGGGCCCGTGTCGTTCGCGGACGACGATCACGACGTCTTCCTGGGCCGCGACTTCGTCCAGCGCAAGGACTACAGCGAGTCGAAAGCGCGCGAGATCGACGAGGAGATCACGCGGATCCTGCACAGCCTCTACGGCGAGGCGAAGCAGATGCTCGTGGACAACCGCAGCACGCTCGACCGTATCAGTGAAGCGCTGCTCGAGCGCGAGACCCTCGAGGCCGAGGAGCTCAAGCTCCTGCTCGAAAACCGATCGCTCCCCCCGCTCCCTACCCCCGTGATGCCGGCGAAGAGCCCCGAGCCTCCGCCGAAGCGGGCCGGGGCGGAGCCCTCCGGCAAGAAATTCCCCGGAGACAAGCTTCCCGACCCCGAGCCCGTACCGGGCTAAGGAGGGCGCCGCATGTCGGCGATCTTCCGAGGCGCCAAGACGGTGGTGGTGGGGGTACTGAACGCCACGCCCGACTCGTTTTCGGACGGCGGCCGGTTCGTGCACGGGCTGGCCGAGGTCGACCTCGGGCGCGCGATCGATCTCGCGGCCGCACTCGTGCGCGACGGCGCCGACGTGCTCGACGTGGGCGGCGAATCCACGCGCCCGGGTGCTTCGGCGGTGTCCGCGGCGCTCGAATGCGACCGCGCGGTGCCGCTGATCGAGGAGCTCGCCAAGCGCTTCGCGGCGCCGATCTCGATCGACACGCGCAAAGCCGAGGTCGCCGAGGCCGCCCTCGCGGCGGGCGCGCGGGCCGTGAACGACGTATCCGGGCTGCGCTTCGACCCCGCGCTCGCGGGCGTGGTCGCGCGCACGGGCGCGCAGCTCGTGGTCGGCCACTCGCGCGGCACGCCCGAGACGATGCAGCGCGCGCCGCACTACGACGCCGTGATTCCCGAGATCGCGGCCGAGCTGCGCGAGTCGCTCGCGCTCGCGCGCGCGGCCGGGGTCGCGCTGGGCGCGCTCGTGATCGACCCCGGGATCGGATTCGGCAAGCGGCCCGAGGACAACCACGCGCTGCTCGTGGGGATCGGCGCGCTGCGCGCCGCGGTAGGCAGCGGGCTGCCCGTGCTGGTCGGGCCGTCGCGCAAGAGTTTCCTCGGGCGCCTGACCGGCGACTCACCGGAGCACCGCGATGTCGCCACGCACGCGGCGTGCGCGATCGCGGTGTACGAGGGAGCCGACGCGGTGCGGGTCCACGACGTGGCGGGCGCGGTACGCGCGTGCGCGGTCGCGCGCGCGGTTCGCGAAGCCCGAGCCTCGCGCATCGAGCCGAAGACTGGGCACGGGGAGGGCGCGCCGTGATCGAGACGCTCTGGGGCCTGCTGCGCGACCTGCTCGAGTACTTCGGTGCGAACTTCGACCCGGTGCGCGACGTGATCGACATCGTGCTCGTCACGATCGGCATCTACTGGCTCCTGATCCTGATCCGCGGCACGCGCGCGTTCCAGATCATGCTCGGCCTGCTCGTGCTCTATGCGCTGAGCCTGTTGTCCGAGATCTTCCAGCTCGTCACGCTGCGCACGCTGCTCGAGAACTTCGTGCAGTACGGCGTCCTGATCGTGATCGTGCTGTTCCAGCACGACATCCGCCGCGCGCTCGCGCGCGTGGGGCGCGGGTTCTTCCCGACTGCGGCGCGGCGGCGCGAGACGCAGATCCTCGAGGAGGTGGTGCGCGCCACCCAGGAGCTGTCGCGCAAGCGGATCGGCGCGCTGATCGTGCTCGAGCGCGAGATTCAGCTCGGCGACCAGATCGAGACGGGCACCCAGCTCGACGCGACCGTCCACAAGGACCTGCTGATCTCGATCTTCAATCCCTACTCCCCGCTGCACGACGGCGCGGTGATGATCCAGAACGGCCGCCTGTCGTCCGCGGGCTGCATCCTGCCGCTCACGATGCGCGACGACCTGCCCGACGGCGTCGGCACGCGACACCGCGCCGCGGTGGGACTCTCCGAGGAGACCGACGCGGTGGTGGTGGTGGTGTCGGAGGAGTCCGGAGGGCTCTCGGTGGCGCTCGGCGGCGCGCTCGTGCAGGGACTCGACGCGCCGAACCTGCGCGCAGTGCTGCGCGACATCCTGAACGGCGAGCGAAACCACCTGCGCGACATCCCGGCCACCGAGCTCGCCGTCGAGCCGCGGCCGGCGGAGGGCGCCGCCCCGGAGCAGCCCGCGGCGGACGCCACGCTGACCGCGGCGGGTTAGGCGAGCCTACGTGCCGCTGCGCCTCGGGATGCTGCTGCTCGCGTGGCTGATCGCGATGGTGCTCTGGGGCATGGCGCACGGCACCTCGAACATCGAGCGCGGTGTCGACATCCCGATCGTGTTCAACGGCGTGTCCGACGACCTCGTGCTGATCGACCAGAGCGCGCGGGCCGTGAACATCCGCGTGCTGGGCAGCCGCGCGGCGCTGCGCGATGTGCGGCTCGAGCGCATGGAGTACCGGATCGACGTGTCCGGAGCCCAGCGCGGGGAGGCGGTCTACGACATCGATCCGGGCCGGATCGAGGAGCAGCTCCCGGCCGGCGCCCGGATCGTGTCCCGGTCGCCGGCAAGCCTCGAGGTGAAGTTCGCGCGGCGCGCGCGAAAGTCGATCCGCGTGCGGGCCGATATCGTGGGTGAGCCCGCGGAGGGCTACAACGTGGCCTGGGTGGAAGTCGACCCCCCCTATGTGTGGCTGACCGGGGACCGGCGGGAAGTGGTGTCGATGCGCGAGGCGATCACGGAGCCGCTCGAGATCCGGGGGGTTTCCGAATCGATCGAGCGCGACATCCGGCTCGCCCTGCCCGAACACGTCTGGATGGAGGATGCGCGACCGCTGAAGGTGCGCGTGCAGGTGGACGAGATTCCCAAGCCGAAGGAGCGGGGCAAGCGATGAGCGAGGATCGGCTGTTCGGAACCGACGGTGTGCGCGGGCGCGCGAACGTGCACCCGATGACTGCGGAGATGGCACTCGCGCTGGGGCAGGCGGTGGCGCACGTGTTCGCGAGCCGGGGCCCGGAGCGGCGCCAGATCATCATCGGCAAGGACACCCGCCTCTCGGGCTACCTGTTCGAGGACGCGATCGCCGCGGGGATCTGCTCGATGGGCGTCGACGTGCTCCAGGTGGGCCCGATGCCGACCCCCGGGATGGCCTTCCTGACCGCCGACATGCGCTGCGACGCGGGCGTGATGATCTCGGCGAGCCACAACGGCTACCAGGACAACGGGATCAAGTTCTTCTCGAGCGACGGCTTCAAGCTGCCCGACGAAATCGAGCTGCGGATGGAGAACCTGATCCGATCGAACGCGCTCGCGAGCTGCCGCGCGGAGCCGGATGCGATCGGGGCCGCGCGCAGAATCGATGATGTCGCCGGGCGCTACGTCGTCTTCCTCAAGAAGAGCTTCCCGCGCGAGCTGTCGCTGGACGGCGTGCGGATCGTGCTCGACTGCGCGCACGGGGCCGCCTACAAGGTCGGGCCGATCATGCTGCGCGAGCTCGGCGCGGAGGTATTCGCGATCGGGGTCGATCCGAACGGCCGCAACATCAACGACTCGTGCGGCGCGCTGCATCCGGAGCGCACCGGAGCAAAGCTGCGGGAGGTGCGCGGCGACGTGGGGATCGCGCTCGACGGCGACGCCGACCGCTGCGTGATGGTGGACGAGCGCGGCCAGACCGTGGACGGCGACGCGCTGCTCGCGCTGCTCGCGCGCGACGCCTGCGCGCGCGGCGTGCTGCGTGGCGGGTCGATCGTGTCGACCGTGATGAGCAACCTGGGCCTCGCGCGCGCGCTCGCGAGCGCCGGGATCGGCCTCGTGCGCACCGCGGTGGGCGATCGCTATGTCGTGGAGGCGATGCGCGCTGGCGGCTACAACCTCGGCGGCGAGCAGTCGGGCCACATCGTGATGCTCGACCACAACACCACGGGCGACGGCCTGCTCACTGCGCTCCAGGTGCTCGCGATCATGCGGCGCAGCGGGCGGAAGCTCTCGGAGCTCGTGTTCGGCTTCGAGCGCGTGCCGCAGGCGCTCGTCAACGTGAACGTGTCCACCAAGCGGCCGATCGAGGACCTGCCCGAGTTCCAGAAGCAACTGCGCGCCGTGGAGGCGGCGCTCGGCGGCGACGGGCGCGTGCTCGTGCGGTACAGCGGCACCGAGCCGAAGGCGCGAGTGATGGTGGAGGGCGACGACGAGGCGCGCGTGCGCGGTTACGCCGCGGAGCTCGCGTCGGCGCTCCAGCGCAGCCTGGCGGGGGCGGTCTGATGCGCGGCCTCACGCTCGAGCTCGACGCGCTGCCGAGCCTGCGCGATGCGATGGGCGCGATGGACGTAGACCTGCCCGCCGCCGCCGCGCTCGCGGAGCTGGCCGGCGTGTCCGCGGTGCGGCTCGGCGTGAATCCGGATCTCAAGCCCGTGTGCGAGGAGGACCTGCGCGACACGCGGCTCGCCGCGCACCGGTTCGAGCTGCGCATGCCGCCGCTCGAGTCGCTCGTGCGCGTGGCGCTCGACGTCCGTCCCGACGCAGTGCTGCTGGCCTCCGACCGGCGCGACGGCCGCAGCGCCGCGGGGCCGCTCGACTTCCGCAGCGGAGGGGGCGGGCTCGCGGGCGTGATCCGCACCTTCGCGGAGGTGGGCATCCGCGTGGGCGCGCTGGTGGCGCCCACGCTCGACGCGGTGAAGGCCGCACACGCGAGCGGCGTGGCGCAGGTGGAGCTGTACACGGGCGGGCTCGTGGATCTGCCGGCCGCCGAGCGGGCCCATGCGCTCAAGCAGCTCGGCGACGCGGCGCGCCTCGCTGCGAAGCTGCAGCTCGGGCTCGGGCTCACCGGCGGGCTCGGCTTCCGCACGCTTTCCGAGGTGATCCAGGCTGCGCCCGCGGCCGAGCGGATCGCGGTTGGCCGCGCGGCGCTGATGCGGTCCGTGTTGGTCGGGCTCGACCGCGCGCTGCGCGACCTGCGCGCATTGGTCGCATGAGTCCCCCCCCTGATGGACTTCGCTCGCCTGCGGCTCGCTGCGCGCAACTTGCGTGGCCGCTCGTCTCCGCCGCGCAGATGCGCGCGCTCGACCGGTACACGATCGACGAGCTGGGCGTGTCCGGCGACGTGCTGATGGAGAGCGCGGGGCGCGCCGTGGTGCAGGCCGTGCTCGCGCTGCTCTCGCCCGGCGACGCTGTGCTCGTGGTATGCGGGCCCGGCAACAACGGCGGCGACGGCCTCGTGGTGGCGCGCCACCTGCGTGCACTCGGCGTGCCCGTGCGCGCGGCGTTGCTCTCGCAGCGGCTCTCGGGCGACGCGGGTCCGCAGCTTGCGCGCGCGCGCGCCGCGGGTATTCCGCTCGAGGGCAAGCGCTGGCGCGCGCCGCTCGCGGGCGTGATCGTGGACGCGCTGTTCGGCACGGGCCTCGCGCGCGCTCTCAGCGGCGACGCGCGTGCGAGCGTGCGCCGGATCAACGCCGCTCGCAGCGCGCGGCTCGGCGCAGTCCGCGTCGTGGCGGTGGATCTCCCGAGCGGGCTCTCCGCCGATACGGGCCAGGTGCTCGGCGCTGCGGTCGCGGCCGATGCGACGGTCACGCTCGGGCTGCCCAAGCTCGGCCTCGCATTCGAGCCGGGGCGCGGACTCGCGGGCCGGATCACCGTGGCGCGGATCGGGATCGCCGACGCGGCACCCGACGTGCGGCTCGACGCGTCGCTGTGGACGCGCGCGGGCGCCGCGGCGGCGTTGCCCGCGCGGCCCGCGGACGGGCACAAGGGCACGTTCGGGCACGCGCTGCTCGTGGCGGGATCCGAGGGCAAGACCGGCGCGGCCGCGCTGTGCGCCGAGGGGGCCGCGCGCGCCGGTGCCGGGCTCGTCACCCTCGCGTGTCCGGCCGGCCTGAACGACATCCTCGAGGCGAAGGTCACCGAGGCGATGACGGCGCCGCTGGCCGACACCAGCGAGCGTCAGTTCGCCGCGGCGGCGGAGGAGGGCATCGTCGCGCTCGCCGCGACGCGCGACGCGGTGGGGCTGGGGCCCGGGATCGGACGCGCGCGCGAGACGACGGGCCTCGTGCGCGCGCTCGCGAAGCGGCTCGATCTTCCGCTCGCGCTCGATGCCGACGGCGTGGTGGCGTTCGCGGGCGAGCTCGACCTGCTGCGCGGCCGGCGCGCGCCGACCGTGCTCACGCCGCATCCGGGCGAGGCCGCGGCCGTGCTCGGCGTGCGTCCGGCGCAGATCAACGCCGACCGCGCGCGCGCCGCGCGCGAGCTCGCCCAGCGCAGCGGCGCGGTCGTGCTGCTGAAGGGCGCCGGCACCGCCGTGGCCGCGCCCGGCGGCGAGCTCTTCGTGAACCCGACCGGCGGCCCGGCACTCGCGACGGGCGGCACGGGCGACGTGCTGCTCGGCATCGTGACGGGACTCCTCGCGCAGGGCGTGCCCGCGCCGCGCGCGGCCGCGCTCGCCGCCTTCCTGCACGGCGCCGCGGGCGACCGGATCGCCGCGCGGCGCGGCGACACGGGGCTCCTCGCGCACGAGCTCCTGCTCGCACTGCCCGCGGTGATCGCCGCGCTGCGCGACGCTCCGGTGCCGCCGCCGTTCGAGCGCGAGCTTGCGGCTGCATTCCCGGGGTCCTGACGCCACCGAGCGCTTCGCGTCCGCGCTCGCGCGCGCGATCGACGCTTCGGGCGCGGTCGTGCTGCTCTCGGGTCCGCTCGGCGCGGGCAAGACGCGCTTCGTGAAGGGCCTCGCGGCGGGGCTCGGCGCCTCGCCCGAGCGCGTGCAGAGCCCGACGTTCGTGGTGGCGCACGAGCTGCCGCTGCCGGACGGCCGCGCGCTCGTGCACATCGACTGCTACCGGATCGCGGGCGAGGCGGAGCTCGAGTCCGCGGGCCTGCTCGACTGGCTCGCGCCGCACGCGCTAGTCGTGGTCGAATGGCCGGAGCGCGTGCCCGGCGCGTGGCCGGATGACCGGCTCGAGGTCCGCTTCGCACGCGGTGCGGCCGAAGACCAGCGCGAGCTCGCGGCGCGCGCACACGGGCCGAACGCCGCGGCGCTGCTCGCGCGCTGGCAGCAACGCCTCGCGGCGCCGCGCTAACGCGATTCGGGCG
>DATFWW010000148.1:0-9074 GCA_035258825.1 Myxococcota bacterium
ATACACGGTGGCCTACTGCGCGGCGAAGGGCGGTGTGGTGCAGCTCACGCGGTCGCTCGCGGCCGAGTACGTGCAGACCGGCCTGCGCGTCAATGCGGTGGCACCCGGCGGCGTGGACACGCCGATGAACCAGAAGATCGAATTCCCGAAGGAGATCGACTGGAAGCTCGTGAAGCCGTACATGGGTCACCGCGGGATGTGCCAGCCCGAGGAGGTCGCGGGCGCGATCGCCTATCTCGCCTCCGACGAGGCGCGCTTCGTCCACGGCTCGATCCTGTCGATCGACGGCGGCGTGGCGGCGAGCTGACGCGTGCGCGCGATCTGGCGGACGCTGCTGCTGGCGGCTCTCGCGCTCGCGTGCGCGCACACGCCCGAGCTGACCAGCCACTGGCCGACACCGCCGATCGCGGTGGACGGGGCCTACTCCGAGTGGTCGGGTCGCCTGGTGCGGATCGACGACGAGCGCAGCGTCGCGCTCGGCGTCGCCAACGACCGCGCGAACCTCTATCTCTGCCTCGTGACGCGCGACCTCGACGTCCAGACACTGATCGAGCGGCTCGGCTTCACGCTCTGGGTCGATCCGGCGGGCGGAGAGCGCAAGCAGATCGGCTTCCGCGTGGCGCCGTTCCAAGCCGGCGCGACGACCACCGCTCCCGCCTACGTGGAGATCGTCCAGCACGGCGCCGAGTACGGCGAGCAGCTGGTCGGCTCCGCGCAGGCACCGATCGACGTCGAGGCGTCCGCGCGCGCGGACGTGGTCGCCTACGAAATCCGGATCGCGCTCGGCACGCCGCTCTCTGGCTCGAGCGACCTCGCGGGCGTCACGCTCTCGCCGGGCGCGCGGATCGGGCTCGGGTTCGAGACCGAGGCGCTCACCTCGCGCCGTCGCACGCGCGTCCCCGCGCAGCCGCAGCAGGAGCCCGCACCATCGCCCGGGCCGCAACCACATCCGGGCGATCCGCGCTACGAGGAGCCCGAGCAGCAGGGACCGCTCGAGCTGCCGCGCGCGCGCAAGATCGCCCCGTTGAGCGCGTGGGTGGTGGCGACGCTCGCGACGGCCGGCCCGGACGCGAAATAACGCGGGTCAGTCGATGCAGGCCTTGAACGCTAGACCCTGCAGCTGGTAGCGCCAGACCACGAAGTCGGGCGACAGCTCGCCGTTGGTCGTGAACGCGAACGCGAGCTCGCGATCGGGATCGGCGAACCCGATCTGTCCGCCGGCGCCGCCGTGACCGAACGTGCGCATCGTGCTGCCGCGGCCGTGCGTGCCCATGTGGAAGCCGAGCCCCCAGCGCAGCGGGAAGCCGATCGTGCCGTCGATGTCGCCGGGCCGATTGGTGGCGGCGGTGACCTGGGCGAGCCCGTCGGCCGAGACGAGCGTCACCCCGCGCCCGCTGCCGCCCTGCGCGAGCACCGCGTACACCGCGGCGAGATCGCGCGCGGTGGCGATCCCCCCCGCGGCGGGCAGCACCGCGCGGTGCGTGTCGGGCCGGTTGAAATCGTGGGCGAGCTCGGGCGTGTCGCGGTACTGGGGCGGAATCGGCCGCTTCTCGGTGAGCTCGGGGGCGTCGAGCGCCGCGGGCGCACCCGCGTGGGCGGTCGGACCGACGACGCCCGTCGCGCGCGCCGCGTTGAGCACGATCTCGTGGTAGCACCACGCCACGCGCGCCTCGAGCGCGGGGTCGTCGGGCAGGCCGACGTAGAGATCGCGCAGTCCGAGGGGGGAGAACACCTCCTCGCGCAGGAACTGCCCGCAGTCGCGGCCGTCGATCCGCGACACCAGCTCGTTCACCATGTGCCCGTAGTTCATCGCGTGATAGGCGTTCTTCTCGCCGGGCGTGAACCGCAGCGGGATCGCGATCATCGCGCGCCGGATTGCCTCGCGATCGCCCCATTGATCGACGTTCAGCCACTTCGGCCCGAGCGGGAAGCCCGCGCGATGGCTCATCACGTGCCGGATCGTGATCTGGCGCTTCTCCGGCACCTCACTCGCGAACTCGGGCCAGTACTTCACGACGGGCTCGTCGTAGTGGAACTTGCCGCGCTCGTAGAGCATCAGCATCGCGAGTCCCGCGAGGCCCTTGGTGGCGCTGAAGATCACGAACAGCGACTCGGGTGTGACCGGCCCGCGCGTGCGGACGCGCGCGAGCCCGCCGCCCGCCTCCAGCACGCGCACGCCGCGCCGGTACACCGCGAGCTGCGCGCCGTGGAATAGCTCGCCCTGCAGGGCCGTCTTCTCGAACTCCGCGACCAGCGCGTCGAGCGCGCTCGCGTCCATGCCGACCGATTCGGGCGGGGCCTCGGGCTCGCTGCGCCAGACCTCCACCTCAGTACTCCGCGCTCGTGCGCCGCGCGCCCAGCTGTTTGTTGGATGCGTACGCGCGCTCTTCGAGCCGACCATCCCCGAGCACGATCGCGGGGCTCTGCCCGTCGATGTGGCCCATGATGCCCTTGTAGAGGGCGTAGCCGCACAGCTCGAGCAGACGGTCCGGGAACGCGCGCGTGATCTCGCGCGGGACGCCGAGGTATTGATTCTGCTGCGGGCGGCAGAAGCCCGCGCAGTACTGGACGTTCACGCCGATCCGCCACTCGTCGGCCGTGCTGTTCGCACCGCCGCCGTGCCAGAGGCCGCCGTCGATCACGAGCACGCTGCCCGCGCGCATCTCGGCGGGGATCGACGAGCGCCCGTCGGGCCGGCCCGATTCGAGGTGCGTGCCCGGGAAGATCCGCGTTGCGCCGTTCGCCTCGGTGAAATCCGTGAGCGCCCAGAGCGAGGTGCACATGAGCGGCGGGTGCGGGCGCGGCACCGTCATCACGAGATCGTCGGGATGGACCGGCTGCGCGCGCTCGCCCGGGCAGATGTCGATCGCGGTCATGCCGGACAGGAGACAACCGGGATCGAGCACGCGCTCCACGAGCGGGAGCACCGCCGGATGGACCGGCATCTGCTGGAAGATCGGATCCTTGGCGAGCAGGTTGTAGGTGCGCAGCGTGGCGAACCCCTCGGCGGGGTTGCCGCGCGGAGCCGCGCCGCTCTCGCGCTCGATCCGGCCGATCGCCGCCACGAGCGCCGCGACCAGCTCCGGCTCGATCGCGTCCTCGAGGATCGTGTATCCCTGGGTGCGCATCTCGCCGAGCTGACGATCCAGAGCGTTTTCGCTCACTTGGAGCCTCCCGGGCCGGGGCCGCCCATTCTAACCCGGCCGCGGCGACCCGGCGGGTGCGACCCCCGCGCGGCTAACCGCGACCCACCTGGGCGCGGCGGTTTCGACCTCTGTGCCGCCGAGGGTCTCCATCCGGGAGGCCTCCAAAGGAGTGCAGTGTTGACCAGAATCGACAGGAAGGCCCTGCCGATCGCGATCGCCTGGTTGCTCGTGCTCTGCGCGAGCGCCAGCGCGAGCGCGCTCACGATCACCGGCCTGGGCGGCGGGCTCGTCTCGACGACCTACCAGCTCTCGCTCCGCGATCTGAGTCTCTCCTGGAGCCAAGAGGATGGCGGGGATGGCGACTACAGTCACTACACCTCGTACCTCTCCGGCTATCTGACGAACGGGCGGGATGACTCGGCCACGGCACCCGTGCCCGAGCCGAGCTCCGCGCTCGTGTTCGGTCTGGGCCTGCTCGCAGCGGTGCGGTTCGCGCGGCGCAAGCGCTGATTTGCAACGCAGGGTTGTGGCTCGGAGGTCGGCGCGCGCCGGCCTCCGAGTCAAACTCCGCGGCGCGACCTAACGGCCCGTGAACTTTGGATCGCGCCGCTCGACGAACGATGCGACACCCTCGCGCGCGTCCTCGGTGACGGCCAGCGCCGCCTGGTCGGCCGCGAACGCCGCGACCGTGGCCGCGAAGCCGTGGTCGAGATAGCGGCGCGACGAGGCCTTGGTCGCCTGCACGGCGAGCGGGGCCATCGCCGCGATCTGCCCGGCCAGCTCGAGCGCGCGCGCGAGCTCGGTGCCGCGCGGCACGATCTCCTGCACGAGGCCGATCCGGCGCGCCTCTTCCGCGCCGAACTCGTCGCTCGTGAGCAGGTGGTACATCGCGTTGCCCCAGCCGCCGCGCTCGACGAAGCGGATCGTGGCGCCGCCCGTGGCGTGGATTCCGCGCTTGGGCTCGAGCTGGGAGAAGCGGCAGTCGTCGGCGGCCACGACGATGTCGCCCGCGAGCATCAGCTCGATGCCGGCGGTGTAGGTGATCCCGTGAACGGCGGTCACGATCGGCTTGCGGCACGTGCGCGCGAGCGCCATGGGGTCGACGCGGTCGCTGCGGTCGCGCTCGCGACGCGCGTTCGGATCCCTCATCCCCTCAGTCCACTTCGGGAGGTCGAGGCCCGCCGTGAAATGCTTGCCGTGGCCGAACAGCACGCCCACCCAGAGCGCGGGATCCTCGTCGAGGCGCGTGTACGCGAGGCCGAGCTCGCGAACCATCTTCGGCGTCAGGCCGTTGTACTTCTCGCGCCGATCGAGCCCCATCACGAGGATCCGGTCGCGCTGCTCCACGCTGATCTGCCCATCGGGATGTCGTTCGGTCTCGGTCATCGGCCTCCTCCGACTCAGAGCCGGGCGATCACGTCGTCCGCGAACCGCCGCATGCCGTCCTTCTTCTCGCGCAACACTTTCGTGTCCCCGTGCGTGAAGATCCAGGGCAGTGTGAGCACGTGGGTCACGCCGATGTCCGCGAGGCGGCGATAGCCGTCGAGCGTGAACGCGTCGCTCGCGCTGGCCATCACGTCGAACGGGTCGCCGGCGCGCCCCTGCTCCGCGCGGAAATGGCGCAACTTGTCGATGCAGGTCTCGATCTCGGCGGTGGACTGAAGGTCCGAGAGCCAGCCATCGTTGCGCGCGGCGCGGCGCAGCGCGGCATCGGAGATGCCGCCGACCCAGATCGGGATGCGCGAGGGGGGCACCGGATTCGACTCGAGCGTGTCGAATCGGTAGAACGCCCCCGCGTGGGAGACCATTTGTCCCGTCCAGAGCTTGCGCAGCACTTCGATCATCTCGTCGGTGCGCCTGCCGCGGGTGCGGAAGTCCTGCCCTAGCAGTGAGTACTCGACGTTGGACCAGCCGACGCCGAGCGTGAGCGTCACGCGGCCGCGCGACAACGCCGCGGCGGTGGCGATCGCCTTCGCGGCGAGAAACGGGTTGCGCATCGCGAGCACGAAGACGTTGTTCGTGAAGCGCAGGTGCGTGGTCACCGCGGCGCACGCGCCGATCGCGACCCACGGGTCCACCCACGGCGTGAACGCCGACCAGCGGCGCGAGCCGTCGGGGGTGTAGGGATAGGGCGTGTCGAGCTTCTCCGGATGCACGACGTGGTCCGGGAACGCCATCGCCTCGAACCCGCATTGCTCGGCGGACGCCGCGAGCTCGAGCAGATGATCGGGATCGTTGAACGCGGCCGAGACGACGAACTTCACGATCGCTCCGGGGCCGCGAACGTACCACCGGCTGGACGAGCTAGCATCGCGCCGATGTCCGCTCGCCGAGTCTCCGCTGCGATCGCCGCGGTCGCGCTGCTCGCAACGACCGCCTGCAACCAGGTCGACCGCACGCGCTGGAGGGCGAGGCTCGGGTCGTCCGACGCGCAGCGCGCGCTGGGCGAGCGGTACGCGGCCGGCAATGGCGTGGAGCGCAATCTCGACGAGGCGTTCGTCTGGCTCGAGAAGGCGGCCGGGAACGGATCGGTCGCGGCGCAGATGCGGCTCGTCGCGATGTACGGGGAGCGCGCGGGACCCGAAGACGCGGCGCGCGCCGAGCGCTGGCTGCGCGCCGCGGCCGAAGCGGGCGACGCGCACGCGCAGGCGATGCTCGCCGAGCGGATCCTCGCCGCGGGCGGCGACGAGGCAGAGGCCGCGAAGTGGATCGAGCGCGCAGCGCAGGCGGGCGATCCGCGCGGCCAGCTCGAGCAGGCGCGGCGCCTCGCGCGTCAGCCAGGCAAGGACGCCGAGGTGCTCGCGCTGCTCAAGAGCGCGGCAGAGCACGGCGACGCGGACGCGGCGTGGGAGCTCGCGCGCGTCGGAGCCCAGGGCGCCGGCGGAATCGACGCCGAGGCGACGCTGCGCTGGCTGCGCACGGCTGCCGAAGCGGGCCAGCCAGCGGCCGAGCACGCGCTAGGCGACCGTTATGCGGCGGGCAATGGCGTGGAGCAGGATTTCGCCCAGGCGCGCGGCTGGTACGAGCGGTCGGCGAACCGGGGATATGCGCCCGCGCAGGAGGCGCTCGGGATCATCTACCAGACCGGCCGCGGCGCCGACGCGAGCCCGACCGAGGCGGCGAAGTGGTACCGGCTCGCCGCAGAGCAGAAGCGGCCCGCGTCGATGAATCAGCTCGGTGTCCTCTACTCGCAGGGTCTGCTCCCCGACGAGGAGACTGCCGAGCAGATCGCCTTCTACACCACGGGCAGCGGCCAGCACGTGCCGGATGTGGCCGAGCAGCTCGAAAAGGTGGCGGCGGTGGCGCGCAAGAACAACGATCGCCACGCGGTCGAGTGGTATCGCCGCGCCGTCGACGCGGGCTTCGCGCCCGCGTTCGCGAACCTCGCGAAGATGACCGCAGAAGGGCGCGGCACCGAGGCCGACCCCGCCGAGGCGCTGCGCCTCTACCAGCGCGCCGCGGAGCTCGGAGACGCCATCGCGCTCTCCGAGATGGCGGCGCGTTATTCGCGCGGCGACGGCGTCGCGAAGGATCCCGGGGCGTCGCTGCGCGCGCTCGAGGGCGCCGCGCAGGCCGGACATACCATGGCCCAGATGACCCTCGCCACGATGTACGCGACGGGAGCGGGCGTCCCGGTCGACACCGCTCAGGCCGCGAAGTGGTTTCGCGCCGCGCTCGACGCCGGCGAGCAGGCGGCCGAGGTGCCCTACGCCACCCTGCTCGCCAGCGGGGGGCCGGGCGTTCCGCAGGACGACGCCGCCGCGCGCGCGCTGTTCGAGAAGGCCGCGAAGCGCGGCGATTCCGGTGCGCAGTGGGGCCTGGGTCGATTTGCGGAGGAGGGCCGCGGCGGCATGGCCGCGGACCCGCGCGAGGCGGTCAAGTGGTGGAAGCTCGCCGCCCAGCAGGGCCAGCCGTATGCCCAGGCGAAGCTGGGCATGGCTTACCTCCAGGGAAAGGGAACGACTACCAACTACGTCGAGGGCTACGCGTGGCTCGCTGCGAGCGACGTCCCCGACGCAAGGGAGGTAGTGAAGGAAATGGAGAAGAAGTTGCCCCCCTCGCTTCTCGCCAAGGCGAAAAAGCTCGCTGACGAGCGCAGGGCTTTGCGCGCGCCGCCGCCGCAGCCGCAGAAGGGCTGATCCGGTGGCGGGGCTGTTGGCCGGGCCCGAGTTCGTGCGCCGCTATGGGGACCGAGTCGCAGCGCTCGTGTGCGCGACGGGGGCGGACCTCGAGCCGATCGCGCTGCCCGCCGACCCCGCGGCGCGGCTCGATCGCGCCGCCACCGAGCGCATCGAGCTCGCCTACTTCTCCGGCGACATCCACCCGACCTGGTCCGCGTCGTTCTTCGCAGCGGCGTTCTCGGCCGACAAGCTGCGCTGGGTGCACTGCTTCAACGCCGGCACCGACCACCCGATCTTCGCGCGCCTGCTCGAGCGCGGCGTGCGCCTCACCAACTCGCCGGGAGCCAGCGCTGTGCCGATCGCCCACAGCGCGATCGCCGCCCTGCTCGCTCTTGCGCGCCGCCTGCCCCGCTTCGGTGCCGCGCAGCGCGAGCGGTGCTGGCTCGAGGCGGGCGCCGTCGCGCCGCCCCTCGACCTGGCGGGTCAGACGCTCGTCGTAGTCGGCCTGGGTGGCATCGGGGGTGAGATCGCGCGCCTGGCGCGCGCGCTCGGGATGCGCGTGGTCGGAGTGCGGCGCAGTGCCGCGCGCGAAGATCTCCGGGCCGACGAGCTGGTGCCCCCCGCGCGGCTCCGCGAGGTGTTGCCGCGCGCGGACTGGCTCGCGCTCGCGTGCCCGCTGACCGACGAGACGCGCGGTTGGATCGACGCCGCCGCCCTGGCGCTGCTGCCAGACGGCGCGCACGTGATCAACGTGGCGCGCGGCGAGATCGTCGACGAGCGGGCGCTCACCGCGGAGCTGCAGTCGGGCCGCATCGCGGGCGCCTATCTCGACGTATTCGAGGTCGAGCCGCTGCCCGGGGATTCTCCGCTGTGGGCGCTCCCGAACGTGATCGTGACGCCGCACGCGGCCGCGCTCTCCGCGGGCAATCAGGCACGCCAGGCCGAGCTCTTCCTCGCCAACCTCGCGCGCTGGGCGCGCGGCGAGCCGCTCGCGAACGCGGTCTGACTCGCGTGCGCCGCTTCGCGGCGCTCGCCGCCTATGCCCGCAGCCGCACCGGCAGGCGCGCGAATCCCTGCACGAATTCGGTGCGCAGCCGCTCCGCGCCGGCCAGGTCGATCTCGTACTCGGGATCGCGGCGCAACAGCTCCTCGAGCGCGATCCGGCCCTCGGCCTTGGCGGTGTGGATGCCGAGGCAGGCGTGCGTCCCGTGGCCGAAGCTGAGGATTCGGGGTGGGCGGCGCCCGATGTCGAAGGTGTCGGGGTCGGAAAATTCGCGCGGGTCGCGGTTGGCGGATGCGTACAGGAATAGCACCACTTCGCCGGCGCGGAGCTTCTCGCCGCGGAGCTCGACGTCGCGCACCACCGTTCGCCCGAGGAATTGCGTCGGCATGTCGAAGCGCAGCGCCTCGGTCATCGCGTCGGGAGCGAGGCTCGGGTCCGCGGCGACTGCTGCGCGCTGACTCGGATGCTCGTAGAGGCGCCGCGCCAGGTTCGCGAACACCTTCGGGAAGGTCTCGGAGCCGCCGATCAGGAACAGCGTCATGTTCGAGGCGATCACGAAGTCGTCGAGTCGCTGGTCGTCCTGCTCGAGCTCGATCAGCACGTCGAGCGGGTCGGCACCTGCGGTCCCCTGCGCGCGCCGTCGCGCCGTCAACGCCGTGAAGTACTCGAACATCTCCGACTGGGCCGCGAGGCCGTCGGCGCTCATACCGTCGACGCCTTCCTCGTGGGTGAAGAAGCGCTGGACGAGCCGGTAGAGCAGCTCGCCGTCCTCGGGTGGAATGCCCGAAACGATCGACGCGACCT
>DATFWW010000149.1:0-9567 GCA_035258825.1 Myxococcota bacterium
CCCGCCGCGCCAACGCCGCGCGCCGGCTGTTCGAGGTGATGCGCGAGGAACGCGACGCCGCGCGCAGCCATTATGCGGCGCCGCTCGCCGACACGATCGCGCGGCTCGGGAGCCCGCTCTACGGCGCGGATTTCGCGGTCGAGCTCGGCGAGGATCTGGCGCCCGTGCGCCGGATTCTCGGCGGCAAGAGCCTGCTCGCGAGCCAGCTCTCCGCGGGCGCGCGCGAGCAGCTCGCGATGCTCGTGCGGCTCGCCGCCGCGCAGCTCGCGGGCGGCGTGCCGCTGTGGCTCGACGACGCGCTCGGCCACACCGATCCGGAGCGGCTCGCCGCACTCGGCCCGCTGCTCGCGGCCGCGGGCGACGAGAGTCAGGTGATCGTGCTGACCTGCTCGCCCGAGCGCTTCCGCGGCGTGCCCGGCGCGCGCGTCGTCGAATTGCATTGACGGTCGATCCGCCGCGGCCCGGTGATGCGGCGACGCGCGAAGCGCGGCGCCGGGGCGACCCGCACGCGCGCGTGACGCTGCTGCGGCACGGCGAGCCCGACTGGGTGCCCACGGGCGGCGCCTCCGTGCCCGATCCCGGCCTCACGCCCTACGGCCGCGCACAGGCGCGCGCGGCGGCGGCGCGGATCGCCGCTGCGGGCGTCGATGCGATCTACGTGAGCCCGTACCGCCGCGCGCAGGAGACAGCCGAGCCGCTCGCGCGCGCGACCGGGATCGCGCCCGTGACGCTGCCCGGGCTCGCCGAGATCGGCGTGAACGTGGGCGGCCTCTCGCAGGACGCCGTCGACCGCTATTTCACGGAGGCGTCGCAGCGGCCGCTCGCGCAGCACTGGAGCGGCTGGCCCGGCGCCGAGGCATTCCGCGACTTCCATGCGCGCGTGACCGCGGCGCTCGCCGACCTGCTCGCGCGCCACGGGTTGCGAGCACGGCGCGATCCCGGGCACGACTTCACGCAGTGGGACCTCGTGGGAGCGCCCGCGCAGATCGCCGTGGTGGCGCACGGGGGGACCAACGCGGTTGCGCTCGCCCACCTGCTCGACGTGCCGCCGGTTCCGTGGGAGTGGCTGCGCTTCGAGAGCGAGCTGGCCGCCTACTCCGTGGTTCACGCGCGTCCGCTCGGCCCGCGCGGCGCGGTGTGGTCGCTGCAGAACTTCAACGAGATCGATCCGCTGGTCGAGGCGGGCCTCAGAGAGCGCTAGCGTCGGCGCGCGATGAAGATCGGACTCGTCGGATTTCCCGGCGCGGGCAAGAGCACCGTGTTCGGCGCGCTCACCGGGCTCGACGTCGCCACGGGGTTCGGCGCGGGAAAGGCGAACCTCGGCGCGGTGAAGGTGCCCGATGCGCGCGTCGACGCGCTCTCGGCGCTCTACGATCCGAAGAAGACCACCTACGCCGAGATCACGTTCAGCGATCTCGGTGCGGGGAAGGGCGAAGGGCTCGACCGCGCCGCGCTCGTCGCGATGCGAAACGTCGATGCGTTGTGCCAGGTGCTGCGCGCGTTCCCGGACGCGGCGGGCGAGCCGGGCGATCCCCTCGCGGAACTCACGGGCCTCGAAACCGAGACGCTGCTCGCCGACCTCGAGCTCGTCGAGCAGCGCGTGGCCAGGCTCGCCAAGGATCGCAGCAATCCGCGCGAGCTCGCGCTGCTCGAGCGCGTGAAGCAGGCGCTCGAGAGCGAGTGCGCGGTGCGCTCGCTCGGGCTCACCGACGAGGAGCAGAAGTCGCTCGCGGGCTATGCGCTGCTCACGGCGAAGCCGCTCCTGCTCGTGCTGAATGTCGCGGAGGGCGACGTCGCGGCGCCCGCGCCCGAGGCGCTGGCGCGCGCGGCCGCCGAGCGCGGGCTCGGGCTCGTCGTGCTCTCGGCGCGCGTCGAGATGGACATCGCGCAGCTCGCTGCGTCGGAGCAGGGCGAGTTCCTCGACTCGATCGGGCTCGCCGAGCCCGCGGTGCACCGCTTCATCCGCGCCGCGTTCGCGCTGATCGACCTGATCAGCATGCTCACCGCGGGCCCTGACGAGTGCCGCGCGTGGCCGGTCCCGCGCGGAACGCTCGCGCCGCGCGCGGCGGGCAAGATCCACAGCGACATCGAGCGCGGCTTCATCCGCGCCGAGGTGATCCGCTGCGAGGACCTGCTGAAGTACGGCAGCGAGGCGAAGTGCAAGGAGGCCGGAGCGCTGCGGATCGAGGGCAAGGAGTACGTGATCCAGGACGGCGACGTGGTGCATTTCCGGTTCAACGTATGATCGCTCGCCGCGCGATCGCCGTCGCCCTCGTGCTCGCCGCCGTCGGCTGCGTCTCCGGCGAGCGCCGCGACGTCGCCGCCGCGCGCGAAGCGTACGAGCAATGCCTCGCTGAGCCCGCGGACCACGAGCGCGACTGCGCTGCGCTGCGCGAGCGGCTGCTCGCGGCGCAAGAGCGCTACGAGACCGATGCGCGGCGCGCCTGGGGCTGCGCCCCCGAGCAGGGGGACTGTCCCGCGCACCGCTGACCCGTCCGCTCCCGCGCGGAGTATGATGACCGCGATGTCGACTGGAGCTGCTCTGCGCATCCCCGTCCTGCCGTCCGGACTCGTGGCGGTGGTGAAGCGCGAGTGCCCCACCTGCGTGACCGTGGCGCCGGTGCTGCGCGAGCTCGCGGCGCGCACCGCGCTCACCGTCTACACGCAGGACGACCTCGGCTTCCCGGAAGGCCTCGCGCCCGAGGACGACACGGGCCTCGCCGTCTCCTACCACCACCAGATCGAGACGGTGCCGACGCTGATCCGCGTCGTGAACGGCGCCGAAGTGGAGCGCGCGGTCGGGTGGCACCGCGGCGACTGGGAGAAGCTCACGGGCATCGCGGGATTGGGCGCCGGCCTGCCCGAGTGGCGGCCGGGCTGTGGATCGAGGAGTGTC
The DNA here is from genome assembly GCA_035258825.1 of Myxococcota bacterium. Taxonomy (GTDB): domain Bacteria; phylum Myxococcota_A; class UBA9160; order UBA9160; family SMWR01; genus JAHEJV01. The sequence continues at coordinate 2,897 of DATFWW010000149.1, forward strand.
GACCCCGACGTCGCGCCCGAGCTCGCCGTGCGCTTCGAGGCGCACAAGCTGGCCGCGCGTCGCATAGCACTCGCGCCGCTCGAGGACGAGCCCGAGGCGCTGTTCGCGCGCGGCTGGACCGACGGCCTGCCCGTGGTGGCGCCGACCGAGCGCCGCGTGCTCGCGATGCTCGCCGGCACCGCGCGCGCGCCCGACGAGATCGTCGCAGTCGTCGCGCCCGACCTCGCGCCCGCCACCGTCGAGAAGGTGGCGATCAACGCGGTGATGGCGGGCTGCCTACCCGAATACCTGCCCGTCGTGCTCGCGGCGGTCGAAGCGGTCTGCACCGACGAGTTCAACATCCACGGGGTGCTCGCCACGACGATGCCGGTGGGCCCCGTGGTGATCGTGAACGGGCCGATCCGGCGGCGCATAGCGATGAACTCGGGCAAGAACGTGTTTGGCCAGGGCAACCGCGCCAACGCGACGATCGGGCGCGCGCTGCAGCTCGTGGTGCGCAACGTCGGCGGTGGGCGGCCCGGCGAGGTGGACCGCGCCACGCACGGGAATCCCGGCAAGCTCGGCTTCTGCTTCGCGGAGGACGAGGAGGGCTCGCCGTGGACACCGCTCGCGAGCGACTTCGGCGCCGCACCCGGCACCGATGCGGTGACGCTCTTCACGGGCGAGGGCCCGCGCTGCATCGTCGATCAGCTCTCGCGCGATCCCGACTCGCTCGCGCGCACCTACGCCGTGAACCTGCGCACGCTCCATCACCCGAAGCTCGTGCTCGCGTTCGACTGCCTGCTCGCGATCGGGCCCGAGCACGCGCGGATCTTCCGCGAGGCGGGCTGGAGCAAGGCCGACCTGATCGCGCGCATCACCGAGCTGCTCCAGATCCCCGGCCGCGAGCTCGTGCGCGGCGCGGGCGGTATCGCGGAGGGCCTGCCCGAGTCGGTGGCGAACGCGACGCTGCCGAAGTTCCGGCCGGGCGGCCTCTTGATCGCGCACTGCGGTGGCGGTGCCGGACTCTTCTCTGCGATGATCGGCGGCTGGGCCTCCGGTGCCGTCGGCAGCGCGCCCGTGATGCGGGAGATCCGGTGAAAGCCGAAGGCGCGCAGCGAGCGCAAGTTTCGCGCAGCGAGCCGACGAGCGAAGACCATCAGTTAGCGAGCGGAGTCGAACAGACGTGACGCGGCTCGTCCTAGATCCCACCCACGAACACGCGCCCGCGCAGCGCGAGCGGCTTCCGCGCCTCGAAGCGCTCCAGGGGCGGCGCGTCGGACTGCTCGACATCTCGAAGGCGCGCGGCGACGTGTTCCTCGACCGCCTCGAACAGCGCCTGCGCGAGCGCGGCGCCGAGGTGGCGCGCTACCGCAAGCCCACCTTCACCAAGCCCGCGCCGCCCGACCTGCGCCAGGAGATCGCGGTGCACTGCGACGCGGTGGTCGAGGCGCTCGCGGATTGAGGCAGCTGCACGTCGTGCAGTGTGCACGACACGGTGGACCTCGAGGCCCGCGGCGTGCCGAGTGTCTTCGTGGCGACGGTGGAGTTCATCGATGGTGCGGTGGCACAGGCGCGCGCGCTCGGCGCCGATCCGGCGGCGGTGTACGTGGAGCACCCGATCCAGGATCGGACCGACGCGGAGATGACCGCGATTGCCGATAAGGCGATCGATGCGATCCTCGCGAACCTGGTGCGCGGCTGAGCTCGTCCTGATTTCGCTGTTCGCGATCGCGCCCGCGCGCGCGGCCGAGTGGAGTGTATTCGCACCGCCGGACGGGCGCTTCGCGGTGGAGTTCCCGGGCGGGCCCGCGGTCGAGCGCGACTCGCACTGGACGCCGGTCGGCTCGGTCGCGATGACCAAGTACTGGCGGCGCGTCGGCGACGCGCTGCTCGCGGTGGAGATGCACGAACTCCCGCCGGTCGCCGCGGCGCTCGTGTCGGACGACCGGATTCTCGACCAGGCGCGCGAGGGCGTGCTGCGCGACACGGGTGGCGCGCTGCTCGAGGGCCACGCGCTCGAGGTGCGGGGTTCACCCGCGCGCGACTTCACCTACCAGCTCCCCGGAGAAGCTCGGCTTTCCGAGCGCGCGCTCGCGGTGCTCGTGGGCAGGCGGCTCTACATCGTCACGGGCATGGCCCGCGCGCCGGCCTCCGATCCGGCGGTCGCGCGCTTCTTCGGGTCGTTCCAATGCTGGGGAGAAGCCGACCCTCGCTAGGGGGCATTTTTCCTCAGAAACCGCTCAAGGGCTGCCCCTAATCCGCCGTTGGTTTGCCGGAAGGCGGACCAATCATGGCGGTAGTTCGGATTCTGTCGCGCGGGATCTGCGGAGCGGCGGCGGCCTTGTTGCTCGCGCCCGCGGCCGGCGCGTTGAACATCACGAACCTCACCATGACGGTCGCCGCACCGCCCGCAAACACGGCGGACACACTCGTGAACACGGGCCAGTCGCGGTCCGACATCGAGAGCGGCACGAACGTGTCCATGGCGCCGTCGGGCCCCGTGTCGGATACGATCGGAATGGCGGTCTCGTTCCAGACCCGCTATTCGTGGCTGGTCGCGTCGGATCGAGATAGCAACGGCTCCGCCTTCACCGCCTCGGCGAACGTCGATTACTCGATCAGCTTCACGATCGACAACCCGACCGGTGCGAACTACCGGGTCGACATCAACACGCTGCGGCTCGGCGCGTTCACCAACGTCGACGACGATGCGGCCGGAACCGGCACGTCCACGCTCGGTGCGATGACCGGGTACGTCGACGGGGCCATCAACGGAACGCTCGCACTCGCCACGCTCAATTTCTCGGGCGGCGCCACGGTCAGCACGGACATCAACCAGAGCGGGACCACGCTCTCGATCACCGACAACGCGCTCTCGCGCACGATCACGCTGCGGTTCACCTGGACCGGCAGCGCGACAAGCAACCACGACGAGAACGCCATCCGCATGGGAGAGAACGGCGGCATCACGGGCGTGACGGCCGACGACTATCCCGGCGCTGGCGGTCTCGCCCGCACGCAGTCCGCCGACGGCCACTTCGTGAACGTCACGACCACGCTCATCACGCCCGAGGCGTCGCCCACCGCTATGGTCGGGTTCGGGCTGCTCGCGCTCGCGCTGCGCGCGCGCCGCACCGCCCGCGTTCGCTAGCTCGACAACGCGCGGGCGCCGAACGCGCGCTTGCGCTCGGCGAGCTCGCGGCGCGCGGCTTCGAGCCGCGCGTCCTCGCGGATCGCGCGCACGCGGCGGCGCAGCGCTTCGTCGGCGCCGGCGAGCTCGCGGTCGAGCTGGCCCTCAGTGGCGATCCGCGCGATCCGCTCGCGCACGCCGTCGAGCGCGCGCACGTCGGCGTCCACCGAGAGGCCCTCGAGCGCCTCGGTGAGGCGGCGCCGCGCTACCGCATTCGCGAGCGTGGCGAGCATGCGCCCCTTCTCGCGCGAGAGGCTGCGCAGCTCCTCGCGGAAGCGCAGCAGGTTGGCCTTCGCCTCGTCGGCCTCGCGGCGCACCGCATCGAGCTCGCGCTCGGCGCGCTCGAGGTCCTCCGCGAGGCGCTGCTTGTGCTCGATCAGCGTGAGCGAGAGCTCGTCCTGGCCGCGACCCACTGCCGCGCGCACGTCCTCCTCCAGGCGCGCCAGCTCGATCCGCCGCTCGTGGATCTCGCCCTCGAGCTTGTTGCGCATGTAGAGGATTCCCGCGACGGCCTCCTTGAGATCGCGGTACTGGCGCGTGCGGTCCTCGATCGCCTGCTCGTAGACTGCGGCCGGATTGCGGCGTTCGCTGCGGCGCAGCCACCCGCCGCAGGCCACGCGCACGAGGTGCGCGAAGCGGAATAGCATGCCATGCGGTCGATCGATCGTCGGGTTCATGATTCGTTCCCCCAGTCCTCGGACTTCAGTCCGAGCTCGCGGATCTTCTGTTGCAGGCTCTGGCGCACCATGCCGACCTTGTCGGCGGCGCGCGAGATGTTGCCGTCGCACGCGCGCAGCGCGTCGAGCAGGAACGCGCGCTCGAAGCGCTCCACGGCGCGGCGTTTGGCCTCCGCGAACGGCAGCCCGGCGCTGCCCGCGGCGGGATCGTCCGGCGGCGCATTCGCGGGCGCGCCATCGAGTCGCAGGTCCGCCTCGCCGAGCACGGGCCCGCCCGCGAGCACGGCGGCCTGCTCGATCACATTGCGCAGCTCGCGCACGTTGCCCGGCCACGAGTGCCGCACGAGCGCGGCGAGCCCGCCGTCGCCGAGGCGCGGGGTGGCGCGGCCGAGCCGCTCGGACACCTGCGCGAGGAAGCGCACCGCGAGCGCGGGCACGTCTTCGCTGCGCTCGCGCAGCGGCGGCAGCGCGAGCTCCACCACGCGCAGGCGGTAGTAGAGGTCTTCGCGGAACGCCCCGCGCCCGACCTCCTGCTCGAGGTTGCGATGCGTGGCGGCCACGACGCGCACGTCCACCTCGATCGGCGCGGTGCCGCCGACGCGCTCGAACGATCGCTCCTGGAGCACGCGCAGCACCTTCGCCTGGGTCTCCGGCGCCATGTCTCCGATCTCGTCGAGGAAGATCGTGCCGCCGTGGGCGGCTTCGAAGCGGCCCTGTCGCCGCGCGTCGGCGCCCGTGAACGCGCCCTTCTCGTGGCCGAACAGCTCGCTCTCCACCAGCTCGGGGCTGATCGCCGCGCAGTTCACGGCGACGAACGGGCGGTCGCGGCGCGCGCTGCGCTGGTGGATCGCCTGCGCGACCAGCTCCTTGCCGGTTCCGCTCTCGCCGCGCACGAGCACGGTGAGATCGGTCTCCGCCACTTTCTGGATCGCCGCGAACACGCGCTGCATCGCGGCGCCCGATCCGATCAGGTTCTCGAAGCCGTACTCGCGCTCGACGCGCTCGAGCAGCAGACGGTTCTCGCGCGCGAGTCGTGTGCGCTCGAGCGCGCGCGACACGACGAGCCGGATCTGGTCGTTGTCGAACGGCTTCGGGACATAGTCCTCGGCGCCCGCCTTCATCGCCTCCACGGCGATCTTCTCCGACCCGTGGGCGGTGATCATCACCACGGCGGTCTCGGGCCGCAGCGCCTTGGCCTTGCCGAGCACGTCCATGCCCGACGGGCCGCTGCCGAGCGCGAGGTCGGTGAGCACGAGGTCGTAGGCGGCGGCCTCGAGCATCGCGATCGCGTCGGTGCCTCCGCCCGCGATCGACACGTCGTACCCAGCGCGGCCCAGGAGGCCCGCGAGCGCGATCTGGATCGCGCGCTCGTCCTCCACGACGAGGATGCGCGGCTTCACGCGCGGCCCTCCGCATGCGACTTCGGCAGTGTGATCGTGAACTCCGCGCCGGCGCCCGGCCGCGACTCCACCTCGATCGTGCCGCCGTGCGCTTCCACCACCTTCTTCGCAATCGCGAGCCCGAGCCCGGTGCCCGACGCCTTCGAGCTGAAGAACGGGCTCCAGATCTGTGCGATCTTGCTCGCATCCATGCCGGGGCCGTTGTCGCGCACGCGCAGCCAGCACTCGGTGCCGGCCAGGTTCTCGCCGTCCTGCACCTCGAGCGTCGGATCGGCGGGGCGGCGCTCCTCGAACGCGTCCAGTGCGTTGCCGACCAGGTTGATCACCACGCGGCGCAGCTTCTCCGCGTCGCCGCGCACGGCGCCGCCGTGGCCTTCCTCGCGCACGAGCCGGACACGCTGTGCGGCGATGCGGTCGCGCAGCGTCTCGAGTGCGGAGTCGATCACCGATCCGAGCGACAAGTCCGCGAGCCGGAGGTCCTCCTCCCGCGCATAACGCAACAGGTGCGCGACCGAGCGCTCGACGCGGTCGAGCTCCTCGAGCGCCACCTTCGCATAGCCGACGTTCTCGGCCGAGGTCGGGTCTTCACCCATCTGCTGCACGAGGCTCTTCGCGGCGGTGATCGGGTTGCGGATCTCGTGCGCGACCTGCGCGGAGAGGTCCTCGAGCGAGCGCACGTGGCGATTCTCGAGCGCGCGGCGCTCGCGCGACACGTCGGATGCGACCCGGCGCTCGACCTCGTGGTGGATGATTCGTTTGCGCAGGTCGGGGGCGACGAACGTGCCGAAATAATGGAACGCGAGGCCGATGCCCCACCCGACCGCCACGAATCTCGCGAAGCCCCCGCCGGGCTCGATGCTCAGCAGCATGATCACGCCCGCGTAGGCGATCAGGTGCGAGAAGAAGCCGATCCGCCGCTTGGCGCGCCGCGTCGCCTCGCGATACGCGCGCTCGTCGTCCGAGAGCAGCGGGCCCGAGCGATGGCGCCGGCGCCGCCGCCGCCGCCGCGCGTCGCGCAACTCCTCGCGGTCGTCCTCGTCCCAGGAATCGCGCGCCATGGCGCCTCCGCAGTCAGTATGGGCGGCTCGCACCCGGAATCCCAAGCAGGTCATGGCCGGCTCCGAGAGCAAGCCGTGTGCCCGAAGCCGGCTGCGAGCAAAATCAACGGGTTGGAGCGATGGCGGCGCCCGCGGTGCAGTGCGCGGACTGCACCGCGCCGCGCCGTGCTGCAGTCGGTTTGCTGCACCCGGGCGGGCGGGAGAGGAGCGCTATCGTGCGCGCCCGGTCCCCGACTGATCCCGGAGGTTCTCTGCCGCTCGAAACGATCGTCATCGCCGGCGGCTCGCTCGCCGGGATCCGCTGCGCGGAGGCGCTGCGCCGACGCGGCTACGCGGGCCGGCTCGTGTTGGCGAGCGCCGAGCG